>NZ_CP066786.1:3147500-3447500 GCF_016598595.1 Martelella lutilitoris
CCACGAACAATCAGTCACTCGTCCCGTCGAGCATGGGGTTCACCTTCTGCGTCGCGCCGGGCGTAGAGGCGCTGGCCGCGGATGTCCGGTGGGGACGCTATGAGCGTGTTCCGGGCGATGAGCACGATGTCGTCAAGACCCGCAAGAACCGGGCGACCGGCCGGGAAGAAGAAGCCAAGGTCAAGGTGTGGCGGCGAATCCCGTGCGGTGGCGTCGTTCCCCTGCCGCTGAGGGATGGGCCGATACGACCGGCGACGCCGGATCGTGACCAGCCTGAAGTGAGGCTTCAAGGGACGATCCGCACAAACGCCCAAGGGGAGCACCTCGTCACTCTATTCCTCGTGAACGGCCAGTTGGAGCCTGACGACAACAAGGATCGCGCTTGGCTGTTCCAACCAGAAATCTCGGTGGCCGCGCCCGAAGGCGCTGCAGATTCGTCGATCTTCAGACGACGTCCTTCTAACGAAATCGTCGTGGATGACCCGGAACGTGATCGCCTCGCCCTGATCTATCGCAACCGACTCGAGTTCGCCGTCGGCCACGGCGTCTCCGTCCATGCCGACACGACGTCGGGCGACTCTGCAAAGGCTTCGCACCTCCGCACGGAAATCATCCCGCGCTATGAGGTCGCCGTCACTGAAACACCGGGCCTTGATCCGGACGACCGGCCGGCCATGCGCCGTATGGTCGATGAGGGGTGGCTCGACATGGGGCGGCTCGCGGAGATGGAACCGCAGCAATTGCGCAATGCCCTGTCGTGCCTGGTCGACGACTATGCCGTCTGGATCGGGGAGCAGAGAACACGGCTGAAAACCGAGATCACGGGCTTCGATGACCCTGGAAAGGACGTGATCGCCCGTTGCGAGGAAACCTTGCGCCGCCTGCGCGAGGGAATGGACACGCTTTTTGCCGACGCCGCGGCGCTATCGGCGTTCCGCTTCGCCAACAAGTCGATGGCGCTCCAGCGTGTCCGGAGCCTCTATGCACTCAAACGCAGGCGCGGCGAGGCGGCCGGTGTCACGCAGCTCGACATCCCAAAGAATCGATCCTGGCGCCCTTTCCAGTTGGCTTTCCTCCTATTGTCGGTGCCATCTCTCGCCGACCCCGCGCATTCCGATCGGACGAAACCGGCGGAAGCCTTCGCCGATCTCCTCTGGTTCCCGACCGGCGGTGGCAAGACCGAAGCCTATCTGGGCGTAGCGGCCTTTGCCATGGCGATGCGCCGATTGAAGGACGATCTCGGCGGCCTCGATGCCTCCCGCGGCTTGGCAGTCATCATGCGGTACACGCTGCGCCTGCTGACTCTGCAACAGTTCCAACGCGCCACGGCTCTCTTGTGCGCAATGGAAGTGATCCGGCGCGCCGATGAGAAGCTTTGGGGCAAGGAGCCCTTCTCGTTGGGGTTGTGGGTCGGCAATCGGGTGACGCCAGGCCGAACCGCCGACGCTCACCAAGCAATCGAGGCGCTGCGGAATGGCGACCGGAATAAATCCGGTATCGCGTCGCCCGCGCAACTGACGAGCTGCCCGTGGTGCGGTTCCGAAATCTCGCCGGGTCGCGACATTGAGGTCGATCGGATAGCCGGCCGAACGCTCATCCATTGCAGCGACAAACTCGGCACCTGCGAATTTTCACGGGCCGGCTCCGGCGGCCTTCCGCATCCCGGCTTGCCCGTGAAAGTGGTCGATGAGGAAATTTATCATCGTCCTCCGACGATGATGATCGCCACCGTGGACAAGTTCGCCATGATGGCCTGGCGGCCGGAAGTGCGGACTCTCTTCGGCCGGGTCGATGAAGAATGTGAACGTCACGGCTTGCTCTGGCCGGGCCACGACTGCGGCACCGGGCACCGCGCACGCGGCGCCTATCCCGCCGCGAGGGTGAAGCCGGTGCGCGCCGCCGTCCGGCCTCCCGACCTCATCATCCAGGATGAGTTTCACCTCATCAGCGGCCCGCTTGGCACCATGGTCGGTCTCTATGAGAGCGCCGTCGACGAGCTGAGTTCTTGGGTACTCGGAGATACGAAGGTCCGGCCGAAGGTGGTGGCATCGACGGCCACGGTCCGGCGAGCCGAAGACCAGGTGCGTAACGTATTCATGCGTCGCATCTCGGTCTTTCCGCCCACCGGCCTCGACGTGGAGGACAATTTCTTTTCGGTTCAGCGCCCCATCGGCGAGAAACCCGGTCGCCGCTACATGGGCATCTGCGCGCCCGGCAGTTCGAGGCCAGCCGTTCTGATCCGAACCTATACGGCCTTCCTCACCGCCGCACAGGCTCTCTTCGATCGCTTCGGCCCGGTCGCAGATCCCTACATGACGCTCGTCGGCTATTTCAATTCGCTGCGCGAGTTGGGCGGGATGAAGCGTCTCGCCGAGGACGACGTGCAGACGCGCTCCTTCCGTGTGAACATGAGCTTGGTCGACCGTCCGGGGCTGTCACAACGTCGCGTCGATGACGTTCGGGAACTCACCTCCCGCGTCTCCAGTCACGACATCCCGCGCTATCTCGATCAGCTCGAAGTACCGTTCAATGGGACGCTCGATCCCAAGACGGGTGAATGGGCTGAGAACAGGGCTCTCGGCGATCCGCGTCCGATCGACGTCGTTCTGGCCACCAATATGCTGTCGGTCGGCGTGGACGTGAACCGTCTCGGCGTGATGGTCGTCAATGGCCAGCCGAAAGGAACGGCGGAGTATATCCAGGCGACCAGCCGCGTCGGCCGCTCTCCACCTGGCCTGGTCGCCACCGTGCTCACTTGGGCACGCCCGCGCGACCTCTCCCATTACGAGACGTTCGAACACTACCACGCGACCTTCTATCAGCACGTCGAGGCTCAATCCGTGACACCATTTTCCCCGCGTGCGCTGGATCGTGGTCTCACGGGCGCGATGCTGTCGATCATGCGAAACAGCTACGATCCTTTCGCGCCCAACACGGGTGCGGGCGCGATGAACAGTCCGAGCCGACCGGAGATGATGACGACGATCGGCGTCGTGTCCGAACGAACCTGGGAGGTCACGGAAGACTCGGCGAAGAAGGCCTTGACCGAACGAGAGCTGAAGCACCGCGCCGACGATTGGGCGAAAGAGGCCGGCGTTGGAGGTCGCACGCTCGTCTATCAGAAATATGGGGCAGGCCCGACGGCCTATCCCCTTTTGGAGAATCCCGGCGTGAAGCCTTGGACGGACTGGACCGTTCCGATGTCGATGCGGGAGGTCGAACCCGGCGTGAGGTTGGTGATGGAAGACGCGCGCTCGACGAATGATCCCGCCTGGCGAGCCCGTGTCACTCCGGCCGATGGGGGTGACGCATGAGCAAGACGCCCGTAGGTGAAATCCGTCCGAGCCAGCTGTTGTGGACTTACGGTCCCGGCGCTCTCATCGACTTACCCAATCTATCGGTCGTCACCATGGGGATCGACCGTTGGGAAAGAGACAGATGCCAGCCCATACAAGAGGCACGGTTGCTGGCGAACGTCCGAAGCGTTCTCGGCCCCCAAGTGGAATCGCTACGCATGCCGCCACTCGGCGATCGCGATGTCGTCGATCCATTCTCGCCCGCGGCGCTGATCGGTGTTCCGGTGAAACCGTTTCCCCGATGGCTGCGGTGCGTGAAATGCGGTTTGCTGTCACCATTCGACGCCGGCTTGTTCAAGCTGAAAGAAAACCGATACCGGCCGGAGCTGACACGCTTCGTGCATGAAGGATGCCGGGGCTCGAACAACGACCAGCGTGCCAAAGACGCCGATGCGGTGCCGGCTCGCTTCCTGATGGCCTGCCGCGCAGGGCATCTGGATGATTTTCCGTGGCATTGGTTCGTTCATGGCGGCCTTGACGATTGCCGTGGAACATTACGCTTCTTCGAAAGCGGAGCATCGCTGCAAACCGAAAATCTCTGGGTCAAATGCGATGCCTGTGGTGCCGCGAAAAACATGGCACAGGCCTTCGGCCAGGCAGGTAGAGACAACCTCCCCGCCTGCCGCGGAAGGCATCCCCATATCGATCGGTTCGATGATGACTGCCCCGAAGATCCTCGGGCGATCCTTCTCGGCGCGACCAACGGCTGGTTCCCTGTCACGTTGTCGGTTCTCGCCATTCCTCAAACAGGAAGTCCCTTGGCGCAGCTCGTCGGCGATGGCTGGACCTTCTTCGAAGATGTTTCCTCGGTCGACGAAGTCGGTTTCGTGGTCAAGACGCTAAAGAAAACGGCCCAGCTCTCTGGCATCGAACAGTTCACTAGCGAACAGATCTGGGCCGCCATAGAAGCCCATCGGAATGGTGGCGCGGATATCGATCAAAGTGACCTCAAGGAACCGGAATGGCAGGTTCTGACGGCGGATGATCCGCCGACCGACTATCCGCATTTCATGAGCAAGAAGGTGGGCATCCCGAAAGGCTTCGAAACCGCGATCACGCGCGTCCTGCTGTTGGAGCGGTTGCGCGAGGTCAATGCCTTGCTCGGTTTCACCCGCGTCGAATCCCCGGACGAAGGATCGGGTGACGATGCGGCACCACGCGCTCCGCTGGGGCGCGCGGCTCCCGATTGGGTGCCGGCGACGCAAGTTCACGGCGAGGGAATCTTCGTGCGCTTCGACGCCGACGCCCTGGACGCTTGGGCTGAGCAAGATGCGGTGAAAGATGTCGATGCTCGTTTGCGAACGGGGCATCGTGGATGGCGCCAAAAACGGAATCTCGACCCGAGAGAGGGCTATCCCGGCGTGCGATACGTGTTTCTACACACTTTGGCCCACATGCTGATCAGGGAACTGGCTCTCGAGTGCGGATACAATGCCGCCAGCATCCGTGAACGGATATATGGAGAAGTCGACGGCGAAAAAGAACAAGCTGGAATTCTGATTTATACCGCCGCCGCAGATTCCGACGGAACGCTCGGCGGTTTGGTCGAATTGGGCAAACCAGAAAACCTAGGGAGGTTGCTTCGCCAGGCCTTGGACCGCGCCCATGTCTGCGCTTCCGATCCGCTGTGCTCCGAGCACGATCCGAGCAAAGACCAGTCGCTGCATGGCGCCTCCTGCCATGCCTGCTCCTTTGTCTCGGAAACATCGTGCGAAAGGGGCAATCGGCATCTGGACCGCGCGTTGGTGGTTCCCACGCTTGAAAATCCCAACGCAGCATTCTTCCGGAACTCATGATGGATCCGCTCTTGAACGCGGTCACGAAACTCGTGGCCTTGGTGTCGCCATCGAAGATCGAAGCAATTGCGTCCCGACTGCGTGGCACGCACCCTTCTGATGGCGAGCAAAATCTCCAGGAAGTCGTTGGCACGCCCGCCGCCCGATCTGCGTTGGGCGCGGTAATGATGGCTTGGCGGGACACCGCGTTGACCGGCGACATCCTGGCAGGAATGCTGCTGGGAGCGGCTCATACCAGGCAACAGACACAGCGAGATCATAACGTTGAACTCGTGTGGACCGGGCCAACGACGCCATTCGTCGCGACCCGTCGTACCGACCAGGTGCTTTTGGATCTCATTCGACAGGCGAAGCGAGAGGTTTTTATCGTGAGCTTCGTAGCCTACGATGTTCCTTCCGTCGTTGCCGCTCTCAACGACGCCATCGATCGAGGCGTCGATACCCGTATTCTCGTCGAGGCTTCTTTGACCCAAGGGGGCAGTTTGCTCGTCGATCCGGTGGCGACGATGAGAAATGCTGTTCCCTCGGCCCGGCTATATGTCTGGACCGATCGCCCGCATCCATTCACCAACGGTCGTGTCCACGCGAAGGTGGCCGTCGCGGACAGCACCATTGCATTCTTGACGAGTGCCAATTTGACGGGACACGCACTAGAAAAGAACATGGAGGCAGGTGTTCTGCTGACTGGCGGATCAACTCCATCCAATTTGCGTGATCATATGTTTGCACTGATCGAAACAAAGGTAATCAGATCTACTTAGCCAAATCGGTATCGGAGCCATCGCAGTGATTCAGCGCCTGGTCATCGACAGCAACATGCTGCAGTCGGAATATCTCCGGCACTTTCTCGATACCTCGTCTACCAATTTCGCGGTTCTGCCTGATTTCGCTTGGTTTGAAATTTACAAGCAGAGATCAATCGAAGCAGTTGCATCAGCCCTTTCCGTGATCGGTGATTTTCCCGAACAGATCGTTGTTTTAAAGTCCGGACGGGATATCGCAGAAATAGATCCCAGGATGCCAGCGATGCTGCCTTTGATGCAGTATGGGGATGCGGCAGATAGCATTCGAGAAATGGTCAATATACTGAATGGCCCCAGTCGAAACGAGCCTGCGATTCGGGATCAATTGGATCGCCTATGGGACGGCGCTGTGAATTCTCTTCCTGGCATGCTCGAAGGTGCTCAGGACATAATGACCTCTCTGCCAGAGATGTCGGAGCAAATGTTCAAAGCCCAGCACCTTCGTATCATCAGGCAGAACTCGCGATTTACTCCGGAAATGTTTTCCTCGATTTTTGGAGCCGCCGACCAGATATGGGAGACGTTGTCGGATGGAGGACGGCATCGTTCCGCTCCGTCGGCGTTCGATGAACATAAAACGCATACCTATCTCTACCGTTATGCCCTTGCGCTCGTCATCTACCTTCTCTGGTGGATCAGGAATGGAAATCAGCCGCAAAAGCGGCTTGAACGAACGCGAAATGATCTCATCGACCTAAGCTTTGCCGTGTACGGCACATATTACGAGGGCCTGATGACCTCGGATAAGAAGGCGGGATGGATGTATGAAAACCTTCGCCTCGCACTCGGTGCCGTTGAGGGGGAAATGACAACGATGCGGTAATTCCATTTGCACTTTTGATGCGTCCTCCGCATCCGCCCGTCCTACACACGTCATGCGTCTCCACGATAGGCGTGGATGTACGTGAAAGCGCCTGACGGTTAGCTCTCGTACCTTTAGTATTTGTGGAATGTCGACAGGACCTTGGACCGACGAAGAGAATGATCTGATCGTCGTGGATTATTTCACGATGCTGGCCGATGATATCGCAGGATGCCCCTATAGCAAGTCTGAGCATAATCGGCGAATGTTGGAGAAAATCGGCCGATCTCGAAAGTCCATCGAGTTCAAGCACCAAAACATCAGCGCGGTACTGAAGGGCCTGGGCGAGGATTGGATTCCAGGCTACAAGCCCGCCTTCCATTTCCAGGCATCTCTAGTCGACGCGGTAGTGCGCTGGCTTGCCCGCAACCCAAACTGGATAGCCCGGAAGCCGGACAGGTCGTCCCGGCCTTCACTGAGTGAGCCTTCGTCTATTTGGATCGGACCTCCGCCCACACATTCCAATCAGCCGCCCCCGCAAGAATTGGAGCAGACGCTTCATATCGCCCGAAAATTCGATGTTGCGGGAAGAGACCAACGCAATCGTGCGCTGGGGCGAGCTGGTGAAGAACGCGTATTGGAGCACGAACGCGCAGTTTTGCTCGGCGCAGGTCGCAATGACCTCGCCCGGAAGATACGCTGGGTAGCGAACGAAGATGGGGATGGCCTCGGATACGATATCGAGAGTTTCACTCCCGATGGCCGATCGCGCCTCATTGAGGTCAAAACCACCAATGGCTGGGAACGTACTCCCTTTGAAATCACGCGGAACGAACTCTCGGTTGCCGACCATAGGCGCTCGGAGTGGTGCCTTTTCCGCCTGTGGAACTTCTCTCGCGAGCCAAGAGCGTTCGAGTTACACCCGCCACTGGATGCCCACGTCTCGCTGACTGCGACGGCATTTCAAGCGAGTTTTCGTTGATAGCCGAATAAAATGAGCCAAGAAGATCTAATAAATCCGATATCGGAGCCACTTTCATTAGCGAACCAAATCAATTAATTTAATCTCAATACGCGAAAAATGGATCGTTCTTCTGATGGGCGCGGCACGTCTCGAACGATGTTGATTTCGTCCAACGAGAGTCTGGTTTCTTTTTCTTGTCTGACCTGACGAAAACGTCCGCCATTTTCGTGATGACCCGCTTTTCGAGTGTAATGGTCCGCCCAATTTTCTTTCCTGCGGCAGCTTGCGCTCTCTCGAAGGCGGCCTTTGCAGCCGTTTTGTTTTCAAACTCGCCCCACAGCGTCGTGTTGGTCAGCCGCGCGAGTTCTTCGCCAACGTTATATACATAGATAAAACCTTCCAGCTCGGCGCATTTGACGAACTCTTCCCATTGCTTCGACGCGCTGTCCTTGAAATCATAAGTGACGAGATAGTCTGCCAAAATATAGTCCTCCCAAGAAATCCTTCTGCAGTATCTGGGATGTCGATTCGCTCAATCCAAGAGCATGGCAATCGCTCGCAACGCATATGCCCGCAGAAAGGGCAGGACAGGAGATAGGGCATGCTGACACTCGAAGTCTTCGATGACGGCGGTGTTTTCCGCCATGGCGATGACTATGATCGGATCGTCGAGGAACTGGATGACGCGCTTGAGCAGCGCGATGGCGGGTCGCTCGCGCCTGCAAAGTACGTCAAGACGCTGAAGGCGCTGGTCGAACGGCACCCCCACTTCATCGACGGCCATGCCCATCTGGGCTATGCGCTCATGGAAGAAGGCAAGCCCAAGCTTGCACTGCAAGCCTGCCTTCAGGGTCTGGAAGTGGGTGAGCGCGCGATCCCCCCCAGCTACGCCGGTTCGATCGAATGGGGCTTCCTCGAAAACCGCCCCTTTCTGCGCGCGGCACATGGCGTCGTCCTGACGCATCTCCGGCTTGGCCAGCGCAAGGACGCTCTACGACTGATGGAGAAGATGCTCGCCTGGAATCCGAACGACAACCAGGGCATCCGCTACCTGATTGGTCCGGAATATCTGCGCGTCGGTGAAACGGCAAAGGCCGAGCGCATCTTCACGGATGAAGCCCCACACTATCCGCCTTATCATTATGAGCATGCCCTGTTGCACCTGAAGGCCGGTGACCCCATCTCTGCCGCGACCAAGCTGCGCCATGGTTTTGTCGCGAACGGCTATATCGCAGAGATGTTGTCAGGGAACCCAGAGCCGGCGGCGCTTGCGATTTGGCACGGCTCGAACCTTGCCGAACCGGAGACGGCTCGCAGCTATCTAGATCAGTGTGGCGACCTTTGGCAGCGAACGCCAGGTGCGGTCGCCTTTGTACGTTGGCTGCACACGCATCCCAAAGTCCTCGCCGAAAGGGCCGCGGTCCTCGAATGCCAGGAGGCGCTGTTGTGGGAGCACGACTTTGAAAAACGGCAAGCGTTGGGCTTGAAAGAGGACGCAGCACGCGCGCGAATCGACGACGTGCTTTCGGCGGAGATCGTTCGGAAGAAGGCCGACCGCCATGGGCGGCCGATAGAACCATGGCGATATCAACGCACGCGTTTTTGAAGCCTTGATTACGGTGTCCCGCTTCATGGTTCTCGGGTTCCTCCCCGAGGCGGATCGGTGATCGGGATAAAACATATTTGACCGATAATCGCCAATAATTGGTCAAATATGACTCAAAGACTGCGCGCCGTTTCCATCTCGTCACCGACGAAAGCAGCCTCATAGTCACGCGCCAGCGCGCCAGAAACGCCCACCTGTCTGAAGACTTCCCGCCATCCGTCCGAGATCCGCTGCGCCATGGTTCGGATGATCTCCCGTGCCTCGGCCTCGGCAATCTCGAAAAACGCGCAGGCCTCTAGAGCGAGGTTAACCGAGCGGTCATGGGCCCCGCCCTCGAGGATTGCCGTCTCGAGATGCGGGTTGCGATCCGGCGCCGGGTTCACGTCGAATACCGGCGACAAGCGCCACCGACCCGCCCCCACATAGAGGAAGCCATGGTTCTTGAGATGATCATCCTTGTTGGACACGAGGATCGTGAAGATCAGACGCCGATAGAGTTCGCGGAAATCGTCAGAAGGATCGGACGAATAAGCCCGCATGAAATCGACGATCTCCGTATAGGAACCCAGCCCCACGCCCGTCTTGCCGAGCGCGGTGCGCGCGGAGATGTACGGAATCCGTGCGGCCCCACGTCGGTCGAACCGCTGGACCAGTGCGACTGGAAACGGCGTGTCCGATAGTTCCAACCGTGTCTCGGGCGTGCGGATACCGCAGGCCGCCGCCAAGCGCAGCGTCGCGACCTCGACGCGCTCGATTGGCTGTTGATCGTGGACCGAGGTGAACTTCGCCAGCCACAGCACATCGCCGTCCCTGACATTGGCTTTAGGGCGCGCGCCGCCGGAGCCGCCCGCGCCGGCCAGCGCCTGCATTTCCTCGGGCGAGATTTCCTTGCCTTGCTCATAGGCGCGCGCAATCCCCGTGATGGTTTCGAGATCGACCAGACGGGGAACGGCGTCGGCGGCCTTGCCGCGAATGACTTCGCCCTTGTCATCCAGAAAGCGCAACGCGCCTTGCCGACAGGCATCGTCGGAAAGCGTCAGATACTCGAATTCGTTGAGACCATTGCCATAGGCGCGTTCGAGCAGCCTGCGTCCCCAACTGTCCGGAGACGCATCGGCGAAAACGCCGGCCAATGCATCGCGCATGTTGCCGGGCTGTCCCGAAGTGTGGAAAGGGCCGGCCTCAAGAGGGAAATCGGGCTGTATGGCGAAGGCGCGCGGGTTTTCGATCCATTCCGCATCATAAGTGAAGGTCGAGAATTGCCGTGGCCCGTTATGGGTGAAACGCAACTGGCCCACCGATGTCCGGCCTTCGCCAAGCGCGACATGGGCGACGAAATCGGCCATCAGAAGGAGGCCCCGTCAGGGTCCACAACGTCCTGTCGATCCTGCGTCTCCTCCGTCTGAGCCTTCTGCTTTTTCAGCCTTGCCGCGAAGGAGCGGCCCCTGCGCGGTCCGTGCTCCGCTGCCAGCGCCAGCCCCAGATCGTCCTTGCGGATATCGACCAGGTCAGCGAGCCGCTCCAGAAGGCCGAGCACAACGAGAACGTCGGCAAGCGTTCCGATCGCAACGCCCGGATCACCCCGTTCAAGGCGGGCGATAGAGCTTGGCGAGGTTCCCGCACGCACGGCGAGATCCGCCACGGCGATGCCACGCCGCAGACGCGCGTGGCGGATATCCTGGCCCAGCCGTTCCAGTGCTGGTTTCGCCTTGGGAGAACCCATATCAATCGTCCATATTTGATGGAATGCCGCAAACAAACGGTCATATATGACAAATTAAGCTATTAGTCAAGATTTCTAGCCAGTGCCCCGGCAGCGCGAGCGTTTCGGTTCGATATTTGTGACCAGAAGGTGGGGAAGGTCTTCCCCTGCGTCCGAGCCTTGGGTCTCGGCCGACCCCTTCGAGCGGGGAGATCCCCGCAACGCCCCCAGAGTGAGAGAGCGGACTTGTTTCCGTGACGGGTGAATAGCTGGGAGAGAGGCTCCCGCGCCCGTCGTGGAGATTGGTCCATGAACATGCAAGTACTCGATGCGCGCCGTGACACGAGCGGCGGTTACAAGGTGGATGTCAGCCGTGGCGAGCGGATCGGCCGCGTCTCGTCCGAATGGTTCTCGCGCCCGGCCGACGAGCGCTACCTGTCGCTGTCCGAGTTGGCGCGATCGGTCCGCGACCGCGCCGATCGCAGCCGGACACGCGTGGTGGAAAGCGCACTGATCCATGTCGAGGCCAATCGCAACGATCCGGAGCGGCTGGCGCTCATGTTCCCCGCCGCCGACGCACCCGTCTCGCCGACGCACTGGTCTTTCGGTCAGCTCGCCAGCCTGGTCGGCGCGCCCGCCGCCTATCTGCGGCAGCTCCCCGCCGCGCTTGCCGGCATCAATCTGCAATATGGCCTGAGCTCCAACCGGGCCGAGCAGATCAAAACGTTCGAAACCGACGATGGGCGCGTCGAGCTGCGCGCCGTCACCGGCCCGGACTATGGCCGCATCTTCGATCACGAACTGGTCCAGGCGGTACAGCGCATCGCTGGCAACGGCACAGGCGACACACGTTGGAAGGTGCCGGGCGTGCTGGACTGGTCGACCGGCGTCTACAATCCGCGCGTCGATATCACCAAAGATACGACGACGCTCTACGCTTCGGATCGCGACGTCTTCCTGTTCCTGGTCGACGACCTGAATCCGATTGAGGCCGGCCGACTGCCAGACGGATCGCCCGACCTTTATTTCCGGGGCTTCTACTGCTGGAATTCTGAGGTCGGCGCCAAGACCCTCGGCATGGCGAGCTTCTATCTGCGCGCGGTCTGCCAGAATCGCAATTTGTGGGGCGTGGAGGATTTCGAGGAAATCACCATCCGCCACAGCAAATATGCCGCCAACCGCTTTGCGCATGAGGCAGCGCCGGCGTTGCTGAACTTCGCGAACTCCTCGCCCATGCCTTTCGTCAACGGCATCAAGGCGGCCCGCGAGCGGATCGTTGCTAGGACAGACGAGGACCGCACCGATTTCCTGCGTCGTCGAGGTTTCTCCAAGGCCGAGACGGGCAAGATCATCGACACGGTGCTGGCTGAGGAAGGCCGCCCGCCCGAGAGCATCTTCGATTTCGTGCAGGGCATTACCGCCGTCGCACGCGACAAGCCGCATCAAGATGCCCGCCTCGATATGGAGGGCAAGGCCAAGAAGCTGCTCGACCGAGCAGCCTGACAACCGCAACGCCGGGGATGTGGTTTTCCGTATCTCCGGCTCTACGCTTCTCCGTATCTCAATTCCCTGACCGTGGCGCTGCCCCCCTTTAGAGGAAGAGGGCGGCGCTTCGCTTCGTGACGGGTTGGAGGTCGAGAGAGAGGCTCCCGGCCGCCCGTCGCGGAGTAAATCCCGATGGCTACTGCCGTTCAGAAGATCACCCTATCGTCCTCGCGCGACATCCCCTTCAACAAGCTGGTGCTCAGCCAGTCCAACGTCCGCCGCGTCAAGGCCGGTATCTCGATCGAGGACCTGGCGGCCTCGATCGCCCGTCGCGGCCTGATCCAGAGCATCAGCGTCTTTCCGGTCATTGATGCCGAGGGCAACGAGACCGGCATGTTCGAGGTGCCGGCCGGCGGCCGCCGCTTCCGCGCGCTCGAGATGCTGGTGAAGCAGAAGCGCCTCGCCAAGACTACACCGGTGCCCTGTGTCGTGCGCGAGCGTGATGGTGCGATCCTCGCCGAGGAAGTCTCGCTTGCCGAGAATATCGAACGCGCCCCGCTGCATCCTCTCGACCAGTTCCGGGCCTTTCAGGACATGCGCGCCAAAGGCATGACCGAGGAAGAGATCGCCGCCGCCTTCTTCGTGTCGGCCCAGGTCGTGAAGCAGCGGCTCCGGCTTGCCTCTGTCTCGCCGGCGCTGCTCGACATCTATGCCGAGGACGGCATGACGCTGGAGCAGCTCATGGCCTTCACGGTTTCCGGCGACCATGACCGCCAGCAGCAGGTCTGGGATGTCGTGAAGGATTCCTGGTCGAAAGAGCCGTATCAGATCCGCCGGATGCTGACCGAGACCACGGTCCGGGCCTCCGACAAGCGCGCCGTTTTCGTCGGCCTCGACGCCTATGAGGTGGCCGGCGGCATCATCATGCGCGACCTGTTTCAGTCCGACGATGGCGGCTGGCTGCAGGACGTGGCGCTGCTCGACCGGCTGGTCGCCGAGAAGCTGAAGGCCGAAGCCGACACGATTGTAGCCGAAGGCTGGAAGTGGATCGAGGTCGCCGTCAGCTTCCCCTATGGCGCGACCCATGGCCTGCGGGCGCTGGAAGGCGAGCCGCTCGACCTGACCACCGACGAACAGGCGACGATCGCAGCCCTGAACGCTGAATATCAGAAGCTCGAAGCCGAGTATGAAGGCGCTGACGAGCTGCCGGAAGAGGTCGATCAGCGTCTCGGCGAGATCGAGGCCGCCCTTGCGGCCTTCGACGAGCGTCCCATCCGTTTCGAATTCGCCGACATCGCCCGCGCCGGAGTCTTCGTCAGCATCGGCAATGACGGCCGGCTCGACATCGAACGCGGCTATGTCCGCCCCGAGGACGAGGCGCCCGAACCAGCGGACGACATCGAGGATGGCGATGCCGGCTTTGAGGCGCATGATCAGGATGATCCGCGCGTGCAGCGCGCCGTCATCACCATCGGCGGTGAACCTGCGGACGGCGAGGACGAGGAGGAAGAGGCGATCAGGCCGCTGCCCGACCGTCTGGTCACCGAGCTGACCGCACACCGGACATTGGCGCTACGCAATGCGTTGGCCGACAATCCGCATATCGCGATGACGGCGTTGCTGCACAAGCTGGTCTCCGACACCTTCCAGCACCGCATGTACAAGGGGGCGCTTGAAGCGAGCGTCAATCACATCTTCTTCCCCGTGCAGGACGAGGGGCTGAAGGACAGCCCGTCGGCCCGCACGGTGCAGGCGCGTGCCGAGGCCTGGGCAGGCGACATCCCCGCCGAAGACCAGGCACTGTGGGACTGGCTGGCCGGGCTCGACGATACCAGCCGCATGGCGCTACTCGCCCATTGCGTCAGCTATGGCGTCAACGCCCTCTACGAGAAGCCCAACCCCTATGGCGGCAACGGCGTCTCGCAGCACATGCTGGACATGCGGCTCGCCCAAGCTGACCGGCTGGCGCGCGCGACCGGTCTCGACATGGTCGAGGTCGGCTGGCGGCCCACGGTCGGCAACTATCTCGGCCGGGTCACCAAGCCGCGCATCCTCGAAGCGGTACGCGAGGGTGCGGGCGAGCAGGCCGCGCAGCTCATCGACCATCTAAAGAAGGGTGACATGGCACGGGAAGCCGAGCGCCTGCTGGCCGACACCAGTTGGCTCCCGGAGCCCCTGCGCCTGGCAGCCGAGGCCGAAACCGCCACGCCCGACGTCGACGCGGGTGCTGAGGATGACGGGGCCGACCTGCCGGCCTTCCTCACCGAGGGCGACGAGGATGAAGACGTCACCGCGGACGAGGACGACGAAGTCCACGCCATCGCGGCCGAATGATCACAGGAGGCGGGGTGGCTCCAGCCGCTCCGCCCCATTCCCCTCTCATCGAGCCCGGCCATCGCGCCGGGCTCCTTTCGTTTCAGGAGCCTGACATGGCCGACTACTTCACTCATTTCTCGTGCCTGCTCGATGTCGGCACGCCTCAGAATGCCGCTCGTGCGCTCGATATCTACACCGGCCTGTCGGAGGAAGGCGTCTCGGAGGAACCGCCTTCAGACGGGTTCCTGCTCTCGATCCAGCCCGAACATGGCGGCACGAACCTCTGGATGCGCGATGACGTCACAGGCGATCCCGAGCGGCTGATCCAGTTCGTCAAACGGTGCGCTGTGGAATTCGGTCTCACCGGCCGCTGGGGCTTCCAATACGCCAACACCTGCTCGAAACCTCGGCTCAATGGTTTCGGCGGCGGCGCGCATGTCCTTGATCTCGCCACGGGCGAGACCGTCGACTGGACTTACACCGATGGCTGGCTTGCCGAGCTTTTCTCTGGCGATGGAGAACGGACATGAGCATCCCCGACCATGCTAGGTGCAATTTCCAGACGTTGCTGCGCGCGGCGGCGGATGGCAATCTCGCGCTCATGGAATGCCTCGACGCCGAGACCGGCGCCCATCGCTATGTCATCTGCGCCGTTGGGCGCGATAGCGGAGATTATGTCTTCACCCCCTTCGGCCATCTCGCCGACGACAATCCCTATGACGCCTATCTGCCGCCCGATCCTGACGATCCGGGCTGTTTCGTGCGGCCCGAAGCGCCATCATAGTTGAGAGAGCCAGCGCCTTTCACCCGATCGTCAAAGCGCCCCGCCTCGCGGCTGGGCGCTTTTTTCATGCCCGCCTTCGAGAGTGAGAGGCCCGCCGGGACGGAATGAGTCCGGGCGGTTCGAGAGAGAGCGCCGGCCGGGCTTGTCCGTTCACGCTCTCCCGAGGATCTCCCGATGACTGTCTTTTTATCCGTGGCCGCTCCGGCCGCGCCCGTCGCCCGTGGGCCTGCCATCCTGTCGGCAGCCCAGAACCTGCTCCTCCATCTCGAACGCGGTGAGCGCATCGATACGCCGCTGCTGCGTGCGGTGATGGAAACCGCGTTCTGCGCTTCCGATTCCGCTGGCGCATGGGATTGGAAGGCCGCCTACGAAGCCTGCGAGGTTGCCGCCGTCCTGTTTCTGCGTAAATACGGACGCGCACTTTTCCGCAAATCCGTATCTCCGGCGGCACGGCTCTCCACGCTGGCGAAAGTCGCGGCGCTTTTGCCCACCCATACTCGCCGATCCGAGGAATCTCAGGGGCTCCAGCAATTCTCGACACCAGTGCCGCTTGGCCTCGCTGTGGTGACGGCGGCGGCGATCACGCCGGACGACATCGTGCTGGAGCCTTCGGCCGGCACTGGCCTGCTCGCCATTCTCGCATCAATGGTTGGCGGATCGCTGATCCTCAACGAATTGGCCGACCTTCGCGCCGATCTCCTCGCTTCGCTCTTTCCGGCCGTCACTGTCACGCGGTTCGACGCCGCGCAGATCGACGATCACCTTGCCCCTGCCGCCACTCCCTCCGTCGTCATCATGAATCCGCCATTCTCGGCCATGGCCAATGTCTCCGGCCGCGTTGCCGACGCCGGCTTTCGCCACATCACCTCGGCCCTGAACCGGCTCGCGCCCGGTGGTCGGCTCGTGGCGATCACCGGAGCCAATGTCGGGCCGGACACGCCTGACTGGCGCGATGCGTTCGAGCGCCTGCAGAAACGGAGCACTGTCGTGTTCTCCGCGGCAATCGCCGGCTCGGTCTATGCCGAGCACGGCACCACGTTTCCCACTAGGCTGACCGTCATCGATAAGGTGCCCGCTGCCGATCCGGCCATGCTACCAGCATCGGCAGGCACAGCCCCCGATGTTGCGATATTGCTCGACTGGATCGGGCGGGACGTTCCGTTTCGGCTGCCTGTCACCCTCCCGGCGGCTTCCGCTCCGCACGTCGTCACGGTGCCGAAGACGGCGCGCAGCTATCTCGCCCGTGCCGCTTACGCACGCCCAGCGCCGGCCAGCGATCCCGACGGTATTCCGCTCGCCTATGAGACCGTGGACTGGGCGCCGGCAGAGGGCGCGCACCTGACCGAAGCGATCTATGAAGAATACGGATTGCAATCGATCCGCATTCCCGGCTCTCAGGCCCACCCAACGAAGCTCGTCCAATCCGCCGCCATGGCGAGCATCGCGCCGCCGAGGCCTAGCTATCGGCCGACGCTGCCGGTGAACATCCTCAGCATGCTGTCCGATGCCCAGCTCGAGACGGTGATCTATGCCGGCGAGGCGCACAGCGATTATCTCGCCGGATCGTGGACGGTCGATAAGACCTTTGACGTCGTGAAAGCCGCGCCCGCCGATGCGGCCGACACCGTTCGCTTCCGTCGCGGCTTCATGCTTGGCGACGGCACCGGAGCCGGCAAAGGCCGCCAGGCGGCCGGCGTCATCCTCGACAACTGGCTCCAGGGCCGGCGCAAGGCTGTCTGGATCAGCAAGTCCGATAAGCTGATCGAGGACGCGCAGCGCGACTGGGCGGCACTTGGCATGGAGCGCCTGCTGGTCACACCGCTGTCGCGGTTCCCGCAGGGCAAGCCCATTACGGTGTCGGAAGGCGTCCTATTTGCGACCTACGCCACGCTACGCTCCGATGACCGTGGCGAGAAGGTTTCGCGCGTCCGTCAGATCGTTGAATGGTTGGGCTCCGATTTCGACGGAGTGATCATCTTTGACGAGAGCCATGCGATGCAGAACGCCGGCGGCGGCAAGGGAGAACGCGGCGACGTCGCCGCCTCGCAGCAGGGACGTGCAGGCTTGAGGCTACAGCATGCCCTGCCGAACGCGCGCGTCGTCTATGTCTCCGCCACCGGCGCGACCACCGTTCATAATCTCGCCTATGCCCAGCGGCTCGGCCTCTGGGGCGGCGACGACTTCCCCTTCGCAACGCGTGCGGAATTCGTGGAGGCCATCGAGGGCGGCGGCGTTGCAGCGATGGAGGTGCTGGCTCGCGACCTGCGTTCGCTTGGACTCTACACCGCCCGCTCGCTCTCCTACGACGGCGTGGAATACGAGCTGGTCGAACACCAGCTCACCGACGAACAGCGCCGCATCTACGATGCCTATGCCGGCGCCTTCGCCATCATCCACAATCACCTCGATGCCGCGATGGAGGCCGCCAACATCACCGGCTCGACCGGGACGCTGAACCGGCAGGCGAAATCCGCAGCCCGCTCGGCCTTCGAATCCGCGAAGCAGCGCTTCTTCGGGCATCTGCTGACTTCTATGAAGACGCCGACCCTCATCGGTTCCATCGAGCGCGACCTTGCGGCTGGCCATGCCGCCGTCGTGCAGATCGTGTCGACCGGCGAAGCCCTGATGGAACGACGCCTGGCCGAGATCCCGACCGACGAATGGAACGACGTGCGCGTCGACATCACGCCGCGCGAATACGTTCTCGATTATCTCGCCCATTCCTTTCCGGTGCAGCTCTATGAGCCGTTCAGCGATGGCGAGGGCAATCTGTCGTCTCGTCCAGTCTATCGCGATGGCCAGCCCGTCGAGAGCCGCGAAGCCGTCGCGCACCGCGACGAGCTGATCGAACGCCTCGCGTCGCTCCCGCCCGTGCCGGGCGCGCTCGACCAGATCGTTCAGCGGTTCGGCACCGACATGGTGGCCGAGGTAACGGGCCGCTCGCGGCGGATCGTCCGCAAGCCGGGTGGCGGCACCGCAGGCGACCGGCTCGCGGTGGAGAACCGCGCCCCGTCCGCGAATCTCGCCGAGACCGCCGCGTTCATGGATGACCTGAAGCGCGTGCTCGTGTTCTCGGATGCCGGCGGCACCGGCCGCAGCTACCATGCGGAGCTGTCGGCGAAGAATCAGCGCCTTCGAGTCCACTATCTGCTCGAACCGGGCTGGAAGGCGGACGCAGCCATCCAGGGCCTCGGCCGCACCAACCGGACCAACCAGGCGCAGCCACCGCTCTTCCGCCCGATCGCGACCGACGTGAAAGCGGAAAAGCGCTTTCTCAGCACGATCGCGCGCCGGCTCGATACGCTGGGCGCAATCACGCGTGGGCAGCGACAGACCGGCGGCCAGGGCCTGTTCCGGCCCGAGGACAATCTGGAGTCCTGCTACGCCCGCGATGCGCTGCGCCAGCTCTATCTCCTGATCGTGCGCGGCAAGATCGACGGCTGCTCGCTCCATCGCTTCGAGACCGCCACCGGCCTCAAGCTGATGGACGACAACGGCATCAAAGACGAGCTGCCGCCGATCACGACCTTCCTCAATCGGCTGCTGGCGCTCACCATTGAGTTGCAGGGCATTCTATTCAGCGCGTTCGAACAGCTTCTCGATGCAAAGGTATCGAGCGCGATCACGAGCGGCGTCTATGACGTCGGCCTCGAAACCCTGACGGCGGAAAGCTTCGTCGTTACCGATCGCACGACGATCTACACCCATCCGGCCTCGGGTGCGCAGACCCGGCTACTGACCATCGCCCAGCGGACCCGCAATCTTCCGCTCTCGCTCGACGACGCGCTCGGCTGGCTTGATAATGGTGGCGCGAAGCTGCTGGTGAACGAACGATCCGGGCGCGCTGCCGTGCAGATTTCCGCACCGTCGCTCATGCTCGACGATGGCGAGATCGAACGTCGTGTTCGGCTGATCAGGCCTATGGAGCATCACCATGCCTCGTTGAAGTCGATGGCAGAGAGCCATTGGCAGGAGGCCGACCGCGACACCTTCGCCGCGGCTTGGTCTCGCGAACTCGCCGATGTGCCCGCGTTCAGCGACAGTACAATTCACATCGTCGCCGGATTGTTGCTGCCGGTGTGGAAACGTCTGCCGAACGAGTCCACCCACGTTTACCGGCTTCAGACCGACGATGGCGAGCGCATCATCGGCCGCCGCGTCTCGCCAGTCTGGGCCGCGAACGCCGCTTCGACCGGCACGACCAATCTATCGGCCAACGACGCCTATGCGGCTTTGATCGACGGGCGGACGATCCTCGACCTGGCGGAAGGGCTTCAGCTTCGCCGCGTGCGCGTCATGGGCGCGAACCGCATCGAGCTTTCCGGCTTCACCGAAGCCATGCGCGAGCGCCTTCGCGCCTATGGCCTCTTCACGGAGATTATCTCGTGGAAGCTGCGGTTCTTCGTGCCGATCGACAGCACGGGACCGGCGGTGCTCGGCAAGCTGCTCGACACCTATCCGGTGGCGCGCATCGGCGAGCGGGAGGCCCCGTGATGGCCCGCCGCGACGCTTCCGATCTCGCATCCCGTCTCGGCCGGCAGGCTGAGGCGGTATGCAAACGCTATCTCCCTGCCGGTCGCCGACAGGGCAACTATTGGCAGGTTGGCGATGTTCGTAACACGCCCGGCCGATCCATGTTCGTGCGCCTCAAGGACACCGCCAAAGGCCCCGCTGGCAAATGGACGGATGCCGCGACTGGCGAGCATGGCGACCTGCTCGACGTGATCCGTGATTCGCTGGGCCTCATCGACTTCGCCGACGTTGCCGAAGAGGCCCGTCTGTTCCTCAGCATGCCGCCGCCCGATCCCGAACCGCAACTGAGGCAGCACGCGCGCACGCCGGCACCATCAGGGTCGACCGAAGCCGCACACCGGCTCATCGCGATGTGCCAGCCGATCGGCGGGACGCTCGTGGAAGCGTATTTGCGCGGACGCGGCATTACGGCTTTGCACGGATGCGGAAGCCTGCGCTTCCATTCCCGGTGCTACTATCGGCCCGACGAGCACAGCCCGACCGAGACCTGGCCGGCCATGGTCGCCGCCGTCACCGATTTCACCGACAAGATCACCGGCGCGCATCGGACCTGGCTCGCGCCCGACGGTTCAGACAAGGCGCCAATCGACATCCAGCGCAAGGCGATGGGCGACCTTCTTGGGCACGCGGTCCGCTTCGGGCTCTCCGGCGACGTGCTGGCGGCCGGCGAAGGGATCGAAAGCGTGCTATCGGCTCGTGAGGTCATGCCCGGCATGCCGACGGCGGCGGCACTCTCTGCGGCACACCTTGCCGCCATCCAGTTCCACGATGCGCTGCGCCGGCTCTATATCGTCCGCGACAATGATCGCGCCGGGGACGGTGCGAGGAACACGCTGATCGAACGGGCGCACGCGGTCGGGATCGAGGCGATTGCCCTGTCGCCCATGCTCGGGGACTTCAACGAGGATCTCCGCACCTACGGCCGTGACGCGCTGATGGCGCATATCCGGGTGCAGCTCGCACCGCAGGACGTCGCCCGCTTCATGCTGCTGGCGGCATAGATCGGCGGCTGAACGGCGGCGGCGCGCGGCCGCCATCATGCTCGCATGGATGCACGATCCCTTGGAGAGGACCGCGCCTCGGCCTTCGAGAGGGCGATCGGCCCACAAGCGGTTCGGACAGGCAATGCCTGCGGCCGACTATTTTCCGGCGGCTGCCGTCCACCCCACGCGACAGGTCGCGTGGGGACCCCGGATCAACCGCCTTTCCATCGCGACACAAAATAGCCGGCCTCCGGCATCCTCCGCGTTCGCTCCGGCCCGGCGCGCGCGCCGGGTGCAGGTCCGCTCCGCCCGTGGGCTCCGTCGCCATGAAGGCCGCGACGGTCGCGGTCCAGCCAAAGGAGCATCCCATGATCGAGCACGACGACTACGAACCCCACCACGAATCGTCCCCAACCGACCACGTCCTCAACGAACTCCAGCTCCACGGCTACCGCCCCTTCGCCGACGAGCCGGACCAGCGCCTCCTGCCAGACGGCAACCAGGTCGCGGGCGCTGTCGCCGACATCTTCGACGCCCTGATCTCGACCCTGGAGGACACGCGCCTCGAACCCGACCTCGACGATCTCCTCTGGTCAACCGTCAACGTCTTCCACCGCGCCGCCGACCGGATCACCCGCGAACTCGACGACAACGAGCAGGCGCAGAAGCGTTCACAGCGGCAACAGGACGGCAGCGAGGTGAAGTCGGTCGAACTCGAACGCCAGATCGCCGAGGGCAAGACGCTCATCGAACGTCAGAACGCTTTCGAACTGATGCGCGATCAGGCCGCCGAACACTACGAGCGCCATGTCGGCAAGCCTTGGCTCCCTCGCACCGGCTCAAAGGTCAACCATCGCAACCTGACCTCCGCGATGATCGACAGCCGCGACTTCCTCATGGCGAAGAAGCGCGCCGAGCAGGAAGTCCTTCTCCCTCCCGGCCCAAAGATCGTTGTCACCGGTGGCCTCGACTTCAATGACCACCGGCTGATCTGGGCCAAGCTCGATCAGGTCCACGAGAAGCACCCAGACATGGTACTGATCCACGGCAAATCCCCGAAAGGCGCCGAAAAGATCGCCTCGCTCTGGGCGAATAATCGCAACGTACCGCAGATCGGCTTCGCACCCGACTGGACGAAGCATGGTCGCGCCGCCCCCTTCAAGCGCAACGACGAGATGCTCGACATCGTGCCGAAGGGCGTGATGCACTTCCCAGGCACCGGCATCAACGACAACCTCGCCGACAAAGCGAAGAAACTCGGCATCCCGGTCTGGAAGTTCGGCGGCGCGTGAGCGCCGCCTATCTCAGGTCGATCTTCCAGAACCTCAGCACTTCCTCAACTTCCGCTTTCGGGTAGTGGAGGTAATCGGCATTGGCCAAATCAGACCGCACCTTCGATTTTCGTTTCGCGATCTCGCGTTCGATACGCGATGTGAAGGGAGCAGTGCCCGGTGGCAGAATGCCCGGTCGGTCGGGTGCGGGCCAACTCTTCGGATAATCTGACGGTATCCAGCCCGACCGAACTTGTTCCGCCTGCGTCCCCACAGATTCATGCTCGCATGCCCATCCGTAAAGATGGAACGAACAAACCCGCAGCATTGCCTTGATCTCGGGAAGCGTGTCGGTGAAGCCCTTCAGCGAAGTGGGCAGCCAGACCATGTTCGCAACACATGAGAAGTAGCGCGGGTCCTGCACGACGCTACTGCGCTGCGCGAAGGACGGATCGTCATATCCCCAGATGTGGCAGACGGTCCAATTCTTCGGCTTAGGCGACGCGACGTCGAGAGCGGCCACAAGCGCGTTCAGTGCCGCCACGTTTCCCTCGAACTTCTCGGCAGTCACGCCTGTCGCCTTCCGAGTGTTCGTGTATCGGCGAGACCAACCGGCATCGTAGAGTGGGCGGCCTCGCGCCGTGTGCGGCGCCCAGACCGGCAGCCCGTGGAAAGTGTGCGGATGAACCCACCGTGCCGTTCGCTCGATCAATTCAACGATTGCTGGGATGTCGGCACGAAGCGCCTCGTTGCCGTCGGGCACATGAAATCCACTCGCCACTGTTCCCCCGCCATGATTATCGCCTCCGCTGCGCGAGACGTCCGGCTGAAGTCTTGGCACTTGGGCTGTTGAGATATTCATCGACTACCATTTCGGACCGGCTGACGCACCCCCCGCTTTTCTGCGCTGATCCTTGGTCCGACTGATCGCTTGATGCCATCAACCCGTAAAGGGTCGGCTATGCGGGCATGCCGCCGCTGCGGTTTCACCTTCGCGGTGATTGCAGCACTCAGTCCGACACATCGGGCGCCTGTCAGCGGGGGATGGTCCTCCGCTTCAAGCAGGAGCCGGATCAATGTCCCTCAACGACGCTCAAGCCTTCGCCTTCAGCCTCGCCGCAACGCTCATGGCCGCCATCGTCATCTTCCGTGCCGGCGACGGCACGCTCTCGGTCACCCCCGCAGCCGAATACGACGGCGATGCCGCCGAAATCGTCAGCGAGATCGATCCTTTCGCCCCATGACGGGGCGAAGATCGTCATGGCCGAGACGAGAACCTTGCCGGTTTCCGCTCCCGCTGACGGTTATCTTTTGCTATTCTCTGTTTCGTGCCGTGGTGGTGGTGGAGGCGCGACCGTCAGAGCTTTCCTCACGGAGACACCACCATGATCTTTCTCGGCATTCTTCTTTCCATCGCAGCCATCGGCTTCTTCTGCTGGCTTCTGTTCACACTCGCCGTCTTCGCGCTTCCTTTCTTCGCAGGGCTGAGCGTCGGAACCTGGGCTTGGCACACCGGCGCGGGTTGGCTCGGAGCGATCATCATCGGCATTGTCGCCGCGGGGCTCACGCTCAGCATCGGCCAGGTCCTGTTCGTGATCGTCCGTCCCATGTGGGCGCGGCTGCTGATCGCACTGGTCTTTGTCGCGCCCGCAGTGATGGCGGGCTATCTCGCCACGCATGGCATCGTGAAACACACCATGCCGTCGGAGACCTGGCAGATCGCATTTTCCGTCATCGGCGCGATCGCTGTCGGCATCACTGCACTCATGCGGGTCACAGGCATGGCGGCCACCGCCCCGGCCGGTCAAGGCACGATGTGGGCCTGATCGTTTCTCCATACGATGGTTCGCCAGACCAAACGGCTGATCCGCGCGCCCGCCTCGTCGTCGAAGACGTGGCAAGGCGGCGATGGCAGCGTGTCGCGCAAGAGGCCCAGAAGCTGGAATTCTGCTGATACGCCTGGACCAGCGGTGTCCACGGCCGACACAACCAATCATGACGTGATGGTGGGCATTCGTGATGCGGAAGGGCGTGACGGCGGAGAAGCACATGCGGCCCGCCGCTAAGGAGGGATGAGCCGGTGAGAGATCGGACAGTCTCCGCGCCAGTCGCGTCAGGTCGCCATCATCTCCGTGAGACATCCGTCCGCCGACCGCTCCAAACGGCCTCTTCAATGGGCTGATCTGGCCGAAGAGCGGCTTCGCCTCGACCGCCTATGCCGCAATGGCGCGTCCCTACTTTCTTCCCCTGCCGGCCAAGGCCGTCATTCCTCGCGAGGCAAGAAACTCGTTCCTGCGCCATCCTCCGCTTCGCTCCGGTCGCAAGCGATGCGTCGTCGGTCGTCTCCGGCCAACCGATCGCCATCGAGGCCGCATGGTGCGGGCTCGAAAACGGAAAACGGAGATTTGAAAATGGCGACCATCGGCACCTTCAAGAAGATCGGTTCGAACGAATTCACCGGCGAAATCGTCACCCTCAGCGTCCAGGCCAAGGGCGTGCGCATCGTCCCCGACCTGCGCTCCACCGGCGAAAACGCCCCCAGCCACCGGGTCCTGGTTGGCCGCGCCGAGATCGGCGCCGCCTGGACGAAGCGCTCGGGCGAAGGCCGCGACTATCTGGGCCTCAAGCTCGACGACCCGAGCTTCAACGCCCCGATCTACGCCAACCTCTTCGACGACGAGGAAGGCGACACCCATTCGCTGATCTGGTCCCGCCCCAACCGCCGCAACGGCGACTGAGACCCGCAGCCGCCCCGCCCGGATAATCCGGGCGGGGCCGAAGCGCTGCCGCCGCAACCGAATCAGTCAAGCCAGAATGACGGCTGAAGCTGGCCAATCAGCAGAAATAGCTTGGCTCACAGCCTCAAGAACGACTATTATAGTCGTAGTTCTGGCGCGCGTGCCCGTGCCGATGGGAGGTGATCATGCATGATCACCGCCCGACAATCACGGGCCGCACGCGCGTTGCTGGGTTGGACACAGGAGACGCTCGCTGACAAGGCCCAAGTATCACTGACCGCATTGAAGCGCCTCGAATCCGAAAACGGCCTCGAGGTGTATGAAACAACGCGCGATCAGGTTCGCCGGGCCTTTGAAGGCAACGGCATCGTTCTCCTCACTTCCGACCAGGGTGAAGGTGTGATGCTCGTCCGTGCGAAAATCGACAGTCGCAAGTCTTCGTGATTTCTGCCCGTTTGAACTGACAGGCGATACACGCGGCGCATCGCCTGATGTGTGTCGATGCTCGCTGCTTCGCGTCCAAATCCAATGGTTAACACCGGGATTTAGAACGGCTATAAATGGGTACTGGGGCACAATATGACGGACATAGATTTTCTCGACGAACCGCCGGAAAGCGCGGTGCTCACGGCATATGACCGTAAGCACATGGTTCTCTATCTGCGCCTGCTCGACGCGGCGACGGACGGCGCCGACTGGCGCGAAGCCGTCATGATCCTGTTCGGCCTCGACCCCACGAACGAGCCGGAACGTGCGCGCCATGTCCATGATACCCATCTGGCCCGCGCGCGCTGGATGACGGAGCACGGCTATCGCTTGTTGGTGCGCGAAGGCCATCTTCATTGATTAATTGCGATGCAGTCACGGCATCGCATGTTGCACCCCTCAGGGCTTCCGACCGGTATTGCAATCGGGAATCATCACAGGCCGCGATACGCACGAACGATGCGAGCCTGGAGGTAACATGACTCCCGATATATCGAACTGGAGAGCATCACCGAACTACGACTATATTGATCGCCTTGTGGCGCCCGATCTCGCCTGGGAATGGTTGAGGCGCAACAGCGACTATCAGCATGACTATTCCAAGGTCGAAGGCCGGGCGGATGAGTCAGAGTTGCTTGTGAATGCTGTGCGGCGGCGATGGGGCCTGCAATTTCCTTGTCCACCCTGTTTTTACCGCCGTTGAGATCCCCGTCTTCTGGTCGCCAGAGGAAGACAGCAGCGTTGTCATCCTGACGGATGTTCCCTCGCTCCTTCCCTCCGACAACATTTTCATCGACGCGCTCGATCCGAACGCGCCCCGCCGCGACGAAACCGGCGAGCATTTTCTCCATGATCTCGGCAACGGGCAGTCGCTGCGCCTGGTCCGCCTGATTGGAGTCGATGGAGCCCGGCCGCTGGCGGCTCTTGTGCCCCTCGACGCGGACGGCCTTGATCGTGTCGAAGCGGTCAGCCGCCTCGTCAAGGCGCTTCATGGACGCGCCGTGCCACAAGATACCCGACTGACCGACCAGCAATTGCGCCGCGCGCGCCACATGCTGCAAGCCGTCGATGGCCGGACCAGCGGCGCAAGCTACCGCGAAATTGCCGAGGCCCTCTTCGGCGCGCGTCGCGTCGCCGATCAGCCGTGGAAAACCTCCGCGCTGCGAGACACCGTCAGGGATCTCGTCCGCGACGGCCTTGCCATGATTCAGGGCGGGTATCGTCAGCTTCTTCGTCATCGCCGCCGATCCTAGCGAATTCTCCCTTTTCGGGAGGGGGGAGAATTTAGCCCTCCCATCTTCGCCCTCCCTCCTGCCGGGCCTTCTTCGCCACCGTGCTTTTCGTCCGCCGCCGATCCCCGACGGCTCTAACGAACCCCACGGAGGCCCGATCCATGCGACCCGATCTCGCCGTTTTGCCGCCGCGCTTCCTGCGCACCAAGGAGGCGGCCGAATTTCTCAGCCTGTCAGCCCGAACCCTCGAAAAGCACCGGACCTACGGAACCGGCCCGGCCTACCGCAAACTCGGCGGCCGGGTCGTCTACGCGGTCGATGACCTGCAGGCCTGGGCCGAACGCGGCGCCGTCACCTCGACCTCCGACCCGCGCGGCGCGGTGCTGCCCGCCAAGCGGCAAGAGCCGACGCAGCCGGCTCATGCCGGCCGATACGCCCGCTGAGCGTCCGGCCATGACGTTTCACCGTCACAGCAGCGAGCGGGATCAACTCGATCTCTTCCGGACGTTGCCCGGCGACCTCGCGCCGCGCGACGCCCAGGACCTCATGGCCTATCCGTTCTTCTCGCTCGCCAAGTCGAAGCGCCTGGCGCCGATCGACTTCAAGGCCGGGTCGATCATCATCCGGGTCGAAGCGGTTGCCGAACACGGCATGGCGACCATCTGGGATGCCGACGTGCTGATCTGGGCCGCGTCCCAGATCGTCGAGGCGCGCGATCTGGGTCTGCGCCCGTCGCGCTTGATGGCGACGACGCCCTACGAAATCCTGACCTTCATCGGCCGCGGCGTCAGCTTGCGCGATTACGATCGCCTCAAGGCAGCCCTCGATCGCCTTCAGTCGACCACCGTGGCGACATCGATCCGCCAGCCAACCGAGCGGCGGATGCACCGCTTCTCCTGGATCAACGAGTGGAAGGAAAAGGCCGACCATCGGGGCCGTCCGCTCGGGCTCGAACTGATTCTGCCCGACTGGTTCTACGCCGCCGTGCTCGACGACGCGCTCGTGCTGACCATCGACCAGGCCTATTTCGACCTGACCGGCGGGCTTGAGCGCTGGCTCTATCGGCTCGTGCGCAAGCATGGCGGCCGCCAGGAATATGGCTGGAGCTTCGATCTCCTCCACCTGCACGCCAAGTCGGGTTCACTCTCGCCCCTGAAGCATTTCGCCTACGACCTGCGCGACATCGTCCGGCGCCAGCCGTTGCCCGGCTACCGGCTCGTGATCGAGCAGCCGTCAGGTCTTCCCGAACGCCTTTCCTTCGCTCCGACCGACCCGGCGCCCTTCGGCGTGCCGCGGCTTCGCCGTCGCCGCGCAACCTCTCGCCCTGGGGATAAGCTGTGAATAGTCTCGTGCTATCAGGGACCGCACCTATCGTGCCATCGGGGACCCGATCCTCGTGCTATCGGGGACCGGAATCGTCGATTCCTCGCCTTGAATCAAAAGCTTGCGCCGCCCGTAACTTATCTAACCAGAATTCCTATGGAATTCTTCTAACGCATTCCGTCGTTTCTACGATTGCGGAAAACCGCTCGCCGACGATCGGGAGCGCGTCATGATCGTCGCGCTGCTCAATCAAAAGGGCGGTGTCGGCAAGACGACGCTGGCGCTGAATCTCGCCGGGGAACTGGCCCGTCGAGGCCAGCGCGTCACCCTGATCGACGCGGACCCGCAAGGCTCGGCGCTGGACTGGTCGCAGCAACGCAGCCGTGAAGGCCTTCCGCGCCTGTTCGGCGTCGTTGGTCTCGCCCGCGACACGCTGCATCGGGAAGCGCCGGAACTGGCACGCGACGCCGATCATGTCGTCATCGACGGGCCGCCGCGTGTCGCCGCGCTGATGCGCTCGGCGCTGCTTGCCTCCGACCTGGTCCTGATCCCCGTGCAGCCGTCGCCACTCGACGGCTGGGCTTCGGCCGAAATGCTGGCGCTCGTCACCGAGGCGCGCATCTACCGTCCGGAGCTTGCCGCCCGCTTTGTGCTGAACCGTTGCGGTGCGCGCACGGTGCTCGCCCGCGAGACGGCCGAGACGCTGGCCGATCACGATCCGCCGGTGCTCTCCAACACCATCGGCCAGCGCATCGCCTTCGCCGCCGCAGCGCAGTCCGGCCGCCTCGTCTCGGAACTCGACGACGACACGCCCGCCGCACGCGAGATCGCAGCGCTGGCGGACGAGCTCGACCGGCTTCGTATCGGGAGGCGCGCGCGATGAGCGAGCACCCGACCCGCCGTGGCTTCGCTGCCCGTCCGGCCGATCCCGAACATTGGATCAAGGCGGCCGACGCTCCACCACGCGACGGTGAGGCCAGCGGGTTCACTGCCCGGCTCACGATCGACGTGACGCCCGATCTGCGCGGCCGGATCAAGATCGCCGCCTTCCGTCGGGGCATCACCGTCGCCGACATGCTGCGCGGCCTGCTCGCGCGCGAATTCCCCCAAACCGAAGGAGATCATCCATGACCAGCGCCGCGGTTCCCTCCGCGCGCGGCGGCCCGGTGCCGCGCGCGCATTCCGCCGACAGCCTTACCCATGTCGAACTGACGCATATCGAGAAGCGGATCGAGAACTGGATCAGGTTCGGCCGCGAGGTGAGCGAACAGGTGCTCGACCGCAGGCGGCGTATCTTCTCCTACCGGCCCGGCAGCATCTTCGCCTTTGTCCGTTGGGCGGCGAACGACTTCGGTACGATCATCTCGCGCATCGATATCGTGCGTGCCGTTGAACCGGGCGAGCCTTATCAGACGCTGCCCTTCGTGCGTCCCGGCGGCGACATCCTGCTCAAGATCGAGGGCTGGCCCAAGGTCGAACAGGTGCTCCGCCACATCGACGCGGTGGAAGCCGCCGGCATCGATGCTTGCGAGGTTGCTCCCGATCACTGGCGGCATGTCGCCAACCGGATGAGCGCCGGTCATGAACCGCGCGCGTACACGGCAGACCGTCATCAGGCATGGCTGAAGCGGCGGGAGATCGAGCAATGACCCGCTTCGGCTATGTCATGGCGACGTACTTCTCGGTCATGGGCGTCACCATCGCCGCGTTAATCCCGACGCCGCTGCGCCTCGTCTGGAACGCCTCGGCCAGCGTGCCGATCGGCCTTTACGATCTCGATCCGCCGCGCCATCTGGAAATTGGCAATCTGGTCGCCGTCACGCCAGACAAGCCGCTCGCAGACTTCATGGTCGAGCGCGGCTATATCGGCCGCGACGTGCCGCTGATGAAGCGCGTCATGGGGCTTCCCGGTCAACGGGTTTGCCGCACCGGCAACGCCGTGACCGTCAATGCCGTGCCGCTCGGAGATGCCCTCGATCGCGATAGCCAAGGCCGCGATCTGCCTGTCTGGCAGGGCTGCCGCCGCATCGCGGACGGCGACATCTTCCTGATGAACCCTGACGTGCGCGACAGCCTGGATGGCCGCTACTTCGGCCCGATCCCGGCGCGCACCGTCATCGGCAAGGCGGCGCCGCTCTACACCGACGAGGCCGGCGACGGTCGTTTCATCTGGCGTGCCGCCACGCGCTGATCGCTTCCCCATCGGCGGGAGCGGTGTCCGCCCGATGGTTTTCCAACGCCACCGCACAGGAATCAGCCATGCCGCAGATTGGTCAATTCACGCGCGAGACCACAGGCTTCGTCGGGCGCATCGAGACGTTCACGCTCTTCCGCGACATCGTCATCGTTTCGGCAGAGCTGTCCGATGCCGAGAACGCGCCGGACTTCCGCATCCATGCCAGCGATGACTGCAAAGCGGAGGTCGGCCCGGAAATCCGAGCGGGCTGGAAGCGCACCGGCGAACGCGCGGGCGAATATGTCGTCTTGCTGATTGACGATCCGGCTTTGCCGCAGCCGATCCGCGCCAACCTGTTCCGCAACGACGATGCCGGTAACGCATGGTCGCTGCACTGGAGCAGCCCGCAAGCGCGCGGCGGGAGAGACTGACGTCATGCGCCGTCCTGCCCTCCTTCTCCTTTCCGGCCTGATCTTCGCCGCCCCGTGGACGGCCTCCGCACTGGCGCAGGCGGAACCGGTGCAACGTCCGGCGCCTGTCGATCCCAAAGCCGCCTATATCGCGGAGGCCTCGCAGCGCTTCGGCATCCCGACGGCATGGATCAGGGCCGTCATGCGGGCCGAAAGCGCTGGCGAACGCCAGGCAATCTCTTCGGCCGGTGCGATGGGGCTGATGCAGATCATGCCCGACACCTGGGCGGAACTGCGCGTCCGGCACAGGCTCGGCAGCGATCCCTATGACCCGCGCGACAACATTCTGGCGGGCACGGCTTATCTGCGTGAACTCTACGACCGTTACGGCTCCCCGGGGTTTCTCGCTGCGTACAATGCCGGTCCCGGTCGCTACGAAGCCTCGCTCTCCGGCCGCCCGCTGCCCGCAGAAACCCGCGCCTATGTCGCAGCCATCGCGCCGGTCATCGACGGCGGCGAAACCGTCAACCCCGTCATGGTGGCCTCGGTTGAGGCGCTCGCCTGGACCCGCGCTCCGCTGTTTGTAGCGCAACGGATAAGCGCAGCGGCTGCAAATTCCGTGTCGGCAGATCGTCCACCGAACGACGCACCGACAGCAGTTGCCGTGCGCGATGTTTCTGCCATCGCGCCGCAGTCCGGCGGCTTGTTCGTGCCGCGCCCTACGGAAAGGCCGGTCCCATGACCGCATTGCCTCCCATTCGTATCCTGTCGGGCTCTGGCGCAGCATATCGGGCGCAGAGGTCGGGACCGGGCAACACGACCGAAGGAGGGCAGGATAAAAGGGCGCACATTGCGCTTCGGTCGGTTGGTGGTTTTTGCTGGGTTTTCTGGAAGGATCCGCACCTTGCGGCCTTCATCGGCAATGTGTGCCGCAAGCCTAAACCGCTGTATCTCCACGAGCTTTGGCACATTGCGGGGCCGCGCCATGTCCGATGAGCGCGAATTCCGTGTCCGCCCGGGCCGCATCCGCTCGTCGGGCGCACAGCGGGCCAAGCCCTTCATCGCGCAGGCGCTGGCGGCGGCGAAGAAGGCTGGCGGCGGCGTATCACGCTCAGGCCGCATCGTGCCCGGCAACCGCTCGCGTTTCGGGCACGGCCAGCGCGCCAGCATCCAAGCGAACCGCCTCATCACTTCGCGCTCGCGCGGAGCCGTCATCAAGGCGCGCGTCGTGCGCCATACGGCCCGAGCCGCATCACTGGCGCAGCACCTCAACTATCTGCGCCGAGAGGGCGTGACCCGCGAGGGGGAGAAGGCCCGCCTGTTCGGGCCGGGAAGCGAAAACGCGGATGCCGGCGCCTTCGCCGATCGCTACCAGGACGACCGGCATCATTTCCGCTTCATCGTTTCGCCCGACGATGCGCTGGAGATGGCCGATCTCAAATCCTTCACCCGCGATCTCGTCGGGCAAATGGAAAAGGATCTCGATACCCAGCTCGATTGGGTGGCGGTCGATCACTGGAACACCGAGCACCCGCATGTCCATCTGATCGTGCGCGGAGTTCGTGACGACGGCCAGGACCTCGTCATCGCGCGCGATTACATCAAGGAAGGGATGCGCGATCGGGCGCGCGATCTCATCACCCAGGAACTGGGGCTACGCACCGATCTCGAGATCCGCCGCACCCTCGAGCGGCAGATCGAAACGGAACGCTGGACGCAGCTCGACCGTCAGCTTGTTCGCGACGGGCGCGACACCGGCATCATCGACCTCGCGCCGGTTCCAGGCCAGCAGCCCGACGAGTTCCATGCCCTGAAGGTCGGGCGCCTGCGCAAGCTCGAAACCCTCGGTCTCGCCAGCCAGGTCGGTAACGCGCAATGGTTCATCAAGCCGGAAGCCGAGAAGACGCTTCGCGAGCTGGGCGAACGTGGCGACATAATAAAGCGGATGCACAAGGCGCTGACGGAGCGCGGTATCGACCGCGGCTCAACCAACTATGTCCTGGCGGCCGAAAGCCTCGATCTGCCCGTCGTTGGACGGCTGGTCGAACGCGGTCTCGATGACGAGCTGAACGGCACGGCCTACGCCGTGGTGGATGGCGTGGACGGACGCACCCATCATATCAAGTTGCCCGACCTCGATGCGGCCGGCGACAGCGCGCCGGGCTCGATCGTCGAACTCAGAAAGTTCGATGACGCGCGTGGCCAGCGCCGCGTCGCGCTCGCCGTGCGCTCCGATCTCGACGTTGATGCTCAGGTCACGGCGTCTGGCGCCACCTGGCTCGACCGGCAGAATATTGCACGCGAGCCGGTCGCGCTCTCCGAAGGCGGCTTCGGCGCCGAGGTGCGGAAAGCCATGTCCGCCCGTGCCGAGCATCTAGTCGAACAGGGCCTTGCCGAGCGGCAAGGCCAGCGCATCAGCTTCGGCCGCAACCTGATCGACACGTTGCGCCGCCGGGAACTGGAGGCGGCTGGCGACAAGCTCGCCGCTGAGACCGGCCAGCCCTTCAACCGGGCAGGCAGCGGCGAATATGTCGCTGGCACCTATCGCAACCGCCTCACGCTCGCCTCCGGCCGTTTTGCCATGATCGATGACGGCCTTGGCTTCCAGCTCGTGCCTTGGACCCCTTCGCTCGAAAAGCAGCTCGGCCGCCATGTCTCCGGCGTCGCCCGCGACGACGGCGGCGTGGATTGGAGCTTTGGCCGCAAACGGGGGCTAGGCCTCTAACCCTTCATTCCCAAGAAAGGACCGTCGCCATGTCGTCCACCAAAATCCTCTGGGGCCAGATCCTCACCGTCTTTCTGATCGTGCTCGCCACCACCTGGGGCGCCACCGAATATGTCGCATGGAAGCTCGGCTTTCAGGCGCAACTTGGGCCGCCGTGGTTCACGGTCTTCGGCTTCCCCTTCTACCTGCCGCCCGCCTTCTTCTGGTGGTGGTACTTCTACGACGCCTATGCGCCTGGCATCTTCACCCAAGGCGCATTCATCGCCGCATCAGGCGGCTTCATCGCCGTGGGTGTCGCCATCGGCATGTCGGTCTGGCGGGCGCGTGAGGCCAAGAAGGTCGAGACCTATGGTTCCGCTCGCTGGGCCGAGACGGAAGAAGTCAAAGCCGCCGGGCTTCTCGGCCCGGATGGCGTGGTGCTCGGCAAGCTCGATCGTGACTATCTTCGCCATGACGGGCCGGAGCATGTGCTGTGCTTCGCGCCGACGAGAAGCGGCAAGGGCGTGGGCCTGGTCGTGCCATCGCTGCTGACCTGGCCGGGCTCGGCCATCGTTCACGACATCAAGGGCGAGAACTGGCAGCTTACGGCCGGCTTTCGCGCGCGGCATGGCCGTGTGCTGCTGTTTGATCCGACCAACGCAAAGTCTTCGGCCTACAATCCACTGCTGGAGGTCCGCCGGGGTGAGTGGGAAGTGCGCGACGTCCAGAACATCGCGGACATCCTGGTCGACCCAGAAGGCTCGCTCGAAAAACGGAACCATTGGGAGAAGACCAGTCATGCGCTTCTGGTCGGCGCCATCCTCCATGTCCTCTATGCCGAAGAGGACAAGACGCTGGCAGGCGTTGCCGCTTTCCTCTCCGATCCCAAGCGCCCAATCGAGTCGACGCTCGCGGCGATGATGAAGACGGCACATCTCGGCGAGGTCGGGCCGCATCCCGTCATCGCCAGCGCCGCGCGCGAACTCCTGAACAAGTCGGACAACGAGCGGTCGGGCGTGTTGTCCACCGCCATGTCCTTCCTCGGCCTTTACCGCGATCCCGTCGTCGCCGAGGTGACGCGCCGCTGCGACTGGCGCATCACCGACATCGTGACGGCCAAACAGCCGACGACGCTCTATCTCGTCGTGCCCCCGTCCGACATCAACCGGACAAAGCCGCTGATCCGCCTGATCCTCAATCAGGTCGGCCGCCGCCTGACCGAGGATCTGCAGGCCAAAGCCGGGCGGCACCGGTTGCTCCTGATGCTGGACGAGTTCCCGGCCCTAGGGCGGCTGGACTTCTTCGAATCGGCGTTGGCCTTCATGGCCGGCTATGGGCTGAAAAGCTTCCTGATCGCGCAGTCGCTGAACCAGATCGAAAAGGCCTACGGGGCGAACAACTCCATCCTCGACAACTGCCACGTCCGCGTGAGTTTCGCGACCAACGATGAGCGTACCGCCAAGCGCGTTTCGGATGCTTTGGGCACCGCGACCGAGATGAAGGCGATGAAGAACTATGCCGGACATCGGCTCTCGCCCTGGCTCGGGCATCTGATGGTCTCGCGCTCGGAGACGGCGCGCCCGCTGCTGACTCCCGGCGAAATCATGCAGCTTCCGCCGAGCGACGAGATCGTCATGGTCGCGGGCACGCCGCCGATCCGGGCGAAGAAGGCGCGCTATTACGAGGACATCAGATTCAAGGAGCGTCTTCTGCCGCCTCCCGCCCCCGCCACACCGAAGCAGGGGCGCCCCGACGATTGGACTTCGCTGCTGCTTCCGCCACGTCCCCAACTCGTCGAAGCGAAACCGGTCGAGGCCGCGCAGGATGAAGACCCGACCGAATCCGAGCGCCGCCACCAACCGGAGCTCAATTGGGTGCAGCCGGTCGAGAAGACGCCGCCGATCGAAAACGAGTTCGAGATCGATGCTGATCGCGATGACGAGATGGAGAACACTGCCACCCGCAACAGGCGGATGACCGGGATCATGCAGGGCGTAGCGCGACAGGTCTCGCTCGATCCGAACGACGGCATGGAGCTATGAAGGCCGTGGAGACCCGCAAGAAGAAGGCCCAGATCTCGGTCTATCTCGATCCGGCGATCATGACGATGCTTGCCGACCATGCGGCGCGCCGGGACCAGTCGCAGTCGATGATCGCCGAGGCTGCGATCGCGTCCTTCCTGTCACCGGATGCGGCTGAGCGCCGGGAAGCAGTGATCGCCAAGCGTCTCGATCAGCTCGATCGACGCATGACCCGGCTTGAGCGCGATAGCGGCATCGCGGTGGAGAGCCTGGCCGTGTTCATCAAGTTCTGGCTCGCGACCACGCCTGCGTTACCAGAGCCCGCCGCGCAGGCAGCGCGCGCCAAGGCCGGCGAGCGATACGATCAGTTCGTCACTGCGCTCGGTCGGCGTCTCGCCAAGGGACCGAAGCTCAGGCAGGAGATTTCGGAGGATGTCAGCCCTCAAGGCGAAGCGGATTAGGTGGTCAGCTTTCGCTTTTGAAACAACTCGGGAAACAGTAGAAGCGCGGCTTTGCCAACCATGCTGTCCGGCGCATCCTGCGTATCTTCCATTGCGCGACCAAATTTCGCCGCAACGCTTGGCTTGTCGAGAATTTCAGGTCCCGTCGTTATCGAAATAACTTTTCGCATGATGCGCGCGAACCTGTGGCGCCGCTCACTCGACAGGAACGTGTTGATGACCTCGCTCAGGTTTCGTTGCGCTGAACCGACTGGTTTGCCTTCAACAAATGACAAGATCGCATTGAGGAGCGCGCCCATGTCGGCCTCTTCGAGGGCTGTCGCATCAATCGCGTCTTCATTGAGCCGTTCTGCCAAGTCGGCGAGCAATTCTCTCCTGAGTGACCACGGCGTCCCACCATTTGTCGTTGCGGTAAGCCAGCGTGCCCGAAAACCCATGTGCCACGGAGGCGGCGGAGCGACCGCATAGGGCAACCCCGATGGCGGCCACTCAAGTTCAGGGAGCGCAGTGATTTTCGAGTTCCAGCCTGAGCCGTGTTCCCAAAAGGCCCGAACCAGAAATGCCTTCCTTGCTCGGCACTCCGCTACAACTTCGTCGTCGAGGGAGAACAGGTTTTTATTGTGCGAGTAGAGGATATCCTCAAAAGCCGTCAGGAGGTGTGCCCGCTCGACAGGCACGAAATTCCAAGTCAGCCAGATTAGATGCCGCCCTTCGCGCTGATAGAAATCTTCCCGCGCAACGATGATCGGGATCTGCGTCGTCGCGAGCTGGATTTCGATGGCGATCGGCTTTCCATCATATGTCGCACGCACATCAGGCCGGCGCCGGCTCTCACCGCAAACAACATATTCATCGACGACAACTGATCCTGGCTCGGTCAACGGATCTGCATTGAGCAACTCAGCAACGAGATTTTTGACGCGCAAATGCAGGGGACTTTCTTGCGCCCCCTGAAATTGTGACGCGCTGACCGCATCTGTTGTGCCCGGCTCGCCAGTCCACCATGGACAACTGCGCGGAGCACCCTTGTGGTGACGCCAGAATGGCAGTCTCGTGTTGGGCTCGCGCGGTGCGTAAACCGGAAAGCCGCAATGATCGCAGACGAAGGCCGCCTGTCCGTCGTTGCGAGCCCGCGTGGCGGACCGTCTAACCTCTTGATAGCCGTCAGCATCGATCTGAAGCAGATCATCGCTCGTAATCACAGCCATGTCTCGGAGCCGAACGGCGCGCTTCAATGTCCGTTGCAATCTCTCTTTCATTCAGCCCTCCAGTAACAGCGAATCGCGAGCCTCCTTTTGTGATTTTGAGATCATAGCAACGACATGATCTACGCTATCTCCTGTATTTGCACGCCACACTACTACGCCTCTAGTTTCTTGTTGAAGCGGCCCAAAATCGGGCTCTTTTAATCATCCCCGTCGGGGGACCGTCTGACTTTCCCCCGTTGCATTGGGGATCAGATGGCAGTTTCTCACCACAATTCGGAAGGCTTGGCACGCGGCGCGCGGATGCTGCGCACCGCGCTCGGCCCGGCCATCGCCCGGCTTCTCGAGGACGCCGCGATCGTCGAGGTGATGCTGAACCCGGACGGTCGCATCTGGATCGATCGGCTTTCCGAAGGACTGTCGGACACCGGCGAACGCCTGTCGCCAGCCGATGGCGAGCGCATCGTGCGTTTGGTCGCGCACCATGTCGGCGTCGAGGTCCATGCCGGCGCCCCGCGCGTCTCGGCAGAACTCCCGGAAACGGGGGAGCGGTTCGAGGGGCTGTTGCCGCCCGTCGTGTCGGCTCCGGCTTTTGCCATCCGCAAGCCCGCCGTCGCTGTCTTCACCCTCAACGACTATGTGGCCGCCGGGATCATGTCCGCCGCACAGGCTGAGGCGCTCCGCCAAGGTGTTGCGTCGCGCGCCAACATCCTCGTCGCGGGCGGCACCTCCACCGGCAAAACGACGCTGACGAATGCGCTCCTGGCCGAGGTCGCAAAGACCTCCGAGCGCGTCGTCATCATCGAAGACACACGCGAACTGCAATGCGCAGCACCCAACCTCGTTGCCATGCGAACGAAGGACGGCGTCGCGTCTCTCTCCGATCTCGTTCGTTCGTCACTTCGCCTGCGCCCCGACCGCATCCCGGTCGGAGAGGTGCGCGGCTCGGAAGCACTCGACCTGCTCAAAGCCTGGGGCACCGGCCATCCCGGCGGCGTGGGCACCATCCACGCGGGTAGCGCCATCGGCGCGCTTCGCCGAATGGAACAGCTCATCCAGGAAGCCGTCGTCACCGTCCCGCGCGCGCTGATCGCCGAGACGATCGACCTCGTGGCCGTGCTCTCCGGCCGCGGCTCCGCGCGTCGGCTTTCCGAACTCGCCCGTGTCGAGGGCCTCGGCCCGGATGGCGACTACCGCGTCACGCCCGCCGTCACGGCCTTGGCTGTCGAGGGCGACGGCGGTGCGACCTCTCTCACCCCCAGCCCCGAAGGAGAAAACCTGTGATCCAAGCCTCGCGCTCAATGCGCCATCGCCTCGCCATGGTGCTGTCCGTCACCACGCTCAGCGTCGTGATGGCAGCGCCCGCCCACGCATCCGGCTCGTCCATGCCGTGGGAAGCGCCGCTGCAATCCATCCTCCAGTCGATCGAAGGCCCGGTCGCCAAGATCATCGCTGTGATCGTCATCATCTCGACCGGCCTGGCGCTGGCCTTCGGCGACACCTCGGGCGGCTTCCGCCGTCTGATCCAGATCGTGTTCGGCCTGTCGATCGCCTTTGCCGCCAGCTCGTTCTTTCTCAGCTTCTTCAGCTTCGGCGGCGGAGCGCTGGTCTGATGGTGGGCGTCGTCGATCAAGGTAGCGAGGTTCCGGGCTTCACCGTTCCCGTCCACCGGGCGCTGACCGAGCCGATCCTGCTCGGCGGCGCACCGCGCGCTATCGCGATCATGAACGGCACGCTGGCCGGCGCGGTCGGGCTCGGCCTTCGCCTCTGGCTGGTCGGCCTCGCCATTTGGACGATCGGCCATTTCGCGGCGGTGTGGGCGGCCAAGCGCGATCCGCTGTTTGTCGAGGTCGGCCGCCGCCATCTGCGCATCCCCGCGCATCTTTCGGTCTGAGGAGCGCGCAGCGATGATGAACCTCGCCGAATACCGCAATCGCAACAGCCGGCTCGCCGACTTCCTGCCCTGGGCCGCGCTGGTCGGCACGGGCATCGTGCTCAACAAGGACGGCAGCTTCCAGCGCACGGCCCGGTTTCGTGGCCCCGATCTGGATTCCGCCGTGCCTGCCGAGCTGGTTGCAGTCGCAGGACGATTGAACAACGCCTTCCGGCGTCTCGGCTCCGGCTGGGCGATCTTCGTGGAGGCGCAGCGCCATGCCGCAGCGATCTACCCGACGAGTAGATTCCCTGACGCGGCGTCAGCACTGGTCGATGCCGAACGCAAGGCCGATTTCGAAGAAGCCGGGGCGCATTTCGAGTCCAGCTATTTTCTGACCTTCACCTATCTGCCACCGGCCGAGGATGCCGCCCGCGCCGAGACCTGGCTCTATGAGGGCCGCGAGAAGACCGGAATCGACCCCAACGAGGTGCTGACCGCCTTCGCCGACCGCACCGAACGCCTGCTGCGGTTGATCGAAGCCTTCATGCCGGAATGCCGATGGCTCGATGACGGCGAGACGCTGAACTATCTGCACGGCTGCGTCTCCACGCACCGGCACCGCGTCCGCGTCCCCGAGACGCCGATCTATCTCGACGCGCTGCTCGCCGATCAGCCACTCACCGGCGGGCTGGAGCCGCGACTGGGCACGTCGCATCTGCGTGTGCTGACCATCACCGGGTTTCCGACCGCGACCACGCCGGGTCTGCTCGACGAGCTGAACCGGCTGGCCTTTCCCTATCGCTGGTCTACCCGCGCGATCCTGCTCGACAAGACGGACGCCACCAAGCTGCTCACCAAGATCAGGCGGCAATGGTTCGCCAAGCGCAAGTCCATCGCCGCGATCCTCAAGGAGGTGATGACCAACGAGGCCTCCGTACTGGTCGATACCGATGCGGCGAACAAGGCGGCGGATGCCGACCTCGCTTTGCAGGAGCTGGGCGCCGACTATGCCGGAATTGCCTATGTCACCGCGACGGTGACGGTATGGGACGCCGATCCGCGCATCGCCGACGAGAAGCTGCGGCTGGTCGAAAAGGTCGTCCAGGGCCGCGACTTCACGGCGATGGCCGAGACCATCAACGCCGTGGACGCCTGGCTCGGCAGCCTGCCGGGCCATGTCTACGCCAATGTCCGGCAACCACCAATCTCCACGCTCAATCTCGCCCACATGATCCCGCTTTCGGCGGTGTGGGCGGGGCCGGAACGAGACGAGCACTTTGCAGCGCCCCCACTGCTCTTCGGCAAGACCGAAGGCTCGACCCCGTTCCGGTTTTCCCTTCATGTCGGCGATGTCGGTCACACCCTCGTCGTCGGCCCGACCGGCGCGGGCAAGTCCGTGCTGCTGGCGCTGATGGCGCTGCAGTTCCGGCGCTACGCCGGCGCACAGGTCTTCGCCTTCGACTTCGGCGGCTCGATCCGCGCCGCAGCACTCGCCATGCGCGGAGACTGGCACGATCTCGGCGGCGGCCTGACGGACGGCTCGGACACGTCCGTCAGCCTCCAGCCGCTCGCCCGTATCGAGGAGACGAGCGAACGCGCGTGGGCGGGGGACTGGATTGTCGCCATCCTGACACGGGAGGGCGTCGCCATCTCGCCTGACGTGAAGGAGCATATCTGGACGGCACTAACCTCGCTGGCTTCGGCGCCGGTCGAAGAACGCACCGTCACCGGCCTATGCGTCCTGCTCCAGTCCAATGACCTGAAGCAGGCGCTCCGCCCCTATTGCATCGGCGGGGCCTGGGGCCGGCTGCTCGACGCCGAGAGCGAACATCTCGGCACGGCCACCGTTCAGGCGTTCGAGACAGAAGGGCTGATCGGCACGGACGCCGCACCCGCGGTGCTGGCCTATCTGTTCCACCGGATCGAAGATCGGCTCGACGGTTCACCGACCCTCATCATCGTCGATGAAGGCTGGCTGGCCCTCGACGACGAGGGTTTTGCCGGCCAGCTCCGTGAATGGCTGAAGACGCTTAGGAAGAAGAACGCCTCCGTCATCTTCGCCACGCAGAGCCTGTCGGACATCGACGGCAGCGCCATCGCACCCGCCATCATCGAGAGCTGCCAGACCCGGCTCCTTCTGCCGAACGAACGGGCGATCGAGCCGCAGATCACCGCCATCTATCGCCGGTTCGGTCTCAACGATCGCCAGATCGAGATCCTCGCGCGGGCCATGTCCAAGCGCGATTACTACTGCCAGTCCCGACGCGGCAACCGGCTGTTCGAGCTCGGCCTGTCGGAGGTGGCGCTGGCGCTCTGCGCCGCATCCTCCAAGACCGATCAGGCCGCCATCGCCCGCATCACTGCCGAGCACGGCCCGGATGGCTTCCTCGGCGCATGGCTGCGCCTGCGCGGCGCTGACTGGGCCGCCGACCTCATTCCCAACCTCACCAACCTGGAGAAACTGCCATGAAACTGCGCCGTTCACGCGCGGCATTGCTTGCCGCGTCCATCCTGTCTGTCCCGCTGTCCCTGTCGCCGATCATCACGACGCCGGCCCACGCCATCATCGTGTTCGATCCCACCAACTACGCGCAGAACGTCCTTCAGGCCGCCCGCGCGCTCCAGCAAATCACCAACCAGATCACCTCGCTTCAGAACGAAGCGCAGATGCTCATCAACCAGGCCCGCAACCTTGCGAATCTACCGTATTCCTCGCTGCAACAGCTCCAGCAGTCGGTGAGCCGCACGCAACAGCTTCTGAGCCAGGCGCAGAACATCGCCTACGACGTCCAGCAGATCGACCAGGCATTCCAGCAGAAATACGGGAGTGCCTCACTCTCCGCCTCGGACGCGCAACTCGTCGCCGACGCCAAATCGCGCTGGCAGAACACGGTCGGTGGCTTGCAGGACGCCATGAAGGTACAGGCCGGCGTCGTCGGCAACATCGACACCAACCGCGCCCAGATGTCAGCGCTTGTCGGCCAGAGCCAGGGCGCCACCGGCGCGCTTCAGGCAACCCAGGCCGGCAACCAGCTCCTCGCCCTTCAGGCCCAGCAACTCGCCGACCTCACCGCTGTCGTCGCAGCGAACGGTCGCGCACAGGCGCTGCAATCGGCCGAGCAGGCGGCGGCGGCCGAACAGGGCCGCGAACAGCGTCGCCGTTTCCTGACGCCAAGCACGGGCTACCAGCCGGGCAACGCCCGGATGTTCCCCGGCAGTAACTGAACGGGGAGATCGCCATGGACGGCAAGATGCTCGCCCGGCTCGGCGCCGTCGTCTTCGTCGGCGTCGCCATCACCGCCACGGTCATAGAAGTGACCCGCAAGCCCGAGGAGCCGCAGGTCCGCACGCTCGTCCACGAGCGCGACGACACCGATGCGCTTCGCCAGGTCCTGCGCCGGTGCCGCGACATGGGCGAAGCGGCGACCCGCGATCCCGCCTGCCTCGATGTCTGGGCCAAGGCCCGTGACCGATTTCTGGGTCAAAGCCCGAAACCTTCCCAACCGGGCGGAACGAGGACGCCCGCAACGGAGGCGCCGGTGACGCTCTTCCCAACCGAAGATACGGCCATCAAGGACACCGCGCCGGTCGCGCAACCCGAACCCGTCCGGCCGGGAGCGCACTGATATGGGCGGCACCGGCGTCATCGATCATTTCCTCGAGGTCTTCACCCGCTACATTGATGGCGGCTTCGGCCTGCTCGGCGGTGAGGTCGCCTTCATCGCCACCACGCTGATCGTCATCGATGTGTTGCTGGCAGCCCTCTTCTGGTCGTGGGGCGCCGATGAGGACATCATCGCGCGCCTGGTCAAGAAGACGCTCTTCGTCGGCGTCTTCGCCTACATCATCGGCAACTGGAACAATCTTGCCCGCATCGTCTTCGAGAGTTTTGCCGGCCTCGGCCTGAAGGCATCCGGCACGGGCTTTACCGTCACCGACTTTCTTCGCCCCGGCAAGGTGGCGCAGACCGGCCTCAATGCCGGCCGCCCGCTGCTCGACTCGATCTCGAACCTGATGGGCTATTGGTCCTTCTTCGAGAACTTCATCCAGATCGCCTGCATGCTGTTTGCCTGGATGCTGGTGCTGCTCGCTTTCTTCGTCCTCGCCGTCCAGCTCTTCGTGACGCTGATCGAGTTCAAGCTGACGACGCTCGCAGGATTCGTGCTGATCCCTTTCGGCCTGTTCGGCAAATCCGCCTTTATGGCCGAACGCGTGCTCGGCAACGTGATTTCGTCCGGCATCAAGGTGCTGGTGCTCGCCGTCATTATCGGCATCGGCTCGACGCTGTTCTCCGAGTTCACCGCCGGATTCGGCGGTGCTACCCCATCTATCGACGACGCCATGGCGATCGTGCTCGCCGCTTTGTCGCTGCTCGGCCTCGGCATCTTCGGTCCCGGCATCGCCAATGGCCTGGTCTCCGGCGGCCCGCAGCTTGGCGCTGGTGCCGCTGTCGGCACGGGTCTCGCCGTTGGTGGCATGGTCGCGGCGGGTGCGGCCACGGTAGGCGCCGTCGCATCTGGTGGCGCTGCCCTTGCCGGCGGCGCTGCTGCCGCTGCCCGTGGCGGGGCTGCGCTCGCGGGCGGCGCCTCGACCGCCTACAGCCTGGGCGCTGCCGGCCAATCCGGCGCATCGGCTGTGGCGTCGGGTCTCGGCAATGTCGCCAGCGCCGGCGCCCAAGCCGCCATCTCGCCGTTGAAACGCGCAGCAACCCAAACCGCTGATGGTTTCAAGTCCAGTTACCAGTCCGGGGCACGCGCAGCCTTCGAAATGACCGGCGGATCGTCCACCGCTGGCACGATAGGCGGCGAAGCCGACGCCGAGGCCGCTTCGGCGTCCGCCGCATCCCCATCTCCCGCCACCGACGGCCCACCCGCCTGGGCGAAGCGCCTGAAGCGTTCGCAGCAGATGTCCCACGGCGTCCAGGCCGCAGCTCACGCGGTCAAGTCGGGCGACAGCCATGGCGGCGGCTCTTCCGTCAACCTCTCCGAAAGCGACTGACCATGTTCAAACGACCCACCACTCACTACGGTAAATCACCACAACCCGAGACGCCCTACCAGCGCGCCGCCCAGGTCTGGGACGACCGCATCGGTTCCGCCCGCGTGCAGGCCCGCAACTGGCGCTTCATGGCCTTCGGATCACTGGCGCTCTCAGCCGGATTGTCGGCCGCACTGGTCTGGCAGTCGATGAGCGGCTCAATCGTTCCCTGGGTGGTTCAGGTCGACAAGCTCGGCCAAGCGCAAGCCGTGGCACCGGCCGTCGCCGACTATCGCCCGACCGATCCGCAGATCGCCTTTCATCTCGCCCGCTTCATCGAAGAGGTCCGCTCGATCCCGGCCGACGCGATCATCGTCCGGCAAAACTGGCTTCGGGCCTACGACTTCACCACGCAGGCCGGGGCGCTCGCGCTCAACGATTATGCCCGCGCCAACGATCCCTTCACCAAGGTTGGCAAGCAGCAGATCGCCATCGAGGTCTCCAGCGTGATCCGGGCCTCACCAGACTCGTTCCGCGTCGCCTGGATCGAGCGCCGCTATCAGGACGGCTCGCTCGCCTCCACCGAACGGTGGTCCGCCATCCTCACCGTCGCCGTGCAGATACCACGCGACCCCGAAAAACTCCGGGCCAATCCGCTTGGAATCTATGTCAACGCCATCAACTGGTCGAAGGAGCTTGGACAATGACACCGACCTTCCGCGCCGCCGGGAGGCCGGCTTTCCGCAAATCCGCTTTCTTGGCTCTCCTCGTTTGCACCTCGGCGCTTGCAGGCTGCGCAACGATGCAGAAGCCCCCGGAAATCTCCTACGACGATGCCGCGCCCGCCGTGCAGACAGTCGATCCGCCCGCACCCGTCACGGTGGTCGAACTGCCAAAGCCGCTGCCGCTTCCCGGTCAGATGAAGCCGGTCGAAGCCTCACGCCGGACGCCGGAGCCCACTGATCCCGCCGCCCGCGTCAATCAGGCAAACGCCGCCGCCCGCATCCAACCCGTCCGTGACGGCTTCATCAATTCCATGCAGGTCTATCCCTTCACTCAAGGCGCGCTCTATCAGGTCTACACCGCCGTCGGTCAGATCACCGATATCGCGCTGCAGCCCGGCGAAACCCTCGTTGGCTCCGGCCCGGTCGCCGCCGGCGATACCGTCCGCTGGATCATCGGCGACACCGAAAGCGGCACAGGCGCGACCAAGCAGATCCATATCCTGGTGAAGCCCACGCGCACGGAGCTGATGACCAATCTCGTCATCAATACCAGCCTGCGCACCTATCATATGGAGTTGCGCTCGACCGAGAAGACCTACATGGCTTCGGTTTCCTGGCAGTATCCGCAGGACCAACTCATCGCGCTGCGTCGCCAGAATACTGAGGCGCAGGCCGTACAGCCCGTCGCCAGTGGCGTCGATCTGTCCCGCGTCAATTTCCGATACCAGGTGACGGGCGATCGCGCGCCGTGGCGGCCGCTACGCGCCTTCGACGACGGCAAACAGGTCTTCATCGAATTCCCGCGCGGCATCGGTCAGGGCGAGATGCCGCCGCTCTTCGTCGTCGGCCCCGAAGGCGACACGTCCGAGCTGGTTAACTACCGGGTGCGCGGCAACTACATGGTCATCGACCGGCTGTTCGCCGCCGCCGAGCTACGCTTCGGCGCAGCCAAGAACCAGAAGCGCGTGCGCATCTCCCGGACTGACGGGAGGCCTGCGTCGTGAACGAGATCGATCCCGATAAGGAGGAAGGCCGCAAGTCCGGGCTGGAACCCCAGCCGGAGTCCGACGATGATGCCCGGCCGTTGACCGGAGAACCGGCCGCGCCGATGCGGCTGCGTCCGGAGCCGCCGCGCGTCACCCGGCTCTCGCGCAAAGTGCTGGCTGGTCTCGGTCTGGTCGCCGGTGTTGGTATCGGTGGCGCGCTGATCTATGCGCTTCAGGTGCAGCATGACGGCCGGTCGAACGAGGAGCTGTATTCGACCGACAACCGGCCGACACCCGATGGCCTAAACACGCTTCCGAAGGACTATACCGGCCCGGTCCTCGGCCCACCGCTGCCAGGCGATCTCGGCCGCCCGATCCTCGATGCGCAGAACCGCGGCCAGCCTGTGACGTCGTCACGGATCGGCACCCCCGCCGCGCAGCCCGGCCTCAGCGCCGAGGAACAGCGCCGATTGCAGGAGTTGGAGGCCGCTAGGACCGCGCGCCTCTTCACTTCGACCGAGACGCGCAACATGGCCTCGCCCGCCACCACGACAACAACCACAACGACGCCCTTGCCGGATCTGACCAGTCTCGGCCTCGCGCCGCAGCCAGCGACGCCCTCGGCGCAGGATCGGCAGCTCGCCTTCCTCAACCAGACGCCCGACAAACGCACCGTGTCGACCGATCGCGTCGCCGCTCCGGCATCGGCAAACACCCTTCAGGCCGGCGCGGTGATTTCCGCCGCGCTCATCACCGGCATTCGTTCCGACCTGCCCGGCCAGATCACGGCGCAGGTGACGGAGAACATCTATGACAGCCCGACCGGGCGCATCCTGCTCATCCCTCAGGGCACGCGTGTCATCGGTCAGTATGACAACGGCATCGGTTTCGGCCAGCGCCGCATCCTGCTCGTCTGGAACCGGCTGATTTTCCCGAACGGCCGTTCGATCGTGCTGGAACGCCAGCCAGGCGCAGACACGCAAGGCTATGCCGGCTTGGAGGATGGTGTCGATTATCACTGGGGCGAACTGTTCAAGGCTGCCGCGCTCTCGACGCTGCTCAGCATCGGTTCGAAGGCCAGTTCGTCGAACGAGGAAAGCGAGATCGTGCGTGCCCTGCGCCAGGGCGCTGGCGACAGCATCAACCAGACCGGACAGCAGATTGTCAGCCGCCAGCTCAATATCGCGCCGACATTGACGATCCGTCCGGGCTTCCCCGTCCGCGTGATCGTCACGCACGATCTCGTACTTGAACCCTATGGAGGCTGACCATGACGAAGTTGAAACTTGGTCCGATCGCTGATGACAAGCCGGTCAAAGTCACGGTGGAACTGCCTACGAGTCTCCATCGCGACCTCGCCGCCTATGCCGAAATTCTCGGCAGGGAGGGAGGGCATGCGCCCGCCGATCCCGTCCGCTTGATCGTGCCCATGCTGGAACGGTTCATTGCGACAGACCGAGGTTTTGCGAAGGCCAAGCGCCAACGTTCGTCTGCCTAGAGATTCTTGATTTCGATAGATGCTTGGCCAAGCTCAACAACCTGCGAAAAGCTGGATTGTCGTTCCGAGGAGACCATACCGCACAAAATGGCAGACGTTCTCCTTCGATAGGGCGGTAGGCAACACCAGGAAAACAGGCAGCTGTCGTGGATTCGCTTGTAACCGTGATTCCGCGGCCGAATGCCACCAAGGGTAAAAGATTATCTCGCCCTACACATTGGGGCTCGATTTGCGGATGATGTCCCAGTTCGGCCAATCGCATCACGAGAAAATCGTGAATTTCCTGACCTGGCGGCGCGTCACTGACAATAAACGTTGAATCGGCCAGATCAGTCCATTTTACTTCGGTTTTGGCAGTCAAGTGATGATGCTCGGGCAAAGCGACAAACACCTTCTCTGACCACAACTCTGCGGAGTCGTAATCCGGACGTTTGGAAGTTCCAGTTAAAAAGGCTACGTCAATTTCAAGGCGGCGGATAGCTGATAGGTGATCCGCGGGGCTGCCATCAATGAAGTCCATCCGAACCTGAATGTGATTGGTTCCATATGCTTGGAACAAGTCTGCAAGAAATCCCGATGCCAGCGAAGAAAATATGCCAATCCTTACCGATCCCAGGTCGCCTCGCGCGATGACTTGGATATCTCTAGTTCCCTCCGTCAAGGTTCTGAGAGCCTTACGGGCGGCAGGAAGAAAGCGTTCACCAGCTACGGTAAGAGCTACGCCGGAGCTGTGGCGGTGAAAGAGCGAAGCGCCGATTTGATCCTCGAGATTACGAATTCGTCTACTGACGGAAGACTCCTGCACCGATAAGGATAGCGCCGCTTTGCGGAAGCTCCCTTCCTCCGTTGCGGCAACAAAGTATCGTAGGTGACGTAGCGCGATGGCATTCGGCATCTGTGTCAAGGAGGGGGAAAGGGGTACTTCACACACAACTCGCTCCTTTCAGGCCCTGCGTCTACACACAATACAACCACCTATTTGGGGTTAGCGTGCGACAGCGAATCCCGGCGGCCCATCATGCAAATCAGCGTTTGCTGACCAATTGCCACAAGCGTTCCGCCATCAGCAGAGTCGGCAAACACTTCTAATTGACAGATTGTGAGCGTCTTTCCGGCCTTGATCACTTTGCCTAGCGCTTCGAGTTTATCGCCTAGAGCCGGGTTCAGCAGATTGATCTTGAATTCCACGGTGAGAACCGAGCTGAACTCCGGGAAGAGCGTAAAAGCGGCATAGCCGCCGGCAGAATCCGCGATCGCGGAAGTTCCTCCTGCATGGAAATAACCGTGCTGCTGCGAAAGCTCAGGCCGGAAAGGCATCTGGACAGATACCAGTCCCTGGCGAATTTCGGACAGTGTCGCGCCCAAATGGCTCATCAGCCCCTGGCGACGAAAGCTGTCACGAACCCGCTGCTCAACGCTTGCGTCTACGGCACTGCCAATAACCCTTTTCATGACACCTCCGGAGCAATGACCCTGGATGCCAAAACTACCGGGAGGTGGCGACATACTGGAGTGAAAAGCCCTGACAGGATGCTGAGAAAAACTCAGGTTCTTTCCGTCCACCATCGTCGTTGAAAGTTCTACTGGAGAGGGAAACTTGCCAGAATTTCGACTGGCGGAAACTGCACAAGCTCGATCGCCGTAATATGACCGTCGTGATGGTCGAAATTGCACATCGCTGCTTCCAAAGCCTTCTCCGGCTTTCCTTTGAGCGTTGCGACCGTGACATGAGGTACCCAACTACCAACCAAATGATGTTCGTGTATTTGCTGCCCTCGAACGGCTTCCGCGATATTCTCATGAAGTGCAAGGAGCGATTGAGTTACGACAGGTGCCAGAAAAACATAGGATGGGATCCCTGAAAATATTCCAAAGTGACTCATTTTTATTTTGAGCTGGCCAGTATTTTGGCAAGCTGCGGCGAGTTGCTGAATCATGGGATCAACGCGTTCACCGTCCTCTATCACTGCCAAGGTGATGTGTGGTGGATAGTCCAGCTGCTTTTCTGCGTTCGGAGCCCGAACGAGGAGATCTTGCCTTAACCGGTCTATTGTCTTGGAAAGGTGATCGTCCAATCGTGCAGCTATAGCCAATGGCATGGGTCCATCTGATCCTTGAAAGCGCTGGAAATTCATTGTGTTCCCGACATCGTGCATTTGGTTCGCCGGCAAGCGAGAGAGAAAGGCTCATCTTTGCATGATGAATTCTCAGCAGCGTCTCTCTCCATTCAATGACAGGTATGTATGGCCATTTTTCAGTATCGAGATGGCCTGCAAACGGATCTCTGGATGGAAACCGCAACACTTACCGGCCTCGCACTTTATGCTTTCGTGATGACGATCACGCCGGGGCCGAACAACCTGATGCTCACCACATCAGGCCTTGTCTTTGGCATGGCACGAACATGGCCACATATTCTCGGAATTCCTTTTGGTGTTGCCGTTCAATTGATGTCGGTCGGAGCTGGCCTTGGGGCTGTCTTTGCACTTGAGCCCCGTATCCAGATTTTTTTGAAAATTATTGGCACGGCTTACCTGCTCTGGCTTGCTTACAAACTCTGGCGTGCCGCCGAGATGCCCGATGCCTCTTTGGCAAAGCCGGTTTCTTTTTTCCAGGCTGCCGCATTCCAGTTCGTAAACCCCAAGGCCTGGCTGATTGCGGTAACCGTCATCGCGGCCTTTATTTCTCCAGATAACGGCTATCTGATCCAGCTTGTCTTTGCCTCAGCGATTTTCACCGTTGTCGGCATTCCATGCTTGGCGGTGTGGGCGGCCTTCGGGGCTGGACTGCGACAAGTGCTTCACGATCCATCGAAACTTCTTCTCATAAATCGCAGCATGTCCGCGCTCGCGGCACTGACAGCAGGATTGTTTTGGCTATGAATTTTCTTTCACGCAAAGATCTCGAAAATCATGCAACTACATGGATCGAAGCATGGAACCGCCACGACGTCGATGCGGTGATCACACCATTTTCCAAGTCGGTTGTATTCGTTAGCCCGAGGGCGGCAATCGTGACCGGAGACGCAACGGTGCGAGGCCGAGATGCGCTTTATGACTACTGGACGAAAGCCCTCGCCGCCGTTCCCGACCTGGAATTTAGACTTGAATCCATCGCCTGTGACGAGAACGCGCAAACCGTTCTGGTCCACTACGTGTCGCATGCCGGTGGAAAGACTCTTCGAGCATGCGAACTCATGCGGTTCGAGAATGGACTGCAAGTTTATGGCGAGGCGTTTTATGGCGCGGATGTTTCGGAGCCGTCGCAATGAGACCCGTCGAACCTTCAAGCGAGAATTTCTATCGTTGGGGAAACGGCTGTTCGGGCTGGCGCCTGCTTGACCTCGAGCACCTTCAGGTGAGGCAGGAAACAATGCCGCCGGCGACGGCTGAAGAGCCCCATGTACATCGTGAGGCGCATCAATTCTTTTATGTGCTGGATGGGCAAATGACGATCCTCACCCCCATCGGCGTCACTCTCATTGGTCCGGGCCAAGGAATGCATATACCGGCCGGGCAACCGCACTGGGTCAGAAACGACGACGTTTCCGATCTTATATTCCTGCTCTCATCCAGCCCAAGTACATCCGGTGACCGCTACCCCGCCGACCCAACGAATTGGGGGGCTTGAGCTTGGATCGACGGCTATCGTCACGCAAAATTGCCTCTGGTGGTCAGGTTGTGCGATCAGCGACACTGTAAAACGGTCAGCAGCCCCATTTCGATATGCCCTTCGCTGAATTCGTGCACAACCTCGCCTTGTTCAAGAAGCTTGAAGCCTGAGCGCTCGGCTATCGCCTCAATATAGGCGGAGCCGTGGGAAAAACAGCCCGACCTGGCGAGTTCCGGGTTGATGCAGGGACCAAAGCCAAGACGGTCTCCTTTGTCATTTGGATAGACTGTGAAGGCAAATAGGCCTCCGGGATCCATGATATTGGCGACGCTCGGGAGGATTGTGGCCAGGTCTCCGAAATGGATCAGGACGGCCGCAGCCGCGACCGCATTAAACCGAAGCGAGGTGGCGGAGAGAAACGACGCCAGATCGTCACGGACAAGCGTGTCGTAAAGCGATTTTTGTCTCGCGACTGACAGCATCGCCCCGGACAGATCAATGCCCGCCAGATGCGCGGCCCGATCTCGCAGCAGGCCACCGACCAGTCCGGTTCCGCATCCCATGTCGAGGATCCGGTTGCCGTGTCGAGGCAACAGCCGGGCGAGCGCGTCGCTGACATGGCGATGCGCCAGATAACCGTCCGCCAGATCCCAGTCGCGCGCCTTGGATGAATAGAGTTGGTCGAGCTGCGCCGCGGAAGCCCTTGAGGGGACCGGCCCCCTGTTCATCTGCGCCAGACGCATGCGGGCGCCATCGACGTCGTCCGGATTTTCGCCCAGATATCTCTCCAGATGGGCGGTGGCCTCTTCATGATCGCCGGCATCGACCAGCAGATCCCCGAGCAGGAAGCGGGCGCCGGCATGGTCGGGCGCGTGTGACAGGCACCGGCGCAAGGGTTCGATTGCCGAGCCTCTGTTGCCCGTATCGGTCAATGCGACAGCCAGGTTGTAGAGAGCGTTCGGATAAGTCGGGCGGCAGGCGACGGCGTTCTCGAACGCGGCGATCGCTTCCGGCAATCTGCCGTGCTTCCGCAGCGCAATGCCGAGATTGTTCCGGGCCGTTGCGTCGTCGGGTTGAAATTTGGTCACGGCTGTCAGCGTTTCGACTGCTGCCTCCAGCCTTCCTTGCGCCATTTCGATCAGTCCGAGAAGGTGCATCGCATCGACTGGCGGCGGGTCTTGCGCACAGATAGTGCGGCAGATACTTTCGGCCTCGCCGAGGCGGTCGGCGCCATACGCCTCCAACGCAAGACTCAGATCAAAGATGGCGGTGGCATGGGTCATGGGTGGTTCTCGCCATTGGCAACCCTCAGTTAGCCAGCTCGATCTGGTAAGTCGCCATCGGCCTCAGCGTCGCCACGCGGTCATACAGGTGTCGGGCGGCCGCGTTGTCCTCGGCCGTTTCCCAGTAGAGGCGACGCCAGCCCTCCTGCCTGCCCAGAACCTCCAGATGTTCGATGAGCCTCGTCGCAACGCCCCGGCCCCTGTGCAGGGGAGAAACCCAAAGGTCTTCGAGATAGCAGACGAGGCGGAGCGAGAATGTGTGGGGATGGAGAATTGTATGCGCCAGCCCCACAGGTTCTCCAGCCTGAAACGCGAGCCAGGCATTCATCGGTGAGGAAGGATCGCGTACGCGCTGCCACAGCCCGGCGATGACCGCCTCGTCCATGTCCCCGGCACCGAAATGCGCGCGGTTTTCTGCCCAGAGTTTTTCCCAGCCGCCTCTGTCTGCGTGGCTTGCGGCCTTGATCGTTATCGTCATGTCGTTGTCCCTGGAGTTGCTTCATCGAGCAGAAGGCCGGGCGCGTCGGCCGGGATCTCGCCCGCGCGCAGCCAGCCAAGCGCGAGTGGCCACAGACTGTCCCTGAACCGGTCATGGAAAAAGGCGAAGTGTCCGATGGATGATACGCCGATGTCCGCTGGGGCAATGCGCCAATGATGCCGGTGGCTGGACGTGAAATAGGCGAGCAGCCGGTTGAGGGCTGCCGGGGTGCCGTGCGGGTCGTCTTCAAGGCCAATCGCGAGCATGGGCGCCGTCACCCTGGTGAAGCGTCTTTGCAGGATTTCGGATTCCCGCTCCCCACCGATGAAAAGATCCTGCCGCACGGTATGCTCGAACCGGGCCTTCATTCGGCTCCAGTCCCGGACCACGCCTGCGGGCGTATCCTCCATCCAGCCAAGCCGTTTGGCCGGAAAGTAGCCGAACATCCGTGTCAGCAGCGGCATGACGATGTGCCACTTGATATACATGCGCGGGCGTTCGGCCTCGCCGTAATCCCGCCAATAGGCGAATTGGGATCCGACGGTGAGAATGCGCCCGATCCGCCGGTTCGAGGGCGCAAGCCCGATCGCAAAGCCCCCGATCGAATGGCCGACGACATGGATTTCCTGCCCCGGAAAAGTGCGTTCAGCGTATGCGAGCGCCGCCTCCAGATCGTGCGCGCCCCAATCCACCCAGTCGGCACGGAAACCGCGCAGGGATTTTGGCCGAGATTCGCCGATCCCCCGGTAATCGAAGGTGAGCACATCGAATCCGTTGAGAAACAGGTAGTCAGCGAAGCGCGAGTAGTAGCGGCACCTTACAGACGTCGCGGCGCTGATGATCACGATCGGGCGCGCGGCCGCAACACCGCCGTGTCGCCATAGAAACCCGCCGAGAAGCCGGCCATCGTCTGTTTCAAGGCACACTGACAATGCTTGGTTCGGCATCTCCCGGACACCAGCAACCTCTGTTCCGCGTCCGTGGTTTATCACGCTGACGCCTCTCGATTGTTACTTTCAAGTATCCGTTTTTTCTTCGCCCGGATGCAGATTGTCGAATGAGCATCCCTCCATATGGCGTGAGAAGCGCTCATTTGTTTTCGTTAGGATTGCAGGCTCATTTGGCGAAAAGTTTGAAATCAGCCAGGGAAAGTCGATGCATCCAATCGTTCGCCTTCGAGAACTGCCGCTTCGGACACAATCGCATGGTGGAGCCTATGAAGCGCACATGGCTGCCGTCGCGGCACCGTTTGGCGCTAAGCGACTTGGCGCTCGCTACGTTGAAATTCCCCCGGGCAAAAAGGCTTGGCCCTTTCATTGTCACCACGCGAATGACGAGCTCTTTGTCATTCTGGCCGGGGCCGGCGTGCTGCGATATGGCGAGGAAGAACACGACGTAAGCGCTGGTGATGTCGTCGTTTGCCCCGCCGGTGGCGTTGAAACAGCTCATCAACTGCGGGCAGCAGGCTCCAAACCGCTGCGCTACCTAGCGGTCAGCACAATGAATGAGCCCGACGTCCTGGAATATCCCGATAGTGGCAAGGTGGCGGTTTTCGCGGGCTCCGCGCCGGGTGGTGAAAAAGCAGCCCGAAGCCTGGAACTAACCGTGAAGAAAAATGCTGCTGTCGGATATTGGGAGGGGGAGGAATGAAGTGGAGTCAGAACAAGAGAAGTGCACTTTTCGCCATACCTGCGAGTTGGATGCAGACACTTTTCATTGCGGCCGCTTTGTTGCCGACATCAGCGCTCGCAATGGAAATGACGAGTTCGTCCTTCGAGAACGGAGGAATAATACCTCTGCGCCATGCGCTTAACAGTTTGGGTTGCGAAGGGCAGAATATTTCTCCTGCTTTGCAATGGCGTGACGCTCCTCCAGAAACGAAGAGCTTCGCTGTCACAATGTTCGATCCGGACGCGCCTACAGATAGCGGTTGGTGGCACTGGATTCTCGTAAACATCCCCGCGGATGTCACCAGCTTGCCGGAGCGATCCCAACCCAGAGAAGCGCTCTCGACAAACACCGACTTTGGCATCTCCGGGTATCGTGGCCCATGCCCACCAGTTGGTGCCCAGCCGCATCGTTACGTGGTTACGGTGTATGCACTTAATGTCAGCACACTGCCATTGGCGGTTACCTCTTCTGGCGCAATGGCCAGTTACATGATCAATAGCCACGTGCTCGCGAAAGCAAGCATTGCCGGTTATTTTGGACGCTGAGACAATAACCGTTTGAAAAAGGCTGAAGACAGACCGGTGGCGGACTCGCAAGGCGCAACGGCAGGACGTCTGGTCATTCGCCAGCTTTCCAGCCAAGACACGGCGCATCTGGCGCCGCTCCTTAACGCTTATTGCGCAGAGATGTACCCCGCCTCAGAGACAGAGAACCTCCGTCAGGAGGCTGCCACCGCCTTGCTGTCGAGCCAGACGGCCGAGGTGATAGGCGGTTTCCTGGACGGCAAACTGTCGGCATTCGCCGTTTTCTTCGATCTGCCGGAAGCAATTTCAAACGGACGCGCCGGACAGCTCGACGACCTCTACGTGGCTGCTGGCGCTCGCGGCCAGCGTCTGGCGCAAGAAATGGTCCAGGCGGTAGCATTGATCGGCAGAGCGCGCGGTTGGATTCATCTGAGATGGCTTGTGCCAGAGGACAATGCAGCTGCGCTTCGGACCTATGAGCGCTTTGCCAAAGCAGCATCCTGGAAAAGCTACGTGTTGTGGTTGGGCGATGGCGGCTCTTGGTGAGGCAGAGCATCCTCAATCTCCTAGTCACCAGGTTTGCGGGCATCCACCTCATCGGGGCCGTTCGTTTTCACCCCTGCTGAAGGGTCATGATCTTCGCGACAGATAGAACGCCATGGCGGCCGCACTTGCGCCGAAAACACATGTGCCGGTCCAACCCCAGGCGGCATACGCAGCGCCTCCAACGCCGGCGCCGACCGCCCCCCCAGCGAGCATGGTCGCCATGAACACCGTGTTAAGCCGGCTGCGGGCGGTCGGGTCGAGTGCATAGACACGCGTCTGGTTCGCAACCTGCGAGGACTGTACGGCAAGGTCCATAACTAGGATACCAGTTACCAAGCTGATGAGGGAACCTTGCCAAAGCCCGAAGACGATGAAAGCGACCGTGACGAGGCCAGCGCCAACTGACACGACGACGGCGGGTCCGCGTCGATCCGTAAAGCCCCCGGCAACTGGCGCGGCAAGCGCTCCGCAGACTCCGACAAGCGCCAGAAGGCCAACCGCCGTGCCACCAAGCTGATAAGGCGGTTCGGATAGTAACAGCGCGAGATTCGACCAGAAACCGATAAAGGCTGCGAAAATCAGGAATTGCACTGCGACTGCTTGCCGGAGAACACCATGCGTTCGGAGAAGCGCCCATAAGGAACCAAGCAGCCGCAGATAGCTCAAGTCAGTTGTTGGCGGCACACGAGGCAGCCAGAGCGCAAGTGCCACCCCAATTACCGTCATCATTGCCGCCGAGAACCAGAACACGAAAGGCCAACCCCAAAGGTCCGAGATTGTGCCACTCACCGTGCGGGCAAGCAGGATGCCGATCAATATGCCGCCCGTCACTTTGCCAAGAATGCGTCCACGCTCGGAAGGTGGGGCAAGATGCACAGCGAGTGGAACAATCTGCTGCGTGACGGTGGTGAATAATCCGACAGCGAGACTGGCGACCGCCAGCCACACAAAACTTGGAGACAAGGCCGCACCAATCAACGCCATCACCAACGCAACGAAAGTACGGAGAATGAGAGATTTGCGCTCCAGCCGGTCTCCGAGTGGGGCGAGAAGCAACACGCCGAAGGCATTACCTGCCTGGGTGAGAACCGGCACGATGGCAGCAGTGCCCGCGGCCAGCCCAAAATCTGCCTTCAGATGACCGAGGAATGCCTGATTATAGTAACTGTTGGCGACGGTCGCACCCGCGCTGACCGCGAGAAGGCGTACCAGTGCAGCGGACAAATGTTCAGATAGGGAGCTATTCGGTTTCATAGCAGCCGTTGGCCCGGATGTACTCGATCAGGGTGCGTTCCAGATTTCTGCCCCCAAGTGTAGCAATGTTCGGCATGACAATACGCCGGGTGGTTTTATGTCTGTCTTTACAGAAGGAAGTGATTGGCTGGCGGTTTGCATCAGACCGGAACTCAGCCTTCCGATAGTCCACATTGACGAGGAGAGGTCCTGACCACAGCAGCGTTGGTGTTGAGATATCGACGTCTTTCCAAGGTAAGGGCTTGCCGCCAAAATACCGCCCGACGATGAGGCCGTTGGCCTTAAAAACATACATCGGGCCACGGCTCCGGCGGCACCTGAACACCCCAAGCAGGAGCACCAGCGTCACTGCTATAAAAAAAGCTGTGGGGATGGCCGCCGTTGCAAACTCTGAAAGTGAATTGGCTTTGAAAGAGGCGATGGACATGCTGATCGCACCCAACAGAAACGGCAGCGTAAAGAAAAGAAGCAGCGCCGCCCGCCAATAGGACAAGTAGATCGGAAAATCAGGAAGATGCGTGGCGTTGGCGGGTTCCTCCGGTGCCATTATCGTTTCTCTCGCTCCGCTGATCGGCATGTCTTTGCGGCCTCTGCCAGCATCCAGGTCCTGACATTCCTGATGCGGCGGTCGCGCTCAAGGGCCGGCGGATAGCAGAGGTAATAGCCTGCGTTTGCCGGCACTTGGTGCGGCATGATCGGGCCGAGCCTTTCGGCGGCTATGTCGCATGCGGCAATTTCGATGCCCGCAAAGGTAATTCCTGCGCCGTCGATCGCGGCCTTGAGGCCAAGGCCCGAAGAGTCGACGATTGTGACTGCCGCAGGGCGGGTCGGACCGCCCGGGAGCGTTTCGTTCCAACGCTGGAAGTCCTCGCGCCGATGCTGGGACAGAAACAGGTTGGTTTGCGAGATGGCTTGGCGAATATCGATTTCGTCATTCGTTTGCCAGTCATCCGGACGGCCGAGCAACGTTACATTTTCGTCGAACAGGCGCTCGGAGAGAACACCAGGCCATTGCCCAGAACCATGACGCACAGCTGCATCTGCAACGCCGGCGCCAAGATCGACGGCGGTTTGGGTCGTAGAGATCAAAAGTTCGAAGCCAGACCTCGCAAATGGATAGGACGCCATCCGTGGCGACAGCCAATGAACCGCGAATGTCGGCAGCATGGACAGGCGCAAGGGACCAAGCTTCCGTTCCTGCTTCACTGTCGCGACAGCCTGAATGATCTGCGTGAAGCCGACGGTGAGATCCGGAGACAACAGTCGTCCGGTCTCCGTCAGTTCAAGGCGCGGTCCGACGCGGCGCATCAACTCTACCCCGAGCAGATCCTCGAGGATCCTGAGTTGATGACTGACGGCGGAGGGCGTCACGCCGATTTCTTCGGCCGCATCCTTGATCGACATGTGGCGTGCGGCGGCCTCGAAAGCGCGCAGGGCATTCAGCGGCACGGACAATCGCATCGTTTCGGTCATGGCGCGCTCGCTCTCGTATTTTCCGTCCTCGCCGGATGCCGCCGTTCTCCTCCTGCACTTGGCATCGAACAACGAAATCTCAGCTTTCTCTGAGGATTGCTCACTCGCCAGGCACGGATGTTGGGTGACAATGGGGTGTCTTTCAAAGGGGCCAAATTGTTATGAGTGACGTGCTTGCTTTCGATGATCGCGATGGCCTGATCTGGCTCGATGGAGCACTCGTTCCCTGGAGCGAAGCCCGGCTCCATGTCATGACCCATTCGCTGCATGCCGGCGGGGCCGTGTTCGAAGGAATTCGGGCCTATGACGGAGGTATATTCCTGTCCAACGCGCATTTCTCCCGCTTCCAGCGTTCTGCCGAGATCGTCGGGTACACGCTTCCCTATTCTAGCCTTGAACTCGTCAAAGCATGTGAAGCCGTTCTCTGGGCGAACGAATTGAAGGATGCCTATATCCGTCCCATCGCCTGGCGCGGCAGCGAGAGCGTGACGGTGGCCGCCCGCAACGCCACTATCCACGTTGCGATTGCCGCCTGGGATTGGCCGACGCCAGCCGCCGAGGGAAGGAGCACGGCGGGTATTCGCCTTCAGCTCTCCTCCTGGAGGCGTCCGCGTGCCGATACGGCGCCGACGGCCTCCAAATGTTCCGGCCTCTACATGATCGGCACGCTCGCGCGGCATGCCGCAAATGACGAGGGTTTCGACGATGCCCTGCTGCTCGACGTCGACGGAGATGTTGCCGAAACGACCGCGACGAACATCATACTGGTCGAGGGCCGCAAGCTCGTGTCCCCGGTAGCAGACTGTTTTCTCGACAGCATCACCAAACGCTATGTCTTCGCTCTCGCGCAGAAGGCTGGCCTGGAACTCGAGGAGCGAAAAGTCTCGCTGGAGGAGTTGTGCGCGGCAGATGAAGTCTTCGTTGTCGGCACTTCGATCGAGATCCAGCCCGTCGTCGAACTCAAGGGGCCAGCGATTGGAGCCCAATGGAGCGTTGGCCCTCTTACCCAAAGCCTCATCGACAACTTTCAGAACTCGGTTCGCCAACACTGTCCCGCATAGGCGGACACCCTTGCCAAAAGGGCCGGGTTTCGATGCGTTCTCCATGTCGTTCTTCTCGGAGCAAAAGATTTTTCGTGATAGCCAATACTATTTGATGTTACACTTTCCGTAAAATGCAAAAGCGTAACATGACACTATTGGGCTACTCACATGCGTCTACAATCACCCTGGCAACCTCGCCTTACTGGCGACATGGACTCTCCATGCGATCGGCTCGTCGCCGCCGTGTCGGAGGACATCGCAGCCGGGCGATTGGAGGTTGGAGACAGGCTTCCGGCCCACCGCGATCTTGCCTGGCGTCTCGGCATTGGCCTTGGCACGGTGACGAAGGCCTACGGAATCCTGGAGCGGCGCGGCCTGCTGCGCTCGGTCAAGGGACGGGGCACGTTCGTGGCCGTTACCGAAGCCCGCAGAGGCGACGTCATCGATCTTTCGCGCAACGCGCCGCCCGCCGTCATCAGCGAGAGGCTTCTGTCCCGATCTCTCAACGCGATCGCCAGGCGTATCGACGCGGATGTTTTCAATACCTATCCGCCCGTAACCGGGCATCAGAGGTTCCGCCAAGAAATGGCGCGCTGGTTTCGCCGTCTCGGTCTGGACGCCGACCCTGCCTGCCTGCTTCTGACCAATGGTGCGCAGCACGCGCTGTCCGTCAGCCTCTCCACGCTCTGTGGTCCCGGCGGTACGCTCTATGTGGAGGATCAGACCTATCCCGGTGTGATCAACGTTGCGCGCCATCTTGGCGTCAAGCTCACTTCAATTGCTATGGATGACGAAGGCATGCTGCCGGATCAGCTTGAACGGGAACTCGCGCCAAGTCGCGGCAGCAACGCGGCAGTCTATCTCACGCCGACGATGCAGAACCCGACCACGGGTTCGATGAGCAAAGCGAGAAGGAGCGCGATCGCGCTAATCTGCCGCAAGTCAGGCATCATCGTGATCGAGGACGACGTTTATGCCCTCGCGCCCGACCCGGACTATCCGCCGATCGCGAGCCTTGCGCCTGAGCATGTCTTTTATATCAACAGCCTTTCGAAGACCCTCAACCCGGCTTTGCGGATTGGCGGTCTCGTGGTTCCGCCGGCATGGCTGGACCGCGCGGAAACCGCGATGCATGCCAGCGGGCTGATGATCAGCCCGCTGAGTTGCTCGGTCATGGAACAATGGCTTCTCGATGGAACGGCCGATGCCATCAGCACGGCTATACAGGAAGAAGCCATTCGCCGCCGTGCGATGGCAACGGACTTGTTGGGGCAAGCTGTACGCCAACCTGTCCATGTCGGTTATCATCTGTGGGTTCCGCTAGGCCATTCCGATGCCGAGGCACTCGATACTGCGGCGAAGGCGCTGGGCATTCTGGTTACGCCGCCGTCTTCAACCTCCGCAAACGGCATTAGCTCCGGAATCCGTCTTTGTATCGGTGCGCCATCATCTGAAGATCTTGAGCAGGCGCTTCCCGCGATCAGGCGCATAGTCGATCGCTTCAGGATCGAGACCGGCGCAGGGACGGCCAGAAATACCAGACCACTGCTGCCACTACGATAAGACCACCTGCGATCGCCGATTTCCCCGGATCTTCGGCGAAGGCCAACCAAACCCAAAGCGGACCGAGAACCACATCGAGAAGTGCGATCAAAGCCGACTCCGACGAAGCGACATGGCGTCCACCTGCAAGAAATAACAGGAATGCGAGCGCGGTCGTGAGAAAGGCCAGCATGAATATCAATCCGAGCGCACCGCCCCCCGGAAGCTGGCCGGATGAGAATGGGAATGCCGCGATCGCACACAACGCTGCCCCCGCGGCATTCACATGAATGAGATTCAGGGCTCGATTACGGCGCGTGACGATGAGAAGCGCGCCAAAGCTCAGCGTCATTGCGAAAGCCAGCAAGTTACCCTTGATATCGCTCGCCGCCAGTGCAGTGCCTGCAACGAACACGATCCCGATCATAGATACCGTGCTCGCCATCAACAGGCGTCGCGAGGCCGCTTCCCGACCGACCGCGAAGGCCAATGCGGCTGTCACGAAGGGAAGTGTCGCGTAGATGATCAAAACGTTTGCGACCGTCGTCATCGTGAGTGCGGCGACATAGCAGAACATTGCGGTGGCGGAGAAGCAGGCGGCCAGGCAGAAGCGCCAGTCGAAACGCACCGCTTCCGCCGACCTTGCGATGGCGATGGCAACAAGGCAAAGGCAGGCGAAGAGAGAACGCCACAGGATCAGATCCCAAAGCCCAAGATCAATTGCGCGTACGAACAGGCCAGCAAGGCTCCAGAGCACGGTTCCTGCGCCAACCAGTATCAGACCGTAGACGCGCCGCTCCCCACTCTGTTCCTCTGACCGCCGCATATCAGAAATAGAACCAGGTCAGGCCAAACCCGACGGCAATGACGATGCCGCGCAGGATGGTCGGATTGATCCAGCGAGCGAAGCGCGCACCGAGATAGCCGCCCGCAATAGCGCCTACCAGAACCGCGAATGCGGGCCCCCAGGCTATGATCCCTGTGGCAATGAAAACTGTGACCGCGAGACTCGAGACGATTGTTGCCAGTGCATTTTTTACCGCGTTGGCCTCGTTCACGTCGCTAAGCCCGATCAACGTCAGAACAGCCATGAGCAGGATACCGAGGCCCGCACCGAAATATCCGCCATAGATTGCGACGAGCAGATCTGTCGCAAAGATGACTGGCCTCGGCAGCATTCCGGGGCGGTCCCTTCTTATCCAGGAGCGTAGCCTAGGGCCGAGTGCGAACAGGATCGTCGCGACAAGCAAAAGCCATGGTATAAGCTGGCGGAATAATGCATTCCCAGTGATCGAAAGAAGTACCGCGCCGATAAGGGAACCGAGAACGAAAGCAGGCGCGCTGGATTTCAATCGCCCTGCATTCCGGCGCAATTCCTCCCGATAACCGAACAGGCTGGTCGCATGTCCAGGCCAGATCGAAATCGCACTTGTGGCATTGGCGACGACCGGAGGAACGCCAGCCGCAAGGAGCGCCGGAAAAGTAAAGAAAGTGCCGCCCCCGGCGACTGCATTGCAGGCTCCGCCAACAAGACCGGCGGCGACCAAAAGGGCCGTGGTATTCATATCCATACCTGATCAACCCCGCTCTTCGAAAGCCAGCCGGACACCGAAGGCGATCAGGACCGAGCCAGTCACTCCATCGACGCCACGCTTGAATAGTGAACTATGGAAAACGCGCGTGAATGGCCGCGTCGCCGCCGTGATGGCCGCGAACCAGATGAGCCCCATAAGCGCATGAATAGCCGCCAGGGCCATGCTGAACATGACAACCGGGACATCCTGTGGAATGAACTGCGGCAGGAAGCTGACGTAAAACACGCCGACTTTCGGATTGAGAAGATTGGTCATCAGACCGCGCCAGAACCAGTTGGCACTTTTATTGGCCGATTTGCCTGCCGGCACGCTGTAAAGCGCCCCTCCCTCCTCGACGGTTCTGCGGATTGCGCTCCGGATCATCCGCGCGCCCAGCCAGATGATGTAGCCAGCGCCGAGATATTGAAGAAGCCGGTAGCCGACTTCCGATACGGTGAGAACGGCTCCGAGACCCGCCGAAGCCAACAGTCCCCACGCCAGAACACCTGTTACCACCCCGGTGCCAGCCTGCATGGCCTGCTTGCCGCCCTCAACAGTGGCAGTGCGCAAGACCATGGCCGTGTCCAGCCCAGGCGTAATTGTCAAAAGAGCGGCGGCGATCGAAAAGGCGGCAACGGCGGAAAAGGCATCCATGTCAGGACCTCAGCCCAGCGCAGAATGCACCGAAGAGCATCCGCCCCTGGTCCCAGATACCGAGGCCGCTTGCGCCGTTGATATGACCGCACGGGCCGATCTCGACGAAACCGGCGTCCCATTCCTCGGCGCGTTCTTTCACATAGTCAGGGGTGGCATAAGGGTCGTTGGCGCTTGCGACGATGAGGGTCGGAAACGGCAGGCGATGGCGTGGCGGGTTTGCGAAGCTGGCCGCTGCTGCCGGGAATGCAGCGGAGGCAGGATCAGGGACTGCGACCAGAAAAGCACCCATAACCCGGCCCGCGACCGTCTCTGCCGCGTGCGCGACGAGCAGGCAGGCCAGACTATGCGCGACGAGAACAGGCGGCGATGGCGAATTGTCAATTTGCCTTTCCAGCGCGTCTTGCCAGTCTGCAAGATGGGGCTTGTCCCAGTCGGAAGGATGGAACCGGGTAAAGCAAGGGTCTGACGCCTCCCAATGCGTTTGCCAGTGGGTTTCACCGGAACCGCCGATACCTGGCAATGTGATGAATGAGGTCATTCCGTCGCCCTTCTATTGTCGGGAAAGATCCATCGAAGGCTCGTAACTGCGGTCAGGAACATCCTTCGTGATCGCCTGCCCGCAAATCACGGCCTGACGCACGCCGTCGTAGGTCAGGACCGGGCTCCCGTGCAGTCTCCAGCCCAGGTTGAGGGCCTCAGTAATGCGGTGGCAGAATGCAGCGTCATCGACGCCGGTCAGCAGACGATAAGCTTTCATCGTGAGGATCCCCAATTTCCTGCTCGAAATCATAAGCATCTTCGGGAAGCGCTAAACTGAAGTCATCTCAGCCGATCCGCAGTATTTCTCATTTCGCCATTTCTTGGACCGGCGGGCAGTGCGTAGTACGCAGGGGACATGAACGAGATATCCGACGGCTCCGTAAGGGTTACGGCGCTACGCCTTTTGGAAGAGGATCCACTCCTTGCCGCTTCTCGACGGGATTGGCCGGAGGCGTTCGGCGCTCTTGGTTGGCGATGGGAGACATTCGTCGGCGAGGAGTTCATCAATCCATTTTGCGGCAGCCCGACAGATCATGAACTCGACGCCTGCACACGGTGCCTGTTACGACTCGGTCGCCTGAGTTTTCTTTCCTCGGACGCCGAGCCATTCCGCTCGGCCGGCCACCAATTGCTGGAGACTGGTAGTCGACCCGATTTATTAGGCCGTATGCGCAAGCTGCTGCTCAAAGAGCGGCTTTGGCTTGTCTCGGCGGATCATGAAGTTGCGATGAGAGAGGCGTATTTTGCCTACGGGCGATGGGATTTCGGGCACCAGCCCATGCTGGTGATGGACAGGGGCACTAAACCCGCCCCAGATGAAGCCCATTTCCTCATGGGTCTCCTCTCGCGCGACGAACTAAGGTTGCGGAGAAGGCCGCGCGGCATGCTCGCCTGGGTCGCGCCCTTGGTGGATGGCGTCGGAATTCTCATCGCTCCCGCCAGAATCGGGGACCAAGAAAGTCTTGCACGGGATTTCATGGCGGATCACGACACGTGAAAAACGTCCGTCCCACGACCGGCCTGGAGTTCAGCGATCAAGCAGGCCGCTCGCTCGAGCCGACAGGGGGCACCCCTTCTCTGCAAGCCGTTTGATCGCGTCACGCGCGGTATCCCTGTTGGCGGTGTTTCCGACGAAGCTCGACAGAGAATCCGAAAATTCCAGCACGATATTGGCCGTCCCGACAGTTTGTCGGTAGTCCACACGGGAAACCACGTCATAGGGTTTCCTGCGCCTCCTGATTACACGGCACTCGATATGGTCGGCGTGCAAAATAAGCGTTGGCTTCAGGTCACTCGATGACCAGCAAATCCAGGGTACGCCCCGCCAGCCCGAAAATGCGGCGACCAACGGAATGTTCGCGACCTCTCCTTCGGTCTTGATCCTGCTGTGCCTCACCGCCGACAGGCGGCTCTTGATGTAGAGAAATATCGTCAGCCAGCCAACACCGATAAGCAGGACGATGGCGAAAATGAAAATCGTGGCTTCCGCTTTGCTCATCCGTGCTGGCCTGCCGTTTTGAGCCTTGTGGGAAACGCGCATTTCAAGGGACGCATCTTCCAGCCAATCATCTCAATAATCGTAGTTTTCATATTCGCGGGTACTCAGTTCATCGTCGGGAATGAATTCTTCTTCATCGAGCGTGAACGCCACCCAAGCCCGCATATGGAGTGTGAACAGCGGCTCGTCTGCTGCCCTGGCAAGGGCAAGAGCGGCGCTGCGGGCCTCTCCGATCGACCAACCCGTACTGTTGAGGGTCAACCAGGCTTCCTCTAGACGACCGCTTTTAAGGTACTCTCCGAAAACCTGGTTCAGCGGCGCATTCGCGACAAGCCAAGGCGGCAGTTGAGATGCCCCATTTCTCAGCCACGAGCGCCCGTGCTCACTGAGCTCGAAATAGGCGACATCATTTGCATTCTCGTCAGATAAACCGGACAGGCTGATCGCCAACGGCGCAGCCCGTCGTTCGCCGATGCCAATGGGCACGCGTCCAGTATACGCGGCGAGCTTGTCCAGCTTTTCCGGATCGTCACCGAATTCGAGGGTATGTGCGTCTATTTCAGCAAATTGACGACCCGAAATCCCGGCCGCCTTACGAAATGACGCTATTTCTTCCGTCTCATCGTCCCCATCCGTGTAAACGAGCGCCCGGACCAACAGCCAGTTCGCAAGTTGCTCATCATCAAGAGCGATCTCATCCAGCAGGAATTGGTCCTCCGGGCCTGCGCAGACATAGCGTCGGATATCGTCCGGCTCGTCACAGAACCAGCGCATCCAGATCCCTTCATATTCCGGTAAGCTACCATTCGAGGTGATGGGAATGAGAGCGGGCGGGCAACCATAGTATTCGGCAGGCTGACCGATCAGAAAGGTTTCTTTTAGGTATGAACCGAGCCGGTACTGCCGGAGCCACAATGGGGCGCTCAATTTCTGAAGGAGTACGTCATATCGATCGAGCATGAGCATCCACTTTTTACGAAACCCTCAGTTCGATATTGCTAATTCACCTCAGTGAACACTGAAGTCTTCTCAGTTCAGATGAAATAACCCTCATTCACAAATCGAGCGTCAGAAGAGCGCGACGGAACTCCTGTTCGCTGAGCACCACTTCGCTGGCGCCGAGGGCACAGGCGTGGTCCAGCGCGCGCGATGTGAGGCGCTGCGCTGCTTCGACGCTCTGCGTCAAGGGCAATCCGCGCGCGAGCCCCGCGACGATCAGCCCGGCGAACAGATCGCCCGTGCCCGGAAGCGCGACCGGCAGGTGCTCCACAGGATGACGGCTTGCGTCGGCGGCTCCGAGAATGACGCTTTCGATATGGCCGGCGGGCGTACCGTCGAGCGCGCACCCCGTTGCGATCAGATGGGCTTCCGGCGCGATGCGGAGAAAGGCTCGCGCGGCTTTGAGGTCCGCCATGGACGCGATCGGCTGCCCGGTCAGCCAGCTCAGTTCAAACGGGTTCGGCGTCGCGATATCGGCCATCGGCAGCAATCGGTCGCGCATGACGTCGGCGATCGCCTCCGGCACATAGAGGCCGGGGCCGGTATCGCCCATCACCGGATCGCAGAGATAGACAAGGCGCGGATTGATGGCCTTGGCCTCGGCCACGAAATCCGCGACCATCATTGCCACGTCGAGCGAGCCGATATAGCCGGTCAGGATGAAATCCGCGCGTTCCGGCAGGCCGCGCTCGCGTGCGCCCTGCAACAGGTCCGAGAAGAATTCCGGCGGCAGAGCCCGGCCACGCAACGTCGGATAGTCGGGCGTGTTGGAGAAGATGACCGTCGGGATCGCCGCCACCTCCAGCCCAGCCGCGAGCATCGGAAACACGGCCGCGGAATTGCCGACATGGCCGAACACGACCTGACTCTGGATCGATATCACGAAGGGAGGAGAGGTCATGCAGTGCCGTCCAGTCTGTTGCGCCAATCCTCCACCCGACCGCTCTCGAGCCGCCGAACCGCATATTTCCGCCAGCCTTCGGCCAGCACGTCGAGGGCTGCTATGCCCTTCAGTTCGTCCAGGTTCAGCCGGTCGACATAAAGCGCATGCCAGAGCCGGTGCAGCGTCCAGTCCGACGCGATGCGGTCCACCAGTTCAAGCCGGTCTCCCGTCTTAACGAGTCCGTCTTCCAGCACGCGATAATACCAGCCGGTGCGGCCGCTCTGCTGCACACGGCGGGCCATGTCCGCCACGTTGAAGCGGTGGTTGAGCTTCCAGCAGGGCTGCCGCCCTTGCGAGACCTGCAAAAGTGCCGTGCCCAGCCGGAAAACATCTCCCACAGCGACGGTGTTTTCGGTCGGGCCGGATGCCGAGATGTTCTCGCCAAATCCGCCGGGAACGGCAAGCGCCGGCAGATCGCCGAGTTCTTCACGCCAGAGCGGATAATGATCCAGCGGGTAATGATGCACGGCCTTTTCGACGCCGCCATGCACCCGCCGGTCCGCCTGCTCATCGCCTTCGAACCCTTCCGGGCCGAGGCGAAGCGGCCTTTCCACCGGAGACTTCATGATGCCGCTTTGCGCGTCGCTTCCCGGCAGCGGTCTGGCGCGCCCTGTCAGAAGGGTGATCACGGTCATGCGGCCAAGTCCTGCAGCCATGCCCGGAGCATGGATTGGCCGGCATGCCTCAGCGCCGGACCGTGCGCGATGGCCTCGCGACGCAGGCTGGCCGGGTCGATGCGGGCCTCAGCCAGCTCCACGCTGTGGCCGATGAGCCAGCGCTCGAAGGCCGGCAGTTGGCCTGCTTCGGGGTGGAATTGCAGCCCCAGAACAGTTGCGCCCATTGCAAAGGCCTGGGCCGCGCAGGCGGCGGTGCTGGCGAGACTGTCCGCTCCATCCGGGATATCGAAGGCTTCGCCGTGCCAGTGGAGAACCGGCACATCCCGCAGGTGGCGAAGCGGGCTGTTGATGCCGGCCTCCGTCAGCGCCAGGGCGGAAAAGCCGATTTCCTTGCGGGGCATCGGGGCGACCTTCGCGCCGAGCGCCGCCGCCATGAGCTGCGCGCCAAGGCAGATGCCGAGCGTCGGGCGGCGGCCTGCCAGACGCGGGGCCAGCCACTCAAGCTCTGTCTTCATGCAGGGATAGGCTTGCGTGTCATTCACCCCGATCGGGCCGCCGAGCACCACCACGAGATCGGGGTCGCGCGAATCCGGCAAGGCATCGATGCCAGCTTCGGCATGGTTGAGACGGTAGCCTTCTTCCTCAAGCACCGGGCCAAAGCTGCCAAGGTCCTCGAAAGCGAGATGGCGCAGGATCAGGGCGGATTTCGACATGGGGACCTCTTGCGGTTTTCCATGTGTCTCGCGAATATCCGGCCTGAACAAAAGTGCCAGTTTCGAAACTTTGGATAGGCCGGTTGTGATGGCATCGGAGCCGCTTGCGCTGGATATCGAGAAGGAGCCCGCCGGCCCGCTGTTTCTGGCGATTGCCGACGCGATCACCCGCGACATCATGCGTGGCCGCCTTAAGCCCGGCGCCCGTCTGCCGGGGACGCGGGCGCTGGCGCGCCAGCTCGGCGTTCACCGCAACACGGTCGACGCCGCCTATCAGGAGCTCATGACGCAGGGCTGGCTCCATGCCGAACCCGCACGCGGCACATTCGTCGCCGAGGATTTGCCCGACAGCATGGCGGAGCCGGTTTCGGTGTCCGTGCCCAGAGAGCCCGCTACCGTCCGCCCGCATCTCGCCTTCAACGATGGTGCTCCCGATCCGAGGCTGGTGCCGGACAAGGCGCTGGCACGCGCCTTCCGCCGTGCATTGCTGTCTCCGGCCTTCCGCGGCGGCGCGGACTATGGCGATGCCCGGGGCACGCCGGTCCTGCGTCACGCGCTGTCGTCCTATCTCGCCACGGACCGGGGCGTGGTCGCCGATCCGGCGCGGCTGCTGATCACGCGCGGCAGCCAGATGGCGCTGTTCCTGGCGGCCAGGGCGGCGGTGAAACCCGGTCAGGCGATTGCCGTGGAAGAACCCGGTTACCCGCTGGCCTGGGAGGCCTTCCGGGCCGCGGGCGCTGCCGTGCGGGGCATTCCGGTCGATGCGGGCGGGCTCTCGGTCGCGGGGCTTGAGGCGGCAATCGAAAGCGATCCGCGCATCGCGGCCGTCTATGTCACGCCCCATCACCAGTATCCGACCACGGTCACCATGGGCGCGGCGCGACGGCTGAAGCTTCTGGACACCGTCGAGCGTCACGGCATCACGCTGATCGAGGATGACTACGATCACGAGTACCGCTTCGAGGGGCGCCCGGTCCTGCCGCTTGCGGCCCGGGCCCCGGCAGGCCTGCCGCTGATCTATGTGGGCTCGCTCTCCAAACTGCTCTCGCCCGGTATTCGCCTCGGCTATGCCATGGCCCCGGAGCCGCTGCTCGGCCGCATGGCGGCCGCGCGTGCGGCCATCGACCGGCAGGGTGACGCGCCGCTTGAGGCCGCGCTGGCGGACCTGATCCGCGACGGAGATCTCGGCCGCCATGCGAGGAAGGCCCGTCGCATCTATCGGGCCCGGCGCGATGTCCTGGCGTCGGCTCTGTCGGCCCATCTGGGCGGGCGGATCATGTTCGACAGCCCCGCGGGCGGGCTGGCCCTGTGGCTGCGGTGCGTGGGCGTCTCCGCCGAAACCTGGGCAGAGCGGGCCGGCGCGGCAGGGCTTGCGCTGCTGCCTGGAACACGCTTCGCCCTTGATCGCACCGCACCGCAAGCCCTTCGTCTCGGCTATGCAGCGCTGGACGAAGAGCAGATTGCCCGGGCGGTGGATATCCTCGCCCGAAGCCTGCCCGATTGAACTACTCGGCCGCCATGGCGGAGCCTTGCGGCCTGGCGGGCGCCACATGCATCCCGAGCCGTTGCAACAGGTCGTGGTCCCTCCAGGCCGCGGGGTTGCCGGTCGTCAGCAACTGCTCGCCAACGAAAATGGAATTCGCGCCGGCAAGGAAGCAGAGCGCCTGCAATTCATCGCTCATTCCCGTGCGTCCAGCGGAGAGCCGCACCACCGAGGCCGGCATCAGGATGCGCGCGAGCGCCACGAGCCGGACGAGCGCGAACGGATCGACCGGGCTTGCAGTTTCCTGCACCGGCACGCCCTCGACCGGGTTCCACAGGTTGACCGGCACGCTGTCGGGATGGGTGGGCAAGGTCGCGAGCGTCACCAGCATGGCGATGCGATCCTCTTCCGTCTCGCCCATGCCGACGATCCCGCCGCAACAGACCCTGATGCCGCCCTTGCGAACATGCTCGACCGTCTCCAGCCGGTCCGCCATCGTCCGCGTGGTGGCGATCTCGCGGTAATAGTCCGGCGCGGTATCGATATTGTGGTTGTAGAAATCGAGCCCGGCCGCCTTCAGCCGCGCCACCTGATCCGGTTTCAGCATGCCGAGCGTCATGCAGGTTTCGAGCCCGAGTTCCGAGACTCCCTGCACCATGGCGCAGAGCGTGTCCATGTCGCGGTCCTTGGGGCTGCGCCAGGCAGCCCCCATGCAGAAGCGCTGCGCGCCCGCGTCCCTCGCGCGCCGGGCGGCTTCCAGCACATCGTCGGTCGCCATCAGCTTCGTCGCCTTCACGTCGGTCCGGTGGTGGGCAGATTGCGAGCAATAGCCGCAATCCTCAGGGCAGCCGCCGGTCTTGATGCTCAAGAGGCTCGCCGTCTCGATCGCGGTCGGGTCGAAATGGGCCCGATGCACGGTCTGCGCCCGGTGGATCAGGTCCGGAAACGGAAGGGCGTGGATCGCCCGCGCCTCGTCCATGGTCCAGTCGGTTCTGATCTTGGCGCCGGTCATGCCGCGCGACCCTTGAGGCGGCCGAGGCCGGTGATCAGGGCGACCGCCAGCGCGATCTTGATCAGGTCGCCGAGGATGAACGGAGCGAGGCCGGCGGCGATCAGGCCGGAGGCCGGCACGAACAATGCGAGCCATGCCAGGCCGAAGGCATAGACCACGGCGAGGCCGGCGAGCATCGCCAGCGCCAGCCGCATCGGGCCATTCCCTTCGGCCAGCCGGCCGATCACGAGGGTCGAGAGCAGGTAGCCGATGAGATAGCCGCCGGTCGGCCCCGCCATGTAGGCAAGTCCGATCCCGCGCTCCGGCGACCCGGAAAACACCGGCAGTCCCATTGCTCCCGCGCCGAGATAGGCGGCCATGGCCATAAAGCCGAGCCGGGGACCAAGCGCCGCGGCCAGAAAGAACACCGCGAGCGTGTGCAGTGTCATCGGCACGGGCCAGAACGGGATCTGCACCTTGGCGCCGATCGTGATCAGCACCGCGCCGCAAAGCGTGAGGGCAGCACCGCGCCAGAGCGATGCCGGGCGGGTCAGGGAGGAGGTGAGCAAGGCCATGAGGCTGGTCTCCGAAGATAGGTTTCAACGCTATCTATAATTCCGGAGTCAGTTTCATATGATCAACGCAGATTATAGATAATTATCCAGGAATCTCATAAGTCTCTCTGAGATCGGCATTTTTTGATGTCGGCTTGCGCTTGCCGATCCAGCCGACATGGCGTGCCAGGGTCGAACAGGCAAATTCGGTCTGGCCCTTCCGCAGGGCATCGAGGATGGCACGGTGGTCGTGGTCTGTGCGTGCCTCCCAGTCGCTGCGCCAAGCGGCAAACAGGAAGCGCGCGCTCGCCGCCTGCAGGTCGTCGATCGTGCGCAGCAGGCGCGGCATGTGGCACGGTGTGAGGATCAGATAATGAAATCTGCGGTTCGCGGCCTCCCAGTCGCGGACATTGCCGGCGCGATCGCCGTGCCGGGTAACCTCTTCCGCCTCATCGAGAATTGCCCGCGTCAGGTTTGGCGCGGCATGACGCAGGGCGAGCGATTCCAGGCTTGCCCGCATCTCGGCGACCTCGCGCAATTCGGCGATATCGAATTCGGTGACGCGGAACCCACGCCAGGGCTCGCTCTCCGCCAGCCCCTGCTTCTGCAGTGCGCGAAAAGCCTCGCGCACCGGCACGTGGCTGGCGCCGAACTCTGCTGCGACATGATCCTGCCGCAACCGCGCGCCGGGCCGTATCGCGCCCGATATGATCCGATCCGCGAGAATGCGCGCAATCCGGTCGGAAATGGTTTCATCGGTCTCTTTGGTCATGCATTATAGATAATCGACGTCACATATGAAGTCGACGTTAGTAGCTCGAATTGGACCTAGGGTGCGGCGAGCGACGAACTGGCTTCGGTTTGTTCGACCGTGATCATCGGCCGCGCGATCGGGCACCTTTATGTGCTCTATCCCAACACCAGCGGCTAAAGTCGTCCATTCTGGCGGCAAGCAACCCCTAGAGAAGGCCCGGTCCCGATCACTGTTCCGACCTCAGCACGTTGACAGCAGCACTAAGGTCGACTTATACGAAGACTTGTATCGGAGCGCATACCAGCGTGGGCAGCTAATTTTGAGCTGCTTTTCGTCGATATACTCACAAACATTTCTGAGCCGATCCAGATAGGATATTGATCCATCTGGCCTTGTCGCGAGATCCCTCTCTCGGCCTCTCCTCCCGTCCATTCATCCCGCCCAAACGCGATCGCGATCGCGAAGACGTATTTTTGTCTGAAACAGCTTCAAAGAGAGCAGAAGATCAATGGTAACGACATCAGAAAAGACGTCGGAAAGCTCCAACCAGCATAGACCCTTTCTCGCTATCCTAGCCTTGGCGGTTTTTTTCGTCGGCGCAAGCGAGTTCATGCTTTCGGCGATGCTTGGACCGCTAGCTGAGGCATTCCGCACGTCTCCGGCTCGCGCCTCGTGGCTAATCTCCGGCTACGCCTTCACTTACGCTGTGGCGGCTCCTATTCTGGGATATCTTTCAGACCGTATCGACCGTGTTCGTTTCCTACTCTTTGCTCTTCTGGCCTTTGCTATCGATGGAATAGGAATTGCATTTTCGCCGACTATCGAAATTGCAATGGTTCTTAGAGTCTTCGGTGGGCTAGCGTCTGCTGTAATCATTCCAACGGCGTTCGCCCTGGTTTCCGAAATCGTCCCCAGGGAAAGGCAGGCTGGTGCGATGGGACTCGTCATGCTTGGAATGACGTTCGGCATTGCGCTGGGTCCAGCCCTCGCAGGCGTGCTCACCGAATGGGTTGGTTGGCGACTGCCTTTTCTAACGAGCGCAAGCGGATGCGTGTTGGCGTTCATTATCGGCTCCAGAACGACCCCCGGTAATTATTCACCCTCATTCGCCAGAACTGCAGTGCATTTTCATTGGATGAAGAAATGGAATGTAATGCGACCGCTGATAGCCAAGGGCGCCTGGAATGGGACAGGCGTGGCCGCTTTCCTACTCTCGGGGGAGATGCTCAAGCAACGCTACAACTTGAACACGGCCGAAATTGGCGTCACGGTTACCGCGTTTGGTTTCGGTTTGGGCATCGGAAATCTTTCTGCGGGCTGGATACGCCGCATGTGCGGCAGAGAAGAAATATCACTCATCGCGATAACTGCATTACTTGCGCTGTCGATCGCAGCCTTCACCACAATGGCTCTCCCTTTCATCGGGGCCGTAACTTGCCTAGTCCTATGGGGATTTGCACTCGGCGCCGGCGCGCCAAGCAGCACAACGATATTGGCAGAGCGATCTGGGCATAGCAAAGGCATGGTACTTGCTTTTGCTGAAACGCTAAATAACGTGACAATTTTTGCAGTCCTCCCCGCAGCAATACGTTCAATCGATCGCGGCGACAATATTTCCCTCATATTGGTGTTGGGTACGGGGCTTGTTGTTGGAATAATTCTGACGTTGATTGATGGCTTCCTTTCGCGACCGGTCTCTGCCGAGCAATCAAAGCCTCTCGACCTTTCGGGAACGAATTGATCGAACATCATACGATCGAGAAGACGGCTGGGAACGTGACAGGCGGGCTGCATAACTGCGTGGACGGTTATGGGAGGCGTTTCTTCCAAGACCAATCCGATTTGCACGACATAGCGCGATATTACCGCACAAGCGCCTGCAAGGACTTTTCACATTCAGCTTCTATCGCTTTCTATGGTTCTCATGATGATCGGAGGACATAGAATGAACACTCCAAATTTTCGTCGAACGATTCGGCGCCAGCAGCTACGTGAAATGGTCCCTTTGGCTGACAGCACCATTTATGAAATGGAGCAGCGTGGCGAGTTTCCCCGCCGGTTTGCGCTCTCTCCGCGTTGCGTCGTTTGGGACTTGGCTGAAGTCGAAGCTTGGCTGATGGCAAGGCGGGCGGCACCGATCCGGCGCGCCCAACACCCCGATGTCACCAGGCGTAAAACCCGCCCCGTCAAAGGGCAGGATCAAGCTCCATCAAGGGCATAGCTTGCGGCAAAAGCGTGGGAGCATACTTCCGGCCATCGATCCAGGCATCCACAGTATCCGCCCACTGCTGCATCATATGCCGGCGCTGCACTTCATACTCGGCCTTGTTATAAACGCCGCGCGATGAGCGCCCGTCCTCGTGCGCCAAGCACTTTTCGATCCAATCGCTGTTAAAGCCCAATTCGTTTAGCAGCGTCGACCCGGTGCGCCGCAGATCGTGCACGGTGAACGGCTCCAGCGGCAACCCCTCCTTCTTGGCCTGTGCGACGACAGCGTAGGTGATACGGTTAAAGGTCGCGCGAGACATGGGAGCATCAGCGTCGTACCGGGACGGCAAAAGATATCGGGAGTTGCCGGAGCAGGTCTTGAGCGCGATCATGATGTCCAACGTCTGTCGGCACAGGTAGACGTTGTGCGGCTTCGACCGCTTCATGCGCTCCTTTGGTATCGTCCAGACAGCGTTGTCGAAATCGATCTCGTCCCACACCGCGTCCTGCAACTCGCTCTTTCGGACCATGGTCAGGAGGAAGAGCTTCATACCGAGGCGGATCGTTGGCAGCGTCGCGACATGCTCGAGTTGCTTGAACATGATGCGGATCTCGGCGGGCGACAATGCGCGGTCTTTCGGCGTAAAGGTGGCGATTGAGGCCGGACCGACGTCATCGGCCGGATTAACGACCTTTTCGCCGTGCAGAATTGCATAGCTGTAGATCTGCTTCAGGATATCCCGCACATGGATAGCCGTTGCAGGCGCACCTCGTTCGACGATCTTGCCGCAGTGGGCACGCAGGTCATCAGGTGTGATCTCCGTCAGAAGACGATTGCGCCAGACGGGCATCAGTTCGCGTTCGAAGATGGAGCGCCGCATCGCGCGCGTGCTGTCGGCCATGGTTGCGTTCGTCAGCCACTTCTCGCCGAACTGACCGAAGCTCTTCGCTTCCTTGATCCGGCGCTTCTCCCGCTGCTTCTCAATGGCAGGAGACCGCCCCTCGGCAATTGCGCGCCGTGCGTCGATGCATAGCTCGCGAGCCCTGGCGAGCGATATTCCGTCACGGGCATACCTACCGAGATAGACGGTCTCTCGCCTGCCGTTCAGCCGATAGTCGAGCCTGAACGAGATGGCACCCGATGGCGCGACGCGCACATACATGCCGTCACGATCGGATACCTTGTACATTTTGGCTTTTGGTCTCAAACACTTAAGTGCTGCATCGGTCAACATTTCGGGCCTCCTAACGGAAAAGTACCGTCACGCGGTTTTTGGAGGCCGTCAGCGTCGAAAACACTTTTAATTCAGCGTCTTAGATCAAGAAAAGTACCGTCACGAGCCTCATTGCTCCTGACGGTACTTTCGTTTTTCCGTTTGATCAATGGGGGCGAGGCCCGTCAGCGAGGCTGCCAAACGCGATCTATGCCCACCGATAGATGTCGATAGGCATAGAAGGAATTTATTTTTATTTTCAGTCAGTTAGATCGCATTTCAGCGCGAAGTAGGCGGCGTTCGGATGGGTCTGAATCATTCCCACTCGATGGTCCCCGGCGGCTTCGAGGTCACGTCGTAGACGACGCGGTTGATGCCGCGGACTTCGTTGATGATGCGGGTCGCAGCCTTGCCGAGGAAGTTCATGTCATAATGGTAGAAATCCGCCGTCATGCCATCGACCGAGGTCACGGCGCGCAGTGCACAGACATATTCATAGGTGCGGCCATCGCCCATCACGCCGACGGTCTGCACCGGCAGAAGCACGGCGAAGGCCTGCCAGATGACGTCGTAGAGGCCGTTTTTGCGGATTTCGTCGAGATAGATCGCGTCGGCCTCGCGCAGGATGTCGAGCTTTTCCTTCGTCACGCCGCCGGGGCAGCGGATCGCAAGGCCGGGTCCCGGGAAAGGGTGACGGCCGATGAAGCTGTCGGGCAGGCCGAGCTCCTTGCCGAGCACGCGGACCTCATCCTTGAACAGTTCGCGCAAGGGTTCGACAAGCTGCATGTTCATGCGCTCGGGCAGGCCGCCGACATTGTGGTGCGACTTGATGGTGACCGAGGGGCCGCCCGAGAAGGACACGCTTTCGATCACATCGGGATAGAGCGTGCCCTGGCCGAGGAAATCGGCGCCGCCGAGCTTTTTCGCCTCGTCCTCGAAGGTTTCGATGAACAGGCGACCGATGATCTTGCGCTTGGTTTCCGGATCGGCAACGCCCTCAAGCTCGCCAACGAAACGGTCGACCGCATCGACATGAATGAGGTGCAGATTGTAGTGCTCGCGGAACATCGCGACCACTTCATTGGCCTCGTTTTTGCGCATCAGCCCGTGGTCAACGAGGATGCAGGTGAGCTGGTCGCCGACCGCCTCGTGGATCAGGAGTGCGGCAACGGATGAGTCGACGCCGCCGGACAGCGCGCAGATCACGCGTTTGTCGCCGACCTGATCGCGGATCTTCTGCACCATTTCGGCGCGGTAGGCCGCCATCGACCAGTCGGATTTCAGGCCGACGATCTTGTGCACGAAATTGGAAAGCAGCCGGCCGCCGTCGGGCGTGTGCACCACTTCCGGGTGGAACATGGTGGTGTAGTAGCGCTTCTCCTCGTTGACGCAGATGGCAAAGGGCGCGTGCGGCGAGACGCCGATCACCTCGAACCCTTCCGGCGCGCGGGTGACGCGGTCGCCGTGGCTCATCCATACCGGATATTTCTTGCCGACATCCCAGATGCCCTCGAACAGCGGCGAGGCCTTCAGGATCTCGACATCGGCGCGGCCGAATTCCGCGGCGTGGCCGCCTTCCACGGTTCCGCCGAGCTGCACGCACATGGTCTGCTGGCCGTAGCAGATGGCGAGGATCGGCACGCCGCTGTCGAACACCGCCTGCGGCGCGCGCGGAGAGCCGTCCCGCGTGACGGAATCCGGCCCACCGGAGAAGATCACGCCCTTCGGCTTCAGCCGCTCGAACCCCTCCTCGGCCTTCTGGAACGGCACGATCTCGCAGAACACGCCGGTCTCGCGCACGCGACGCGCGATCAACTGCGTGACCTGGCTGCCGAAATCGATGATCAGGACGGAATCGGGATGGGAGATGTCTGCGGTCATGGGAGGCCTTCCGCTCGATGAAAGCTAAAAGCTGCGTTTAGAGGGGAATCGCGCCCGTTTCAATGGCGCTTTCCAGCCGATCGACGGCATGGCTGAGTTTTTCATCGATGATATGGAGATATTGCGTCCAGTCATCGACGTGTTTGGGCTCTTCCCGGCCATCGGAAATGCCTCTGAGGCCGACCAGCGGCACGCCAAAGACCTGACAGGCGCGCAGCAGCGCGAACGTCTCCATGTCCACCATCTCGGCGTCGATTGCCTCATAGGCCGCGCCCGAGACGATATTGGCGCCCGTCGAGAGGCGCGCGGACGGCAGGCCGGGGATGGTGAACGGCAGCGGAACTTCGGCCGGGATATCCAGAAACGGCGTCCGGCCTTTCTCGAAACCGAGCGGCGAGGCATCCATGTCGCGAAAGGAGACCGAGGCGGCCTGATAGATCTCCGTCTGCTCCAGCGTGGCCGAACCGGCCGAACCGAGCGACACGACGAGCGCCGGCAGCCTGCCGGCCGCGGCAGAGATGGTGAGCGCCTTGGTCAGCGAAATCGCGGCCTCGACCGGGCCAACGCCCGCCATCAGCGGCGAAATCCGCGCCTTCAGCCTTTCGCCATATTCGGCCTCGGCCGCCATCACGAAGAGAACGTCCTTTCCGGCAACCCGATCGAGCATCTACCCCTGGAACCCTTCCCGGTCGCGCACGACCATGCATGTGCCGGACATGGAGGCGATCAGCTTCGCCGGACCGTCCTCGCCGATCGCATAACCGCGCCCGTCGGTGACGATGATGTTTGTGCCGGGCTTCGTCACCTCGCCGCGAAACAGGAACCGCCCGGCGCGCCCCGGCGACAGGAGGTTGACCTTGAACTCGATGGTGAGCAGCGAGGCATCGGTGTCGACCATCGTATAGGCGGCATAGGTGCAGGCGGTCTCGAGCCCCGTCGCGATCACGCCCGCATGGAGAATGCCGTGCTGCTGCGTCAGTTTCTGATCGAACGGCAGCTCGATTTCCACCACGCCGTGGCTGATGCGGGTCAGCTCCGCCCCGAGCATCTCCATCGCGCCCTGGCTTGCAAAACTGTTCATGATCCGGGCGTGAAAATCGCCGTGCTCGAAATTCGCCATGCCTCACCTCGTCTTGCGCCAAAGATTGGCACGGTCGCCTATTCCCAACAAGCGGGAAAGATCAATTGAGGTAAACGATCGAGGCGTTGAGCAGCGTGGCGAAGGCGACCCAGGCCGCATAGGGCACGAAGAGCACGGCCGAAGGCCGGTCCTTGCCCCAGGTGCGGGCGATGAACAGAAGGATGCCGGCAAGGAGCGCGACCACGACCACGAGCGCCGCGGCCGGCATTTCCATGCCGAAGAAGAGCGGCGACCAGGCAAGGTTCAACACCAGAAGCGCCGACCAGAGCGTCAGCGCGCCGGAGGTTTGCGGCCGGGCGATGAAAAGCCGCGCGCCGGCCCAGCCGATCAGCACATAGAGCAGGCTCCAGGCGGGCGCGAAGACCCAGTTCGGCGGATTGAAGGGCGGCTTGGCGAGCGACTGGTACCATTCGCCCGGCACATTGACGATACCGACAATGAAACCCGCAATGACGACACCGACGATGAAGACGGCATGGATAAGAATGTTTTTCATGGCGAGACCGATCTAGCGCGCGAAACCCTGTTGTCCAGTCGACCTATTCATTCAGGCGCTGGATATGCTGATCGAAAGCGACATCATGATGGCGGCCCTTGAACGACCCGCCATAGGTGCCGACGGCAAAGCCATGGTCTGCCGCCGCAATGCCCGCCGCATCGGCAAGAACGCGCGAAGAGCGCATCTGACCGGTCGCCTCGTCAACGCTTGCCACCATCCCCTTGCCCTTCGGAGAGGAAAGGCCGATCAGCCCGTCGCGCGGATTATAGGCGATGGCGCCGACATAATTGCCAAGCCCGATGGTGATATCGTCCGGCAGTTCGGCAAAGGTGAGCGCCTCGCCGGGGGAAAATCGGCCGACGAGCGGCGGCAGCGCATTGCGCGGGCCTTCATACTGGCAGGCGAACCACACGCGTCCCTTTTCGCCGATTGCCAGATGCCGTGTCGAAAGCTGGCGAAGATCGGCCGGCAGCGCATGTTTTTCGACAAGCGTGCCGGACGCCGCATCGATCAGGGCCAGCGACGGCTCCATATGGTCGAGATTGAGCTTGGTGCGGCCGAAATCCGGATGGGTCTCGATGCCGCCATTGGCCGCCACCAGAAAGCGCCCGTCCGGCGAGACCGCCAGATCATGCGGGCCGATGCCATAGGTCGGATATTCGCCGATCCTGAGATAGCCATCGCGGCGATCATAGATGCCGATCACGCCGCAACGGTTTTCGAAATCATTCTCGCTGGCATAGAGAAACCGGCCATCCGGCGAAAACGCCCCGTGGCCGTAGAAATGCCGGTCGGCAACGGAATTGATGAGGAACTGCCCGCCGCTGCCATCCGGTGAAAACACCAGGATGAAGGTGCCGGGCCGGCGGGCGAAGGCCGCGACCTCACCCGTTGCGGGCGACGCGGCGAGACCGTGGATGCGGTCGGGCAGTTCGATCTCGGCGATGAAATCACCCGCCTCGCTCATCAGCGCCAGCGCGAAACTGCGGTCGGGCCTGCGGATGCCGGTGGCATAGACCGCGTCGGCGCGCGACAGAGCGAAGGCGGAGGCCGGTGCGAGACCCGCCAGAAAGGCGGCACCCGCCGCCTTGACGAAACTTCGACGGTCAAGGAGCGGCGAGCGCATGAACATCAATCCCCGTCGGAGAAGGAAAAGCCCGCGCCAAGTCCGATCGCGCCGCCATAGCGGTCGTTGAGCCTCAGGATCAGGTCCTTGGTGTTGATCAGCAGGTAATCGAGCTTGGCACGCTGGTCGGAATCCGACAGCACGACCTCGATATCCGGGTTCATGTTGCCGACCACGCCCTCGACCGAGGAGAACAGGAAGTTGATGGAAGAGACGATGGAGCGCACGTCTTCATCGAGCAGATCAACCATCTCCGATTCGTTCAGGAGCGCCTGCAGTCCCTCCAGGTTGGCGAGAATCGACGGCCAGGTGTTTTCCGAGCGCCAGTAGATCGCGCGGGTGGGAATATTCGGGCCCTCCTCGCCGCGATAGAAATACTCGATCCGATAGTCGCGCACGGTTTCCATGCCGTGCACCAGCACGCCGAGCAGCGCCGTCAGCGCCTCGTCATTCGTGCGGAACAGCGGGTTGTCAGGCCCCGGTTTCTTCCAGTGGGCAGCGACCCCATCGGGCGCATCCCACTCTTCCGCCAGTTCGCCGGCAATCGTGTCGATGTTCTCCGCAATCGCAGCGCCATAGCGGCAGCGATAGCTCTCCGGCGCATCGAACATCGTCTCGTATTGCGTGCCGAACAGCACGAATTCGAGCGCCAGCAATCCCTGCATGGCGACGCTCTTTTCCGGCAGGTAATCGGGACCGGTGGCGGTTTCATCCTCTTCGATGATGGCCGCCTGGACTTGCTTGAGCCCGATGCTCTTGCGGTCGGGGTAGAAGAGAATACGCTCGAACCGGTGGTCGTCGATAACCGGGCCGGTGCGCACGATCTCGATATGCGACCATGCGCTGACCAGTTCGTCAAAAGCCGCCTCAGCCTCCCCATAGGTCGCCTCGTCCGGCGTGGCGCAGAAGGCGCCCATTGCCGAGGCCATGGCGCCGGAGGCTTCTTCGAAGGCGTGATAGCCGGGACGGATAAAACCGTCGACGGCCTTTTCCAATACCATCGGCACGGCGTCCTCGTTCATGGCCCGCGCACTGCCGGTTCCCAGCGGCAAGGCAAGAAGGACGGCGAAGGCGGTTCCGGCAAGATGTCTCACAACAACTCCATGTCTCAAAGCGATTCCAGGAATGTGATCAGTGCGTCTCGGTCCTCTTTCGAGGCATTGGCGAAATTGTCGCGCGCATCCTGCGCCTCGCCGCCATGCCACAGGATCGCCTCGGTGCGGTCGCGCGCCCGGCCGTCATGCAGGAAGAAGGAGTGGCCGCTGACAACCTCCGTCAGCCCCGTGCCCCAGAGCGGTGCGGTGCGCCATTCATAGCCATCGGCGACACCCACCTGCTGGTGATCGGCAAGCCCCTCGCCCATGTCATGCAGCAGGAAATCGGAATAGGGCCAGATCAGCTGGAAGCGATGGGCCGCGTTTTCCGCATCGCGGCTGGTGACGTATTTCGGCGTATGGCAGGCGGTGCAGCCGGCCTCGTAGAACACCTGCTTGCCGCGCAGAACCTCGGGATCGTCGACATCGCGGCGGGCGGGCACGGCGAGGTTTTCGGAATAGAAAGTAACGAGTTCCATCACCGGATCGGGCGCCTCGCTGTCGCCAAGCCGCGCCTGGGCGCCGTGCGGCATTGCCAGGCAGTCGGCCTCCGTCTCGGAGCAATCGCCCCAATGGTTCGGCGCGTCCGGCGAGGAAATGCCGATATCGCCGGAAAAGGCGCCGGAGGACTGGTCGCGCACGCTGGCATTCTGCGCCTTCCAGCCGAAGCGGCCGAGCTTGACCTCGCCGGTCCTGTGATCGCTGACGATCGCCGGACGACCGGAAATGCCGTCGCCGTCCGCGTCATCGGGATCGGCCTGAGACAGGATATCCGCCGGATGGATCGCCTGGATCAGCCCCATGCCGATCATCTGGTTGGCAATGCGCGGCGAAAGCGTCGTGTCCTCGCCCATCGGGCCATAGGCCAGATCGGTCACGCTATAGGTCGGCTCGCGGAGCGAAACGACCGTGCCGTCGCCGAGCGTCACCGGCTTTTCCGAATAATCGATCTTCATATGACCTTCGGCGGAAAGGCCCGGCACGGCGAAATCCTGGAACTGGCCGCCATAGACTTCGTCAGGAAAATTGATGGTCTCGTAACTATCGATGCGCGCCTGCTCCTCCGGCGTGCGGGCGGGCCGCGCGAGGCGCAGGAACATCGAGGTGGCATCGCTGTCGCCTTCCGGCGGATGGCCGCGCCCGTCCTTCAAATGGCAGCTCTGGCAGGAGCGCGCGTTGAACAGCGGGCCGAGCCCGTCGGAGGCCTGCGTCGAAGACGGCGAGGAAACCCAGAACTTGCGGAACAGCGCATTGCCGAGCTTGAAGGTCTCTTCCTCGGCGAAGGTGATATTGGCGGAGGATTTGGAAAACACATCGCGGTTGACTGTGGCTTTGGTGGTCGCCGCCCCGCCCTGCATGGTCTCGAAGCGTTCGGCCTTGGAGAAGTCATCGGTCGGCTCGGTGACCTTTTCCACACGGGCCTTGTCCTTGGCATCGAGATCATCGCGCGTTTCAGGCAGCGGCCAGTCCTGGGCCAGTGCCGCAAAACCGAACAAGGCGGCAAGCGCCGCCAGAGGAAGAGTTCTCGAATACCGTATCGTCATGGTCTTTCACGTCAAAAGGAGGACGGGCCCCGCGACATGCGCGGGCCCCGCCATTGCTATTCTTATTGGAAGACAGCGTCCGGATTGTCCAGGCTGTCGGAGCCTTCCAGTTCAATCTGGCCGAGTTCAAGTGCTGCAATCGCACGCTCGATCGACGGGGTCTGCGCGATCAGTCCGTCGATGGCGGCCTGAACGGTGGCATTGCCTTGCGTATTGCCTTCGCCAATCATCTGGTCATAGGCCTCGACGTTATTGGCGCGCGACGCCATGGCTTCCATCGCCTCGACCGTGTCGACGAGCTTCGCCTTGATTTCCTCATCCAGCGCCGCGTCCTTGGCAGCAACCAGATCGGAGACCGAAGCGCCGGTCATTTCCGTGCCGTCAACGCGAACGTAGTCGCCGGTATAGGCCTGCAGGATGCCGATGACATCGTTCAGGTGCGAGGCGTGGGTGTTGTCGGAGAAGCAATCATGTTCTTCTTCCGGATCATGCAGCAGCAGGCCGAGCTTCATGCGCTCGCCGGCGAGTTCGCCATAGGAGAGCGAGCCCATGCCCGTCAGGATGGCGGCAACGCCGCGTGTCGGATCCTCGGTCACATAGGCGTAGGCCTCGCCGCCTTCTTCCCAGGCCGCCACGATATCTTCCAGATCGGAAATCAGCAGCTCGGACGCAGCCGAGAGATAGGCGGCGCGGCGGTCGCAATTGCCGTTGGTGCAATCATCGCCCGAAAGATAGTCTGTGTAGGAGCGCTCGCCCGCGCCGGCATCCGTGCCGTTCAGGTCCTGGCCCCAGAGCAGGAATTCGATGGCGTGATAACCGGTCGCGACATTGGCCTCGATACCGCCGGCCTCATGCAGCGTGTTGGCCAGAAGATCCGGCGTGATCTCGCTGGCATCGACCGGCTCGCCGTTGATCTCGATTTGCGGATTGGCGATTACATTGGCGGTGTAGAGCGTGTTCTCGTCGCTTTCCATGCCGTAGGAGGCATCGACGTAGTCGATCAGGCCCTCGTCCAGCGGCCAAGCATTGACCTTGCCTTCCCAGTCGTCAACGGCCGGATTGCCGAAGCGGTAGACCTCGGTCTGCTGATAGGGAACGCGGGCGGCAATCCATGCTTCCTTGGCGGCGGCCTGCGTCTCTTCGCTCGGGGCCTCGATGAAGGCCTGGATTGCCTTGTCGAGTTCCTGCGCCGTCGTCAGGCTGTCCTGATATTTGGCATGGGCGACACCGGCATAATGCTTGACGACCTCTTCCGGCGTCACGTCCGCCGCAAAGGCCGGCATGGCCGCAAGAGCGGTCGAGGCCGCAAAAGCGGAAAGCGCAACGCGCATGGTTGTCGTGCGTTTCATGAATCCCTCTCCTTCAATGAGTTCACGATTGGTTGATCGCGGCCTACATGAAGGAAAAACAAACTTGTGTCAAATAATCCAGTTATTGAACGAACAATAAGCAGAAAGGCCGCATATCGGCCTTGATGATCGTCAAGGCAAAGCGCTGAAATCAGGATTTCCGGACCAGAATCGCACAGAAGAACCCGTCGGTCCCGGTTGCCGCCGGCGTCAGGGTGGCAAAGCCTGCGCCGGAGACATGAGGCCGCGCCGCGACGCCGGGGAACATGGCGGGCCAGACGGTCTCGACATCCACGGCCGCAAAGCCGCTGCCCGTCTCGCCTTGCAGGAACCGCGTGATCTGATCCTGATTTTCCGCCGGCAGAAGCGAACAGGTGACGTAGACCATATGCCCGCCCGGCTTGACGAAGCGCGCGGCATCGACAAGCACCTCGGCCTGCTGGGCGGTGCGCTCCTCGAGGTTCTTCTCCGAAAGCCGCCATTTGATGTCCGGCCGGCGGCGCCAGGTGCCGGTGCCCGTGCAGGGTGCGTCGACCAGAACATGATCGAACCGCGCCTCAAGGCCGGAAAGCCCGTCCAGCGCGTCGTGGACCTGTACATTGCGCGTGCCCGCCCGCTTCAGCCGCTCGATGATCGGCGCAAGCCGGGTGCGGTCGGCGTCATAGGCGTGCACCTGCCCGGCATTCTCCATCGCAGCTGCCAGCGCCAGCGTCTTGCCGCCGCCGCCCGCGCAGAAATCAAGCGCCTGATCGCCGGCCTTCGCCCCGACCAGTTTCGCCACGATCTGCGAGCCCTGGTCCTGCACCTCGAACCAGCCCTTCTGGAAAGAAAGCTCGGCGGTGACATTGGGCAGCCGGTCCGGCCCGCTTCCGGGCGGAATGCGGATCGCCTCGGGCGCGATGCCGCCCTCGCCTGCGCCGCTGCGGACAAGGGCCTTCAACACCTTCTCGCGCGTGGCCTTCAGCGTGTTGACGCGCAGGTCCAGCGGCGGCCGCAGGTTCAGCGCTTCGGCTTCAGCCAGCCAGTTCTCGCCGAAATTCTCCTTGAAGGCCGGCAGAATCCACGCGGGCAGATCGCCGCGCACATGATCCGGTGCGTTGGCCAGGTTGCGGCTGACAAAGGCCTTGAGCGCGGCATCGGACAAGGGCTCGGGCGCGAACTTGTCGCCATCCAGCCGTTCGGCCAGCGCCTCGGGCGCAATGCCCCATTGCCGGAAGAGGACGGCATGGGCAAGGGCTGCCGAACTATCGTCATCCATGAGCCAGGCGTGGGAAAGCTTCAGCCGCAGCGCGTCATAGACGATATTGCCGATGGCCGCGCGATCGCCGGAGCCGGCAAACCGATGCGCCGTGCCCCAGTCCTTCAGCGCATTGGCAATCGGCCGCCGCCGCTCTTCGACATCCGTCAGAATTTCGATCGCGCCTTGAAGACGCCCGCCGATGCGCATGGTTATGCTCCGTGGGATGAGAATAGGCTTAGGGGCTGGTCGCACGCGTTCCATTCTCCCCCCTTGAGGGGACTATGCGGCTCATGTCGGCGTTCAGCCGCGCTTTGCCGCCGCGCTGGCGGTATGCTTTGTCCCTCCCCGCCCTCGGCGTCATCCTCGGGCTTGACCCGAGGATCCAACCCCGCAAACCAGAGCGGCAACGCAGGTTTGTTCGAGCTCGACGGCGCAATATGGCGGTGCGACCGATACGCCGCCCGCAGAGAGAGGTGATTTGATCCTCGGGTCAAGCCCGAGGATGACGCTGCGGAGGGAGGAAAGGCCGCAGAAACCTCGCCAGGGCAAGATTGAACCAAATCATGTAGGTGGCGGAGAAACGCCGCCGCACCGAAAGAACACGCCGCCATCAAAAGACCGCCACCGAAGCCACCACGGCGATATAGACCATCACCGCCGCAATCAGCCACAGCGCCACCCGGCCCGAGCGCGTATGCCGCGCTTCGGCGCGGCCGATCGCCTCGGCCGTATTCTCGTCAAAGCGCAGGCCCTTGTCGCTCATGGCGATGATCTCGTTGTGGAATTTCTCCGTTTTGTCGGCGATTTCCGGGATCGCCTCGGCGATCTTGAGCACCGCGTGCATACCCTCGCGCATGTCGGCGAGCACGCGTTTCGGGCCGAGATTTTCCTCGATCCACTTGCCGACCACGGGCTCGGAGGCCTTCCACATGTTGAAATGCGGATCGAGCATGCGCGACACGCCCTCCACCACCACCATGGTCTTCTGCAGGTTGATGAGTTGCGTCTGCGTCGACATCTCGAAAATCTCGGTGATCTCGAACAACAGCGTCAAAAGCTTGCCCATGGAGATCGTCTCGGCCGACTGGCCATGGATCGGCTCGCCAATGGCGCGGATCGCCTGGGCAAAGGATGCCTTGTTGTGGTGCGCGGGAACATAGCCCGCCTCGAAATGGGCTTCCGCCACGCGCATGTAATCGCGCGTGATGAAACCGTAGAGGATCTCGGCGAGCACCCGCCGTTCCTTCTTTCCGAGCCTGCCGACAATGCCCATGTCGACGGCGACAATCATGCCGTCATTGTCGACGAAGAGATTGCCGGGATGCATGTCGGCGTGAAAAAAGCCGTCGCGCAGCGTGTGGCGCAGGAAAGACTGGATCAGCGTGACCGCCAGTTCCTCCAGGTTATGCCCTGCCTTCTTCAGCCCTTCGAGGTCCGACATCTTGACGCCGTCGATCCATTCCATGGTGACGACATCTCGGCCGGTACGCTCCCAGTCCACCTTCGGCAAGCGGAAACCGGGATCCTCGGCCGTGTTCTCCGTCATCTCGGAAATGGCCGCCGCCTCGAGCCGCAAGTCCATCTCGATCTTGGTGGTCTGCTCCAGCGTGCGGGTGATATCAACCGGGCGCAGCCGTCGGCTGGAGCGGATGAAGCGCTCCTGCATGCGCGAGACCAGATACATCGCGCCGAGGTCTTCCTGAAAGCGCTGGCGGATGCCGGGGCGGATCACCTTGACGGCGACCTTCTGCCGGCAACCGTCGCGATCCAGCACTTCGGCCGGATGCACCTGCGCGATCGAGGCGGCAGCGATCGGATCGCCAAACGATGTGTAGAGCTCCTCGACCGGGCGACCGAGCGAATTGCGGATTGTCGCCTTCGACGCCTCGACCGAAAAGAACGGCATGCGGTCCTGCAACTGCGCCAGATCATTGGCGAAGCCATCGCCGACCACATCAGGCCGGGTCGCGAGGAACTGGCCCATCTTCACATAGGAGGGACCGAGCCGCGAAATCGCCTTGCCCAGGCGGTCGGAACGGTCCTTCTTGCGCGCGCTCGGCCGGGCAAACGGCACGAGAAGCGCCTTCACCAGCCGCGCATAGGCCGGCAGGCCTTCCGACGGCAGCGCGTTGATCACGCCTTCGCGGGCCAGCACCCAGCCAACGCCGAGCAGATTGAAATAGGATCGTAACGCGCCCATGAGCCGTGCCTAAAGCTTCCAGCCTGAGTGAAGGGCGGCAATGCCGCCCGAATAATTGGTGAATTTGACGCGCGAGAAACCGGCGCGCTCGATCATCGCGGCAAAATCCGTCTGGCTCGGGAACTTGCGGATCGATTCGACCAGGTACCGGTAAGGCTCGCCGTCGCCGGCGACCGCCTTTCCGACGAGCGGAATGGCATGGAAGGACCAGGCCTCGTAGACCTTGTCGAGGATCGGCGCCTCGACCTCGGAAAATTCCAGCACCAGAAGCCGCCCGCCGCGCTTCAAGACGCGGTAGGCTTCAGACAGCGCCTTGTCGATATGCGGCACATTGCGGATGCCGAAGGCGATCGTATAGGCATCGAAGGTCTTGTCGTCGAACGGCAGGTCCTCCGCATTCGCCTCGACGAAGGTGAGGTTGCGGGAAAGCCCCTTCTTCGCCGCCCGCTCCTCGCCGACGGCAAGCATCGAGCCGTTGATGTCAAGCACCGTGGCCCGCGCCAGCCCGCGCGAGGCCTTGACGACGCGAAACGCGATATCGCCCGTGCCGCCGGCAACGTCGAGCACGCGGTAATCCGGGTTCGGCGGCGGATTGAGCGCGCTCACCATGCCGTCCTTCCAGGCGCGGTGCAGGCCTGCCGACATCAGGTCGTTCATCATGTCGTAGCGCTTGGCGACCTTGTGGAAGACGTCGTTGACGAGCGGCTGCTTTTCGCCATCAGCGACGTCCTTGAAGCCGAAAGAGGTTTCCATGCCGCCCTGCGCACCGGTCCGGCTTTCAGCCATATTCGCACCTATCTGTTACCCGATTGAAATTTCAGGCGAGCATAGCGAAAGCCGAAACCTTGCGCTATTGCTGTCGCCCGCCGACAGTGCGGCTATAAACCGAAACGGAATAAAGCGAAACGCCAAAGGCTTAAAATAAGATGCCGGAACTGCCCGAAGTCGAAACCGTCCGCCGCGGACTGGCGCCCGCCATGGAGGGTCGCCGGATCGAGAAGCTCGTTCTCAACCGCGCCGACCTTCGCTTTCCCTTCCCCGAAAACCTTGTCGATACTGCGGCGAACAGAACCATTGTCGCCCTGGGGCGAAGGGCGAAATACCTGCTGATCGACCTCGATGACGGCACCACAATCATCGCCCATCTCGGCATGTCGGGTTCCTGGCGCGTCGAGGAGGAGGACGATGCCCACCTGCCGGGCCGGTTTCATGCGCCGCGCAACGTCAAGGCGCTGCATGACCACGTGATCTTTCACCTTTCCGGCGCTCCGGCGCGGCGCATTGTCTACAACGATCCGCGCCGTTTCGGCTTCATCAAGCTTGCGCGCAAGGCAATGCTGGAAGCAGACCCGGCCTTTGCCGACCTCGGACCGGAGCCGACCGGCAACAGTCTCGATGCCGATTTCCTCGCCACTCGCTTTGCCGGCAAGACGCAAGCCGTCAAATCCGCACTCCTCGACCAGCGCAATATCGCCGGCCTCGGCAATATCTATGTCTGCGAGGCCTTGTGGCGCGCGCGGCTTTCGCCCTTTCGCGCCGCGGGCCGCCTCGTCACGCCGAGGGGAAGGCCGAAGGAAGGGCTGAAGAGGCTTGTCCCGGCAATCCGCGCCGTCATTGCCGAGGCGATCGAGGCCGGGGGCTCGACGCTGCGCGACCACCGCAGGACGGACGGCACGCTCGGCTATTTCCAGCACTCCTTTTCCGTCTACGACCGCACCGGCGCGCCCTGTCCGCATGAGGACTGCGGCGGCACGGTAGCCCGCGCCGTGCAGGCCGGCCGCTCGACCTTCTATTGTCCGGCCTGCCAGAAGGGATGATGGGATAGAACGCTCTATCGCCGGTCGATCGGATGGAGCGCCGCGCCCTTTTCCTCGAAGGCGGTGAGGTTGCCGATCGTGGTATGGGCAATGTTATAGAGCGCCTCCTCGGTGAAGAAGCCCTGATGACCGGTGATCAGCACATTGGGAAAGGTCAAAAGCCGGGCGAAGATATCGTCGCGGATGACGGTGGAGGAGAGGTCGCGGAAGAACAGGTCCTCCTCTTCCTCATAGACATCGAGCGCCAGGGCGCCGATTCGCCCCGACTTCAGCCCCTCGATGACGGCGAGCGTATCAATGACGCCGCCGCGGCTGGTGTTGACCAGCATCCTGCAGCGCTGCATGGCGGCGATCGCATCCTCGTCGATGAAATGCCGCGTCTCCGGCGTCAGCGGGCAGTGCAGCGTGATGATTTCCGAACGCTCGAGCAATTCGTCCTTTTCGACATAGCGCGCGCCGAGCGCGATGGCCTCCTCGCTCGGATAGGGGTCGAAGGCAAGGATCTTGCAGCCGAAACCGGAAAAGGCCCGCATTACGTTGCGGCCGATCCCGCCGGTTCCGACCACGCCCACCGTCTTGCCGTGCAGGTCGAAGCCCAGAAGCCCGTTCAGCGCGAAATTGCCTTCCCGCACCCGGTTATAGGCGCGGTGGATCTTGCGGTTCAGCGTCATCACCAGCGCCAGCGTGTGTTCGGCAATGGCATAGGGCGAATAGGAGGGCACCCGGGCGGTCGCCATCTGCAAATGATCGGCGGTCGTCAGATCGAGCCGGTTGAAGCCCGCGCATCTGAGCGCCACGAGCTTGACCCCGGCCTCTTTCAGCTCTGACAGCGTCGAGGCGCCGAGATCGTCATTGACGAAGGCGCAGACGGCCTTGGAGCCTGCGGCGAGCTTGGCCGTCGGCGCATGCAGCGGCGCCTCCGTGAACACCAGGTCATGACGCCCCTCATTGGCGGCTTTGAGGAATTCCTCGTCATAGGGCTTGGCCGAAAAGACTGTGACGCGCATGTTGCTGTACCCTTTGCCTTCTGTCTTGTGCCGGGGCCGAAGGGGCCTCCGCGGCTCTTAATCCTTCATGAAGTTTAGAACTGACCGGCGCAATGGCAATGGCGCGACACGCCGCAGCAGGAGCATTGCGGCGAGAGGCCAGCGGCAGCGGCGGGTCTTTTCTTCAATTGTTCATTGACGGACCGTCCGTTTGCCTTTATATGCCCGCACCACAGTGTTGAAAGCTGCAAAGCTTCATCGATTGCTCCCGGCAGAAAAGCGACCCTGGCCTTTGACGGCGCGCCGCCGATGCCGGAGCTTGCGACCACATTCGAAGAGAGACTTATATGGCCAATACAACTTCGGCGAAAAAGGCGACGCGCAAAATGGCCCGCCGTACCGCCATCAACAAGTCCCGCCGCTCGCGTGTTCGCGGCTTCGTCCGCAAGGTCGAGGAGGCGCTCGCAGCCGGCAATCTCGATCAGGCGAAGGAAGCGCTGAAGGCCGCCGAGCCGGAAATCGCCCGCGCCGCCAGCAAGGGCGTCCTGCATCGCAATACGGCCTCGCGCAAGGTTTCGCGTCTCGCTCAGCGGGTCAATGCACTGAGCGCCTGAGAGCGAACAGGTATCAGCTTTTTTAAGAACCCGGCCCCTGGCCGGGTTTTTTGTTTTTCTTCATAGGCTTGCCCTTCATGACAATCGCGTTTCAGCCACATGTCACAAAAATGACGACTTTTTTAACGTGATTTCAATAGGTTGCGGGAGGAAGGTCACATTTCAACCAATTTTGGCCCGAATTCGCGCCCCCGAAACGCGTCAAGAGATTTTATTTTTTCGACCCCGAATCGGCTCCGAAAAATGAGCGCCTTCTGAATCTAGTTGATTCAAAAGCGATTCTTTTGAGAGCCCGGCAAGCGAGTCAAAATCGCCCCCTTGAGTCAATGCGAGCGGCAGCGATTCGCGTAAAATTCCTTGTTGAAATTGACGGCCGTTCTTGCCTAAATGCTTCCCACATCAGCGGACGGATTGAGCTCCCGACCTTGTCGGGAGGGGCGCGTTCTCCAGGAGCGTGTTGTCTTCCTGAAGCTGGAAGCGAGGTCGTTTTGGCTTCGTCCTTCCAACAATCATAGGTTGCACATCGGATTTCTTCGTGAAATCCGGTTCGGTTATTGTGTGCCTTTTTCAGGCCGGAAAGCAAGTGGGGACCAAGACGGACGAGAACGACTGACCGGACACTTTGCGGCCAGCATCACCCTTTACGAGGAAGGGCGCTGGCTTGTGCAGGGATTGTCCCAAGCCCGGCTTTGACCCGGGCAGTTTCAACGAAAGGCCCCTGACCGGGGTCAAAGGGAAAAACGGGCCGCTAGCGCAAAAAGCGCTTGCGCCTGTGTGATGACTTTCGAAAGGCGGCAAGGAATGAGAACGAGGACGGTGACTTCGAGCCCTGAGCAGGGTGCAGGCGCTTCAGAGGTCTTGAAAGGGGAACATGATGAAGCACCGGACGCGGCCTTGAGTACCGACAATCAGTTTTTCGAGCGCTTCTGCACGGCGCTCAAGGCTCATGTGGGCGCCGATGTCTATGCAAGCTGGTTCGGGCGGCTGAAGCTGCACTCCTCTTCAAAGAGCGTTATCCGTTTCTCGGTCCCGACCGCATTCCTCAAGTCGTGGATCAACAACCACTATCTCGACCTGTTATGCGAACTGGCACGCTCCGAGCGCCCGCAGGTGCTCAAGGTCGAGGTGCTCGTGCGTTCGGCAACGCGCGCCCAGCGTCCGCAGGTTCCCGAGGAAAAGCCGAAGCCGGTGCTGCCCCAGCAGACGGCCGCCGTGCGCCCGGTTCCCCGCGCCGTCAACGACCAGCCGCTGATGCCCGAGCCCGAGGGCGGGTCTGCGCGGGGCGCGGCGCAGGGCCCGAGAACCGTTTTCGGTTCGCCGCTCGATCCCTTCTTCACCTTCGACAGCTTCGTCGAGGGCTCGTCGAATCGGGTGGCCTTCGCCGCGGCCAAGACCATTGCCGAATCCGGCATGGCGGCGGTCCGGTTCAATCCGCTTTTCATCCACTCCTCAGTGGGCCTCGGCAAGACTCACCTTCTGCAGGCCATTGCCAACGCCGCTCTCGCCTCCCCTGACAAGCAGCGCGTGGTCTATCTGACGGCCGAATACTTCATGTGGAAGTTCGCCACCGCGATCCGCGACAATGACGCGCTGACACTGAAGGATTCGCTGCGCAATATCGATCTTCTGGTCATCGACGACATGCAGTTCCTGCAGGGCAAGATGATCCAGCACGAGTTCTGCCATCTGCTGAACACGCTGCTCGACAGCGCAAAACAGGTCGTCGTCGCCGCCGACCGCGCGCCCTGGGAACTCGAATCGCTCGATCCGCGCGTGCGTTCGCGGCTCACCGGCGGCGTCTCGCTCGAGATCGAGGCCCCGGATTATGCCATGCGGTTTGAAATGCTGAAGCGCAGGCTCGCCCTCGCCCGCCAGGAAGACCCGTCGATCGATATCGCCGCAGACGTCCTGGACCATGTCGCCCGCAAGGTGACGGCGAGCGGCCGCGAACTGGAAGGCGCGTTCAACCAGCTTCTGTTCCGCCGCTCCTTCGAGCCGGACCTTTCGATCGAACGGGTCGACGAGTTGCTGGTGCATCTTGTCGGAACGGGCGAACCGAAGCGGGTGCGTATCGAAGACATCCAGCGCGTGGTCGCCCGACATTACTGCGTGACGCGCCAGGAACTTGTTTCCAACCGCCGCACGCGGGTGATCGTCAAGCCGCGGCAGATCGCCATGTTCCTGGCGAAAACCATGACCCCGCGCTCCTTCCCCGAAATCGGTCGCCGCTTCGGTGGACGCGATCATACGACCGTTCTGCATGCCGTGCGCAAGATCGAGGATCTTCTGGAAAAGGACCAGAAGCTCTCGCAGGAAGTCGAGTTGCTGAAGCGGCTGATCAACGAATAGCTCCGCTGCTGCCTGCGGCAGACATCAGGGAGCGTTCCAGTTGATGCGCGGATAGGATGATCGGAAATGGCGGCCCGACGGGTCGCCATTTTTCATTTTCATCAGGCGAAGCGCTCGGCCGGCGTTTGCGGCGCCGGCGTGACCACATGCGCCGCCAGTTCCGCCGGCAGCGCCTCGGCCTCAGTCAGGCGGAGATTGACGTGGTAGCCGGCGACGGCCACCATCTCCGCATGCGCATTGCCATCGCCGTCCATCCGCGTCTCCCCGGTCGGAGCGTAGACGAGACCGTCGCAGGCCGCGCCGACAGGCTTGAGCGCCAGCATCCCTGCCGGAAGGCCGGTGTCACGATAGGCAAGGCGGGCCTCGCCCTCTTCTTCGTACGGGACCGTTACACCGGCTGCATTGAGTGCGGCCAATGCCTCGGCATGGTCTTCGAACTTCAGAAACACATCACGCATAGGGCGCCGCCTTCGCTTGCAGATCTGCATCGGTCATCCGGAACGGCCAGATCACCAGTTGATCGTACCAGCCGGCGGCAAAGCGGTCGGCTGTCGTCGCGTTCTCGTCGCGGCCGAGATAGATCTTGGCTGTGTCGCACAGAAGATCTCGGCTTTGGGAAACGACGGCGTTGCCCTTGTAGGAACCGCCGATCGTGTCGTCGGCCCTGTCGAAACGAAAGGCAGCGCCTGCGCGCGGCAGCGGCTTGGCGAGCCCGGACGCAAGAGCCACCGTCTGGTCGACCAGAAGATCTGGTCCGGAAAAGCCGAGCAAGGGATAGTAGCTTGCCCCGCCCATGATCCGGCCGACAGATCCGACAAGGCCTTCAAATTGAACCAGCAGGGAGGCCTTGTCCCGCTGAAGAAGCGCGGCAACAGGATCGCTCAGCCGCGCCTTGTCGGCCGGCCGGGTGACGGCGCTGCCGCCGCTTGTGACGATCGGAGAGCTTGTCACCGCGGACTGCTCGAACTGAGGAAGGATGAAGTACACCACCGCGCCGGGTCGTGCCCGGACGCTGAAGGTCGCACCGGTCGTTGTTGCGTATCCGTCGAGCGTCACCCGCTGATAGGCGGCATTCGTAAAACTGGGGCTGTTGACCACACCGCTGATACGCAGATAGCCCTCGCCCGCCGCCGCGCGCACATAGGCCGAGATCGAGTGAAGTGCCGTGTTGCCCGCGTCCCCCGCCGCAACGGCAAAGGCATCCGCCGTCCCGGCCGTGTTGTCCAGCCTGTAGACCTTTCCGGACGCGCAGACCTCGGAAAGCCCTGCGGCGGACAGGGCAGCCGTATCGTCAACGACCGAAAGCACAGCCGGCGCGCCGGAGCCGCCCATGCCGGTCAGATCGGTCGGATTGGCATTGTTGCACAGCACCTTGTTGGTTGCTGGTCCTTCGAGCAGCAATTGTTGCCGCCCGTTGGTGTGGTCGAAGCGCGGCATGTTTGCCGCCGCGATCCTGAGCATGCCGCCAGGACCGACATAGGTGGCACTGCCGGGGCGGGTGAAAGAGACCATACGATCGAAGGGAACGGCGGAGAGGATCGCCAGTTCGGACGGTGACGCCGGAGCGATGCCGGATAACGGGATACGCGTCAGGGCATACTGGCTGCCGGCAAAATCGAGCACCGCTGCCGGTCCGAAATTCCCGCCGCCGGCCGCGTCGGCTCGAAGCTCCGGCGCGACCTGAAACCCGCCGGCGCCCCGATCAGCGCCCGGCACGGATATTTCGTTCGCGATCCTCATACCAGCCCCACCAGTGCGCCTGCTGTCGTGCCGGTCACAAGCACATGGCTGATGCGAACCGGCAGAACGAAGCCGGAGGGTAGGTTTTCGAATGTCACCGTTTCCCCGGAGATCAGGGTTGCGGTCATGCTGCCGCCGATGCCGACATAGATGGCCCGCGTGACCTCTTCCAGCGGAACGGCGTCATCCGGCGTGATCTCGAAACCGTCATAGGCCGGGCTCGTCGGCGTGGCGTTGCGTGAGGAAAAACGATCTGTCATGGCAGTTCTCCTGTTGGACGTTGATTTCGGAGAGTCTGCCAGAGCCGCAGCGGGCGGGGATTTCAGGGGATCAACGGTGAAAGACGGGGATCAATCGGCTAGACTGAAACCATGAGCAATCTTTTTGACGCCGAATCAGCCACGAACCTGACCGAGTTTACCGTTTCCGAGCTCTCCGGCTCGATCAAGCGCACGGTGGAGGACCGGTTCGACCGCATTCGCCTGCGCGGCGAAATTTCGGGCTTTCGCGGCCAGCATTCCTCGGGACATGCCTATTTCTCGCTGAAGGACGAGCGCGCGCGCATCGACGCGGTCATCTGGCGCGGCGTATTCTCGGGCCTGAAGATCAAGCCTGAGGAAGGAATGGAGGTGATCGCGACCGGCAAGGTCACCACCTTCCCCGGCGCCTCGAAATACCAGATCGTCATCGAATCGCTGGAGCCCGCCGGCGCCGGCGCGCTGATGGCGCTCCTGGAGGAACGGCGCAGGAAGCTTGCTGCGGAAGGTCTGTTCGACGCGGAGGCCAAGAAGCCGATCCCCTTCATGCCGCGCGTCGTCGGCGTCGTCACCTCGCCCACCGGCGCGGTCATCCGCGACATTCTCCACCGCATCACCGATCGCTTTCCGGTCCATGTCGTCGTCTGGCCGGTCAAGGTGCAAGGCGAGGGTTCGGGCGATGCCGTGGCCGCTGCCATTCGCGGCTTCAATGCGCTGGCGCCGGACGGCCCGATCAGGCGGCCGGATGTGCTGATTGTCGCGCGCGGCGGCGGTTCGCTGGAAGACCTCTGGGGCTTCAACGACGAGGCCGTGGTGCGCGCTGCCTATGAAAGCGATATCCCGCTGATTTCCGCCGTCGGTCACGAGACCGACTGGACGCTGATCGACCATGCCGCCGACTACCGCGCGCCGACCCCGACGGGCGCTGCCGAACGCGCGGTTCCGGTGAAAGCGGAACTCGTCGCCGACCAGGCGCGGCAGGCCGCGCGGCTCTCCTCGGCCATGACGCGGCTCATGGATTTCCGCCGCCAGACGTTGACCGGCCTTGCCCGTGGCCTGCCCTCGCTCGACCAGTTGCTCGCCCTTCCCCGCCGCCGTTTCGATGAGGCCGCGCTGCGGCTCACGCGGGCGCTGGAACTCAACACAATCAACAAGCGCCGGACATTCGAGCGCAGCGCCTCCGGCCTTTCCGGCATGCCGCAGCGGCTTTCGATGATGATGGCGCGCGACCGCGAACAGGTTTCGGTTCTGGCGGCGCGTGCCGACACGGCGATCTCCGCAAACCTCAAGGCTCACCGCGCAGCGCTCTCCGGCCAACACCGCGTGCTGAATTCGCTGTCCTACAAGAATGTGCTCGCGCGCGGCTTTACCGTGATCCGCGACGAGGAAAACAAGCCAATCTCCCGCGCCGAGGGACTCAGTCAGGGAAAACCCGTCGAAATCGAATTCGCCGATGGTCGCGTCAGCGCTGTGACAGGAGAAAGTGCTGCCGCAACCGCAGAGCCGGCAAAGGAAACGGCAACGCCAGAAAAGCCTAAGCAGCCGCGGAAGAAGCCAGCCGCCAAAACAAAACCGCCCGAACAGGGCAGCCTGTTCTGAGCGGCGTCTTATACGGTCGCAGCCCCGGCCCGGAGCCGGGGTTGCATCAAGGGCAGAGCTGAACGCGCCCTCAATCAGCCCACTCGCCGCCGCGCATCACCGGCGTGGCGTTGCCCTCGGCATCGAGCCCGTCAATGTCGATCTTGTCCGAGCCGATCATCCAGTCGATGTGGATCAGCGAGGAATTGCCGCCCCTGGCCGCAATCTCTTCGGCGGAAAGCTTGTCGCCGTCGATGAAGCATTTCGAGTAGCACTGGCCGAGCGCGATGTGGCAGGAGGCGTTCTCGTCGAACAGCGTGTTGTAGAACAGGATGCCGCTTGCCGAAATCGGCGAGGAATGCGGCACCAGCGCCACTTCGCCGAGACGGCGCGCGCCTTCGTCCGTATCCAGCACCTTGTTCAGGACGTCGCCGCCCTTGGCGGCCGCGGCATGGACGATCCGCCCACCCTCGAACTGAACGCGGATATCGTCGATCAGCGTGCCCTGATGCGACAGAGGCTTGGTCGAGGAGACATGACCTTCCACCCTGAGCCGGTGCGGGGTGGTGAACACTTCCTCGGTCGGGATGTTCGGATTGCAGATGATGCCGTTCTTGGCCATCGAAGCGCCGCCGCTCCATTCGTGCTCGTCGGCAAGCCCGATGGTGAGATCGGTGCCCGGCCCGGAATAGCGCAGCGCCGAGAAACGCTTGCCATTGAGCCAGGCGGAACGGGCATGGAGATTGTCGTTATGCTCCTTCCACGCGGCGACCGGATCCGGCTGGTCGACACGGGAAGCCGCAAAGATCGCCTTCGCCAGTTTCGCCACCGCCATGGCGTCCGGGTCATCGGGAAACACAGTCTTGGCCCAGGCCAGAGAGGGATAGGAGACGATGTTCCAGTTGATGTCGAAACCGGCGATCTTTTCCAGTGCGGGCTTGTAGGCGGTCGAATTCGCCCTGTTGGCGCGCGAGACCTTTTCCGGGTCCTGGGCTGCAAGCAGCATCGGGTCATCGCCGGCAATCGCCAGCCGCGCGGCGCCGCGCTCATAGGCCATGCCCATGCCCTCGTAGAGCCAGTTCGCCGCCTTGTCGAAACTCGCATCGTGGGCGTTTTCGAAACGCTCGAGCGCTGCCTGCGGATCGGAGAAGATCGTCGTCACCACGCCCGCGCCGGCCCGGTAGGCATGGCGGGTGATCAGCCGCGTCAAGGGCTGCGCCTCGATCGGCGCGGTCATCACCAGATCCTGCCCTTCCGCCAGATTGATGCCGACATGCACCGCCACTTCCGCCAGTTTTTCCAGCGCTTTGAGATCGATGGGATGGGGAAGTCTGGTCTCGACGGTCATGAGGGCCTCACGCAGTTGGTTTGTCTTGAGACCTATCTAGTGTGGTTTGGACAAGAATTGAAGCGCCGTCGCGATACAAACGAGGGACCTTTCGCCCACCGTGCATCGCTTGACACGTGATTGAAAATCGCCTCAATTCAACCCTGGGTAACATTTCCATCAGTGAGGGGAGACGGCAAGGAATGTCCTTTCGATCAAAAGCTCTGGCGCTCGGTCTTTTCGCGGCTCTTTTCTCGGCAGCCGGCCCGTTGGCCGCCAGTGAACCTTCCTGGTCCTTCGATGAACACCCACAACCCTACGGCGACCAGCTTGCCCCTTCCGAAAGGGATCTTCTCCGCCAGGCAGACGATCTGGACTGGCCGCGACGCTGCCCCGCCCGGCTTCAGGCGGCATTCGCCATCTACAAGGCGCATTATCCGGACTACGCCGCCGGCGCTCCGACCGATGTCGCCCTCAAACGGTGGATGGATTACATGGTCAGCCTTGGCAGCAATGACGCGAGCGGCTGCGTGGTCGGCCTGCTGGAAGTCGCCATTGATGACCTTCTTTTCGATGAGGGGCCTTTTCCCGACCTCTTTTGCGGAAAGCTCGCGAGGGAACCGGCATCCGAGGCCGAACAGCGTCTGTCAACGCTGCTGGCGAAAATGACGGAATATGCCGAAACGCTGAACAGGGACGCCGTCGAGGCCTTCCTCCGGCTCGGGGAGGACACGGTGACGACGCGGTTCAATCCGGATATCCGCTATTTCCTCGAACGCACGCTCGCCTGGCAGACCGGCAAGCCCCTTTCGCCGGAATTCAGGGAGATCGTGATCGCTGATATGGGGCAGGAAAGGTTCGATGAGGTCGAAAAGGCCTATGGGCGGAACGATCTCCGCGGGGTGATCGAAACCTCGCCGGAATGCGCACCGTGGTCGGACGAGATCGTGCCGAAAGAGGCGCCGGATGTTGAGACAATATGGAGGCGTTAACCTGACTGGTCTTGTTGACCGAGCGCCACAGGAATTTGCGGGGAGAAGCTTGCTGCGTTCATTGTCTGCCGCTTGTCTGTTTCTGTTCGCGGCGTTCTTACCGGTCCAGGCAACCGAAAACTGGTCTTTCGCAGACCACCCTCACCCGGACTTTACCGAAGAATACAGCGCAGAAGAGGACGCCATGATTGCCGATCTGGAAGCTGTCGGGAACAGATTCAGAAACTGCGCAGCTCGCATTATGTTCGAGTATCTGATCTACAACAGACGCTATCCCGAATTCGCATTCACGCACGCGTTCAACGATGGACTGGAAGCCTGGAAGGTCCATGTCCTCAAGACAGACCGCGCGGCCTCGGCATTCTGCATCGTCCTTGAGGCCACCGAAGAACTGCGCACACTCTATTCCTACGATTACGCAACGCCGCCCGACGGGCTGTTCTGCGGCAAACGCGGACGTTTGCCCGAAACGTCGGTCGATTTCAGGATCTACAAGCTTCTTGAAAGGCTCGTCAGCTATGCCGCGACCGGCCACTATTTCGCGCTTCCGGCACTTGCGGAGGTCGAGGATTGGTCCGACATCCGGCTCAATCCTGATATCCGCTATTATGTCGAAGCCCGGCAGGCACGCCGCTACGGCAACGAGCCGGCGCCGATCCTGCGCGACACCGTAATCGCGCTTCAGGGCAAGGACCGGCTCGCCTTTGTCGAAGACGCCATCAAGCGCAATGACCTCTACGCCGTGATCGAGACCAGCCCGCCCTGCTCGGACTTCGCGCCCGAAGCGCTGGCAAAGGCGCGCGAGGCAGCGCGGGGCGATCCGATCTGACCCTTGGTATTATGCGATAATGCCCGCCGTTTCCGCGCCGAGCGCTTTCACCGCATCGGCCGGCGCAAGCTTCACCTGAAGGCCGCGCTGGCCGCCATTCATGATCACGTAAGGGTGGCCAAGGGCGGCGGCTTCAAAGACCACCGGCACGCGCTTTCTCTGGCCGAAGGGCGAGATGCCGCCGACGTGATAGCCGGAAAGCCGCTCGGCGGCGGGCACATCCAGCATATGCGCATGCTTGCCCTTGAAGACGGCGGCAAGCTTCTTCATCGAGACCTCGGCATTCGACGGCAGAACGGCGCAGACCGGCTTGCCGTCGACCTCGGCCATCAACGTCTTCAACACGCGTTCCGCCGGCTCGCCAATGGCCTCGGCCGCCTGCAGCCCCACCTTGAAGGCGTTCGGGTCATAGTCATATTGCTGGATCGTGTAGGTTACACCGGCCTTGTCGAGAAACCGGGTCGCCTGCGTCGTTTTCGCCATCGTCTTACGCCTTGCCGAAAAACGCCGCGTAGTCATCCGGCTTGAAACCGACGATCAGCCGGTCGCCGTCCTCCAGCACCGGGCGCTTGATCATCGATGGGTTTGCGAGCATCAGCGCGATCGCCTTGTCCCGGTCGAGGCCCTGCTTTTCGGCGTCGTCCAGCTTGCGGAAGGTCATGCCGGCGCGGTTCAGCACCTTTTCCCAGCCCGCCGCATCGCACCAGCGCGAAAGACGCGCGCGATCGATGCCGGCCTTCTTGTAGTCGTGGAACGCATAGGCGACGTCGTGTGCATCAAGCCAGGTCCAGGCCTTCTTCATCGTGTCGCAGTTTTTAATGCCGTAAAGCGTCGTCGCCATGGCCTCGATCTTTCAAAAAAGGCAGGCGGTCTTTCAGGCCGCCTGCGATCCAGTGATAATCCGCCCGTCAGCGATCAAACCGTCTCCCAGCCGCCGTCCAGCTTGCCGGCGCGGTAGATCGCATCGATCACGCGCTGGTTCTTCACCGAATCCTCCAGCGAGAACACCTCGACCTCACCGCCGGCAGCCGCCTTCGAGAACGCCTCGACCTCGCGGACATATTGCCGGCTGTCCTGGAAACGGAACGCCTGGGTCTCGGAGTGGCTCTGGTTGGAGAGCAGCACCGTTTCCTCGCCCCAGCGATTGGCGTTGAAGGGCGAGACCACCTCGATCAGACCCTTGGTGCCGTGGAAGGCCATGGCCTGACGGTTAGCGAGCTGGGTGGAGACGTAGAAGCTCATCTCGAAGCCCGGGAACTCCGCCTTGACGGAGGCATAGATATCCGTGCCGAATTCGCTGTCATAGCGCACCGTCGCCTGCAGCCGTTCGGGCTCTTCTCCGGTGGCAAAACGGGTCGTCACCGTCGGATAGACGCCGATATCCGGCAGGCCGCCGCCCCCGAGTTCCGGGATATTGCGCATATTGGTCGCATCGCGCAGGAAATAGGAAAACGCCCCCTGCACATGCTGCAGCTCGCCGATCTCGCCGTCGGCCAGAAGCGCGCGGACCTTGGTCCAGACCGGCGCATAGGTAACCATGAAGGCCTCGCTGATCAGCACCTTGTTGCGGTCGCGCGCGGCGATCACCGGTTCGATGTCCCCGGCCTTCAGCGCCAGCGGCTTTTCCACCAGGACATGTTTTCCGGCGTCCGCCGCCTTGATCGCCCATTCCACATGCTGGGAGGTCGGCAGCGGGATATAGACCGCGTCGATCGTATCGCTCGCCAGCATCTCCTCGTAGGAGGCGAAGGCATGCGGCGCGCCGAAACGGGTCGCCATCGCCTGCGCCCGCTCCAGATCGCGGCTGGCAACGGCCGCAAGCACCGCATTTTCCGCGTCGACGATTGCCGGCACCACGAGTTCGCGACCGATCTTGGCGGTCGAGACTATACCAAAACGCAACATGGGGAATCCTCACCTGTTATTTCGGCGGCCAGCATAGGAACCGGCAGGCGGGTGTGCAAGCGGCTCGATAGCCAGTTCACGGCCTCGCCGCCCGTGGGCTCCATTGCCATGCGGGGACGGGCAACCTACGTTAGGAACAGCGACGTCACCAGCACCCGGGAGAAGAACATGCACATGCGAAGACTTGGCAGAACGGATATCGACATCGCACCTGTCGTCTTCGGCGGCAACGTGTTCGGCTGGACGGCGGATGAACAGACCTCCTTCGCGCTGCTGGACCGCTTCGTCGGCGCCGGCTTCAATGCCATCGACACGGCCGATGTCTATTCCGCATGGGCCGAGGGCAACAAGGGCGGCGAGTCCGAGACAATCATCGGCAATTGGCTGAAGCGCGGCGGCGTGAAGCGCGAGGATGTCGTCATCATTACCAAGGTCGGCTCGGAGATGGGCCCCGGCAAGAAGGGGCTGAAGGAAGACTGGATCATGCAGGCCGTCGAAGATTCGCTCCGCCGGCTGCAGACCGACTATCTCGACGTCTACCTCGCGCACTGGCCGGACCCCGAGACCGAGTATGAGGAGACGATCACGGCCTTCACCAAGCTGCGGGAGCAAGGCAAGGTCCGCGCCATCGGCGCGTCGAACCTTGACGCGGCGCAGCTTGAGGAAGCGCTGAGGGTCGCCGAACATACCGGCCGGGCGCGCTATGACGTGCTGCAGCCGGAATATAACCTCTATGCCCGCTCCGGCTTCGAGGGCGCGCTGGCGGAACTCTGCGTCGAGCACGATATCGGCGTGATCACCTATTTCAGCCTCGCATCCGGCTTTCTCACCGGCAAGTACAAATCCGCCGACGACACTGCGGGCAGCGCGCGCGGCGGCGGTGTGGCGAAGTATTTCGACGATCGCGGAAAGCGGATACTCAAGGCGCTGGAGACGGTTTCCGCCGATACCGGCGAGCATCCGGCGGCGATCGCGCTGGCCTGGCTGATGACCCGGCGCGGCGTCACCGCGCCGATCGCCAGCGCCTCGCGGCTCGAGCAGATGGACACGCTCCTGCGCGCGCCGGAGATCGAGCTTTCGCAAGAGGCGTTGCAGCTGCTTCAGGAAGCCGGCGAATGAGCAGCATAACCATCCGTACGGCAGTGGCCGCGGACAAGCCGGGCTGGCTTGACCTCTGGCAGGGTTACCTGACCTTCTATGGCAGCGCGATCGGTCCGGAAGTGACAGAAACCACATGGTCGCGCATTACAGACCCGATCGTTCCCGTTTTCACCCGGCTCGCAATTTTCGGTGACAAGCCGGTCGGCTTTGCCACCTGCATTCTCCATCCGCGCACATGGGCGATTGAGCCCGCCTGCTATCTGGAGGACCTGTTCGTGGATGAAACCATGCGCGGGCGCGGCATCGGCAGACGGCTGATCGATGACCTGATCGCGATGGGCAAGCGCGATGGCTGGACCAACCTCTACTGGCACACCAATTCCGACAACGAGACGGCGCGCAGGCTCTACGACCGCTATGACAAGGCCGACGATTTCGTACGATACCGCCTGCCACTGAAGGGATGAAGGCTTCTTACTTGGTGCCGTACATCCGGTCGCCGGCATCGCCGAGACCCGGCACGATATAGCCCTTCTCGTTCAGATGGCTGTCGATGGCGGCGGTGTAGACCGGCACGTCCGGATGGCTGTTGCGGAAATGCTCGATCCCCTCGGGCGCGGCCAGGAGGCAAAGGAAGCGGATATTGGAAACGCCGCGCTCCTTCAGCCGGTCGATGGCGGCGATCGACGAATTGCCCGTCGCCAGCATCGGATCGACGACGATCACCAGCCGCTCGCCGATATCTTCCGGCGCCTTGAAGAAATACTCGATCGCTTCCAGCGTCTCGTGATCGCGGTAGACGCCGATATGGGAGACGCGGGCCGAGGGCACGAGGTCGAGCATGCCCTCAAGCAGGCCGTTGCCGGCGCGCAGGATGGAGGCGAAGACCAGCTTCTTGCCTTCCAGAACCGGCGCTTCCATCGTCGTCAGCGGCGTCTCGATCGTCTCCATGGTGAGTTCGAGATCGCGCGTCACCTCATAGCAGAGCAGCGTCGAAATCTCGCGGAGCAGCCGACGGAAGCCGGCCGTGGACGTGTCCTTCTGACGCATCTTCGTCAGCTTGTGTTGAACCAGGGGGTGGTCGATGACCGTTACGCCGTCCATGAGCTTCAATCCCGCTTTGATCGTTCCGTGCTGAAACCTTCTATGGCGCAAAAGGGGCCGGCGCGGCAAGCACCGCGCCCGCCTTCGCGCCGAAACGCCGATTTTTCCACTGTTTCAGCCGCGCAGCAGGGCAAGAAGCCTTTCGCGCGTTTTCTCGTCGACAAAGGCGGCGGCAATCGCCGTCTCCGTCATGCGGGCGGTCTCTTCCGGCGAGAATCCCAGTTCGCTCTCCGCGATCTCGTATTCCCGCGCCAGCGACGTGCCGAAGAAGGGCGGATCGTCGGAATTGAGCGTCACCCGAACGCCCGCATCAACCAGTTGGCGCAGCGGATGGGCGCGGAAGTACGGATAGACGGAAAGCGCGATGTTCGAGCCGGGACAGACCTCCAGCACCACGCCTTCGTCGGTCAGCCTTCGCACCAGTTCGGGATCTTCGACCGCCCGGACGCCGTGACCGATCCGGTCGGGCCGCACAAGATCCAGCGCATCACGCACGGAATCCGGTCCGCAGACTTCGCCGGCATGGATCGTCAGCTTCAGTCCGCCGTCACGGGCGATGTCGAAGGCGCGCGCGTAATCGGCGACGCGGCCCATGCGCTCGTCGCCCGCCATGTTGAAACCGGTCAGCAGCGGAAAGCCGCAGGCAACGGCATAGCGCGCAGCCCCCTCCACCTGTTCCGGACCCATATGCCGCTCGCCGATCATCACCATGCGGCACTCGATCCCGGTTTTCGCCTTCGCCGCATCGATGCCGGCAGAGATCGCCCGCATATAGGCATCGCGGGAAAGACCGGCGGCAAGTCCCTGTTCGGGCGAGACGAACAGCTCGGAATAGATCGCGCCATCGGCGGCAAGCTCGCCGAGATAGGCCTCGGCAAGGGCGGCGAAATCCTCCTCGGCGCGAAAGACATTGGCTATCGCGGCATAGCAGGCGATGAAGCTCGAGAAGTCATGCCAGACATAACGGCCGTCGCGGAGCCAGGCGGAAAGATCGATGCCGTATTTTGTCGCAAGGCGCGCGGCAAGGGCCGGCGGCGTCGCCCCTTCGATATGGCAGTGGAGTTCGGCTTTCGGTGTCGTCACAGGAAGGATGCTCCGTATCTGCCGGGGTCGAGCCCGAGGTGATGGGCAATACTCTCGCCGATATCGGCATAGGTCTCGCGCAGGCCCAGCGATCCCGGCTGAAGCCCCGGGCCAAAGACCAGGACCGGCACGCGCTCGCGGGTGTGGTCGGAACCGCGCCAGGTCGGATCGCAGCCGTGGTCGGCCGTCAGCACCGCGATGTCACCCGGCCTCATTCGCGCGGCGATCTCCTCGATGCGGGCATCGAACGCCTCGAGTGCGGCCGCATAGCCCGCCACATCCCGGCGGTGGCCGTAGACCATGTCGAAGTCGACGAGATTGGTGAACACCAGGTCGCCCTCGCCCGCCTCGTCCATCGCCTTCAGGCTGGCCGTCACCAGCGCATCATTGCCGTCCGCCTTGATCAGACGGGTCACGCCCTTGCCGGCAAAGATGTCGGAGATCTTGCCGACGGCGAGCACGTTGCGGCCTGCCGCCGTCAACCGGTCGAGCAGCGTTTCCTCCGGTGGGGCGATCGAGAAATCGCGGCGGTTGCCCGTCCGCTTGAAGGTTTCGGCCGTCTCCCCGATGAAGGGACGCGCGATTACGCGCCCGATATTGAGGTCATAGGTCAGTTCGCGCACGACTTCGCAGAGTTTCAGCAGTCGCTCGAGGCCGAAATGATATTCGTGGGCGGCGATCTGGAACACGCTGTCGGCGGAGGTGTAGAAGATCGGCCGCCGCGTCCAGACATGCTCCTGGCCGAAGCGCTTGATGATCTCCGTGCCCGAAGCGTGGCAATTGCCGAGGCTGCCGGAAATGCCGGCCTCGCGATAGATCGCGTCGAGAAGCTCTTGCGGAAAACAGTCTGGCTGATCGGGGAAATAGCCCCAGTCGAACATCACCGGCGTGCCGGCAATCTCCCAATGGCCCGAAGGCGTGTCCTTGCCGCGCGAAACCTCGTTCGCCGCGCCGTAGCGACCCAGAAGCCGTTCCGGCTGTTCCATGCTGGCGGGATAATGCCGTGTCGCAAGCTTCGCAGCTTCCAGAAGGCCGAGCGCGGAAAGATTGGGCAATTTCAGCGGGCCGGAGCGCAGACCCGCCCGATCTCCGAGGCCCGCGGCGCAGAACTCGGCGATGTGGCCGAGCGTATCGGCGCCGAGATCGCCATAGGCCTTCGCATCCGGCGCGCCGCCGATGCCGAAGGAATCGAGAACATAGAGAAAGGCACGGGCCATCGGACGCTCAATCCTGCGCTGAAAAATCGTTTTCCTCTTCTATCGTCTGGCATTCCTGATGGCAAACGCCCTTGCGGCCGGGGAACCAGAGCCGGTTTCCATGTGTTTAGAAGATGATAACCATGTTTCTTAACGCCGAAGGAAGGCAGGATGATCATGCTGACAGCCATCGACACGATCAAGGCGAGCACTGTCATGCCCGAAAGAAGCAGCAGCAGAAAAGGCGAGGCCGGAAGCCAGGCCGGCGAACTGGCGCTGATCGCCGGCGTCCTCCTGGCCGCAACCGCTCTGGTGATCTTCGCCGCTCTCCGGCTTTACGCCGTCAGTTGATCCCGCTCAGGCGGCAAGCCGCATCAACGCCGCCAGCATGAGTTCCGCGCCCTTTTCGATATCCGCCCATTCGGAATATTCCTCCGGCGCGTGCGAAATGCCGTTGCGGCTCGGCACGAAGATCATCGCCGAGGGGCAGAGCGCCATCATCGTCTGCGCGTCGTGGCCGGCGCCGGAGATCATGCGTCTGGCCGGAAGGCCGAGTGACGCGGCTTCCTCGGAGAGGAGATCGACAAGCCCGACGTCGAAAGCGACCGGCGCAATGACGCTCTTTTCCTCGATTTCGTGGGCAAGGCCGTGTTTTGCCGCGACCGCCGCCGTCGCGCGGTAGAACAGCCTTTGCAGGCCGCGCATGACGCCTTCCGAGGCATCCCGGATGATCACGGAGAAGATCGCTTCGCCCGGCACCGTATGCGGATGGTTGGGCACAAGCTCCACCTTGCCGATCGTGATCCTGGCGATCTCGGACGGCGACTGCGCGATCATGTCCGGGATCTGAACGGCGATCTCGGCAAGGCCGGCAAAGGCGTCGGCGCGCATGTCCATGGGCGTCGTGCCGGAATGGTTGGCCGTGCCCTTCAGCGTGACCTGCAGGTTGACGATTCCGGTCGCGCCTTCCGGCAGGCCGATCGCGATCCCCTCGCGCTCCAGCACCGGCCCCTGCTCGATATGAAGTTCGAGAAAGGCTTTGACGGAGCCCTTTGGCCGGGCAGCGCCGAGCACGGCTTCCGGTTCCAGTCCTTGGGCGCGCATCGCATCTGCCAGCAGCACGCCGTCGGCATCGGCGGCGGATGACAGCCATCCAGCCGTCACCAGGCCGGCGATTGCCTGCGACCCGAGCATGCCGCCGAAGCGGCCCTCCTCTTCCGAGGTCGCCACGACCTCGACGGGAACGGAAGGCGTCACGCCGGCCTCCTTCATCGCCCGCACGCATTCCAGCGCGACAGCCACGCCCAGCGCCCCGTCGAAGGCGCCGCCGTCGACGACAGTATCAAGGTGTGAGCCGACCATGATCGAAGGGCCGTCCGACCCGCCGAAACGCCCGAAAACCGAGTTCGCGCCGTCGCGCGTCACAACAAGGCCATCGTCTTGCATTTCCCCGGCAAACCAGTCGCGCACGGCCATGTCGGCATCGGAAAAACCCGGCCTGTTGAACCCCGCACCGGGTTTTCCGGCGCCGAAACGGCTGATGCCGTCGAGAAGGGCCCTGAGCCGCCCGGGATTGATCTTCGGTTTGCTGTTCATCGCTGCCGGCCTCCCCTTGTTATCTGCCGCAAGGCGGCTTTCCCATCGGGCAATTTATTATGATAATTCCCGGCAACCCGCAAATCGCGGCGGCGCCTCCGCTCTGCCCGAAAGAACGACGGAGCCGCAGGCGCGCGACTTTCACAGCGCGCATTGACAGCGCCGGCAGGCCGCGTGACGTCATTTTCGCTTGGACCGGAGCTACGACTAAGTTTTTGATTTTTCTTCGCCATTCCGCGTGGAGAATAGACAGGGTTGTAATTTATTATGATCAATCCTTGTAAATTACAGAATTTTCATAATTAATTAATGAAATACCAACAGAGGAGAACCGATTGATGAAACGCCTTCTCGCAGCCGCGCTGGCTGCCGCGTCGCTCGCCATCGGCGCGCCGGCGATCGCCCAGACCCCGCCCAATGTTCTGGTCGTCGGCCAGATCGCCGAACCGAAATCGCTCGACCCGGCCGTCGACACCGCCGTCAATGATTTCCGCATCCTGGTGAACATGTATGACGGCCTTGTGCGCTACAAGGACGGCACGCTTGAGGTTGAGCCTGCGCTTGCAGAGAGTTGGGAGATTTCCGAGGACGGAAAGACCTACACCTTCAAGCTGCGCGAGGGCGTGACCTTCCATGACGGTTCGCCCTTCAATGCCGAGGCGGTGAAGTTCAACTTCGACCGCATGCTGGATGAGAACAGCGAATATTACGACACCGGGCCGTTCCCGCTGTCCTTCTTCTTCTCCTCCGTCGACACCGTCGAGGTGGTTGACGACATGACGGTGAAGTTCACGCTCTCTGCACCCTACGCCCCCTTCCTCTCCAACCTCGCCTATCCGACCGGCCTGATCGTCTCGCCGGCGGCGGTCAAGGAATATGGCGCCGATTTCGGCCGTCATCCTTCCGGCACGGGCGCTTTCAAATTCGAGGAATGGGACCCGAATTCCAAGGTCGTCGTTTCCAAGAACGCCGACTACTGGGACGGCGCGCCGCCGCTTGAGGCTGTCGTTTTCCGCCCCGTCACCGATGCCAATACCCGCGTTGCCGAAATGATGTCAGGCGGGCTCGACGTGATGGTCGAGGTGCCGCCGGATTCCCTGTCGCAGTTTTCCGACAGCGACCGCTACAAGGTCTATGAGCAGGCCGGGCCGCATGTCTGGTTCCTGATCCTGAACCTCAAGGACGGCGTCTTCGCCGACAAGAAGATCCGCCAGGCCGTCAACTACGCCATCAACAAGGAAGCAATCGTCAACGACATTCTTCAGGGCACGGCCGATGTTGCCGCCGGCCCAACGCCACCGGCCTTCGCCTGGGCCTATGACGAAAGCCTCTCGCCCTATCCTTACGATCCGGAGAAGGCCAAATCGCTGCTCGAAGAGGCCGGTTATGACGGCTCGGAGCTGACCTTCTACGTCACCGAGGGCGGTTCGGGCATGCTGGAACCGCAGGCCATGGCCACCCAGATCCAGGCCGATCTCGAAGCCGTGGGGATGCCGGTCAAGATCGAGACCTATGAGTGGAACACCTTCCTCGGCAAGGTGAACCCCGGCCTCGAAGGCAAGGCCGACATGGCGGAAATGGCATGGATGACCAACGATCCGGACACCCTGCCCTTCCTGGCGCTCAGGACCGATGCCTTCCCCGACAAGGGCGGCTTCAACTCGGGCTACTACTCCAATCCGGAGGTCGACAAACTGCTCGAGGAAGCCCGCACCGCCACCGACCAGGCCAGGCGCGCCGAGCTCTACAAAGAGATGCAGGCGATCGTGCAGGACGATGCCCCCTGGGCCTTCGTCGCCAACTGGAAACAGAACGCCGTGACCAAGGCGAGCGTAGAGAACTTCAAGCTCCAGCCGTCGTTCTTCCTGCTGCTGCAGAAGGTGGCAAAGCCGAACTGAGCGGGGCCGCATAGCCTCCATCAATCTCCCCCCCTTAAGGGGGAGATGTCGCGAAAGCGACAGAGAGGGGTGGACCCTATCCGAGAGCACGGAGACTGCGGCCTTCAGGGCTTACGCCTCCCCCCGCGAGAAGAACAAGCAGCCGCATTCGGAAGCTGCTCCTCACTCCCAATACTCTCTCCCGCTGGCGGGAGAGATGCCCCGAAAGGGGCAGTGAGGGTGGCGCGGCATCTCGTCTCGTGAGGGCGTTCGAGGGGATACTCTCCCCCTCACTGTCGCTTTCGCGACATCTCTCCCCTCCGGGGCGAGAAGATTGGGGGGCTTTGCGGCAATCGCCGTTTGCCCTTGATCGCATGGCCACCACGGAGAACACGCCATGGCGCATTATATCCTCAGGCGGCTGCTGACCGTCATTCCGGTGCTTCTCGGCCTGACCGTGATCGTGTTCGCGATCATGGCGATGATCCCCGGCGATCCGGCGACGGCAATCCTCGGCTCCTACGCCACGCCGGAAAATGTCGGCCGCGTCAACAAGGCGCTCGGCCTCGACAAGCCGCTGGTGCAGCAATATTTCATCTGGCTCGGCAATATTCTCCAGGGCGATTTCGGCCGTTCCTACACGCAGAACCGGCCGGTGATCGACATCATCACCGAGCGTTTCGGCAACACGCTGATCCTTGCCGGCACCTCGCTCATTCTCTGTTCCATCCTCGGCCTTCTGGCCGGCATCGTCTCGGCGGTGCGCCAGTATGGCCTCACCGACAAGCTGGTCACTTTTTTCGTGCTGATCGGCATCTCGGTCCCTTCCTTCTGGCTCGGCCTGCTCCTGATCCTGCTTTTCGCCGTCAAGCTGCAATGGCTGCCGGCAAGCGGCATGTATGCGATCTATGGCGGCGGCGGACCGATCGATCTGCTGAAACACCTGATCCTACCCGCCTTTACCCTGTCCGTGGTGGCAACCGGCGTTGTCGCCCGGCTGACACGCACCTCAATGCTCGAAGTGCTGCGTCAGGACTATATCCGCACCGCCCGCGCCAAGGGGCTGAAGGAGCGCCGGGTGATCATGCGCCACGCCTTCAAGGCGGCGCTTGTCTCCGTCATTCCGGTCCTCGGCATTCAGGCCGGTTTCGTGCTCGGTGGCGCGGTCTATATCGAGACCGTGTTCCAGTGGCCGGGCATCGGTTCCATGCTGGTGACCGCGATATCCACCCGCGACCTGCTGACGGTCCAGGGGGGCGTACTGATCGTTGCAGCCGCCTATGTGCTTTTCAATCTGGCCGCCGATGTCGTCCAGACCATGCTTGACCCGAGGTTGCGCTGATGACCGATGCCACTGCAGACAGCGCGCCGCGCAACAAGGCGAAGAAGAGCGACCGCCCGAGCGCGCTGAAGCTCCTGTTCAACAATACGCTGGCGACCGCGGGCCTGATTGTCTTCGCCATCATCGTGCTCATCGCGCTGGCCGCCCCCATCCTGCCGCTGCAGGCGCCGAATGTGACGGACCCGTCGGTACGCCTTTCTCCGCCCCTGACCGAGGGCCATCTTCTCGGCACCGATGCGCTCGGCCGCGATCTGCTTTCGCGTCTCATCTGGGGCACGCGCGTAAGCCTCGCCGTCGGCGTTTCCGCCACGCTGATCGCCGCGTTCTTCGGGTCCCTGATCGGGCTTGTCGCGGGCTACGCGGGCGGGCGCACCGACAATATCCTGATGCGCGGCATCGATATGGTCATGGCGTTTCCCTACATCCTGCTGGCGCTCGCGATCGTCGCCGTTCTCGGCCCCGGCCTCTTGAACGCGCTCTACGCCATCGCCGTGGTCAATATCCCCTTCTTTGCCCGTAACATCCGCGGCATGACGCTCGGCCTCTCAAGACGTGAATTCGTCGATGCGGCTCGGCTATCCGGCAAATCGCACGTCTCCATCCTTTTCGGCGAAGTGCTGCCGAACGTGCTGCCGGTGATCATCATCACCATGTCGACCACGATCGGCTGGATGATTCTCGAAACGGCGGGACTCTCCTTCCTCGGTCTCGGGGCCCAGCCGCCGCAGGCCGATCTCGGCTCCATGCTCGGCGACGGCCGCAAGGTGCTGTTCACCGATGCCTATGTCTCCATGGTGCCGGGCCTGATGATCTTTGCCCTCGTCATGAGCATCAATCTTCTCGGCGACGGTATTCGCGATGTGCTCGACCCCCGGCTGAAGTCCGGCGCGCTTGCGCGTCCCGGCGCGCGCACGGCGGTGAAGCGCGAAAGCGTGCCCGATCGCGGGCAGAGGCCCGGAACGGTACTGGACGTCCAGGAGATGCGCACCGAGTTCCATATCGGCGGCAGCATCTACAAGGCCGTCGGCGGGGTCGACCTCTACATGCGCCAGGGCGAATGCGTCGGCCTTGTCGGCGAGTCCGGTTCCGGCAAATCGGTCACCGCCATGTCGCTGATGGGCCTGGTGCCGACGCCGCCTGGACGCATCGCCGGCGGCGCGGCCTGGCTCGACGATGAGGACCTCTTTGCCGCGAGCGACGAGCGCATTCGCCAGTTGCGCGGCGGTGATGTCTCCCATGTGTTTCAGGACCCGCTGTCCACGCTGCACCCGCTTTTTACCGTCGGCGACCAGCTGATCGAGGCCATCCAGGCGCACCAGCCAGTGTCGAAAAAGGAGGCGCGCGACAAGGCGGCGGCGCTTCTGGAATCGGTCCGCATTCCCAATGCTGCGGAAAGGCTGAAGGCCTTCCCGCACGAACTCTCCGGCGGCATGCGCCAGCGTATTTCCATTGCCATGGCGCTGGCCAATGACGCCAAGGTGATCATTGCCGACGAGCCGACGACGGCGCTCGACGTGACCGTGCAGGCGCAAATCCTCGAACTGATGAACGGGCTGCGCAAGGAGCGCGATACGGCGATCCTGTTCATCACCCATGATTTCGGCGTAGTCTCCGCCATTTGCGATCGGGTGGCGGTGATGTATGCCGGTCGCATCGTCGAGACCGGCACGACCGAGGAAATCCTCGAGCGTCCGGCCCATCCCTATACGGCCAAGCTGATCGAATGCGTGCCCGTGCTCGGAGAACCCGACCGCCGGCTTGATGCGATCGAAGGACGTCCGCCGGTGGTCAACAACCTGCCGGACGGCTGCGCCTTTGCCGACCGCTGTCCTTTCGTTCAGGACGACTGTCGCAGCGGCGATATCGCCATGACCGAACTTGGCGAGGAGCGCGGCGTGCGCTGCCTCCACCCGCTCAACAGGGAGACCGCCGATGGCTGAGGATGTGTTGATCGCAATCGACCGGGCGGAACGCACTTTCGGCGGCGGCAAGACGCTGTTCGGCAGGAAGCTTCCCGCCGTACACGCCGTTCAGGATGTCACCATCGACGTGAGAAAGGGCGAGACCCTCGGCATTGTCGGCGAATCGGGCTGCGGCAAGTCCACGCTTGCCCGCCTGCTTTCCGGCCTCGACATGCCGACGGGCGGAAAGATCTCCTTCGAAGGCAAGGATCTGGTCGAGGAAGCGCGGAAGAACCCGCGCGCGCTGGCGCGGCAGGTGCAATATGTGTTTCAGGACCCGGTCTCCTCGCTCAACCCGCGCAAAAAGGTCCGCACCATCCTGGAAGCCCCGCTCATCCACCTGTTGAAACTCAACAAGGCCGAACGGCAAAAGCGGCTCGAAGAACTGATGAACGCGGTCAACCTGGCGCCGGAATTCCTTGACCGCTACCCGCATGAATTCTCCGGCGGCCAGGCCCAGCGGATCGGCATCGCGCGGGCGCTTGCCGCCAATCCGGAGGTGATCGTGCTCGATGAGCCGGTCTCCGCGCTCGATGTCTCGGTACAGGCGCAGGTGCTCAACATTCTGGACAATCTGAAGGCGCGGTTCGGGCTCACCTACCTGTTCATCAGCCATGACCTCTCGGTGGTCGAGTCGATCTCCGACCGGGTGGCGGTGATGTATTTCGGCCGGATCGTCGAGCTCGGCACGCGCGATCAGGTCTTTTCCGACGCGCTCCACCCCTACACGCATCTCCTCTTGAACTCCGCCCCGGCGCCCGGCCGAAAGGCTGTTTCCGGCGGTGACCGGGAAGCCGAACTGCCCGACCCATACAATCCGCCGCCGGGCTGCGCCTTCTTCGCCCGCTGTCAGAGCGGAACGGATGCGTGCCGGCGCTCCGTTCCGCCGATCGACGAGGCGATGGGGGAAGCAGGCCACAAGGCCGCCTGCTTCCACCCGATGACGAAAAGGACGGCATGAGCAACCCCAGTCTTGAAAGCCGGCAGGCCTTCGGCCCGCCCTTCGCGGAGAAGAAGCGCAAGCGCCCCGATGTGATTGCCGACATGCTGCGCGACCGGATGATCGATGCTGACCTGAAGCCCGGGGATCGCATGCCGCCTGAATGGCTCGAGGAAGATGCCCTGCGGGCCTCGCGCGGAACCGTGCGCGAAGCGCTGAAAATCCTCGAATTCCAGGGCCTGATTGCCTCGAAGACGGGGCCGGGCGGCGGCATCTTCGTCCGCGCCGTACAGCCGGCCGAGGCGATTCAGACCGTGACCAGCCTGTTCCTCCAGGCGCCGCCGTCGATCGCCGATATCTACGCGCTGCGCAAGACGCTGGAACCCGAACTGGCCGCCGATGCCGCCCTGCATCTGCCGGCCTCCGCCATTCAGTCGCTGCAGGACAAGATCCGGCTTTACGAGGGCGAGGCGGAAACGGCGGAAGAGGAGTATATCCAGCGTCTTGCCGAGCTCGATTTTCATGCCGAACTTGCCCGCCACGCGCAAAACCCGGTCCTGGGCTTTGCCTGCGGACTGCTGCTCAACCTTCTGCGCGATCTTCCCATCTGCCGGGCCATCTATGAGGAGCGCAATCCGGGCCTGCGCGAGACAGGTATTTTCTACCAGATCGAGCTGATCAAGGCGATCCGCGCCAGGGACGCGGCGAAAGCGCGCGCCATCATGGCGGAACATATGGTCGAGGCCGAGGCTTACATGCTTGAGCGCGAACGCCTGAACGCATCGCGCAAGCCGGGTCGCGACAGCGACCACGCGTGACGAGCCGGGAGAAATGCCGATGAAATGCGCACACACGATCCACGACCATCAGGGCCATCTCGGCTGGGACCGGTCGATCGATCCTGTTCTCGTCGCCCGGTCGGGCGAGACGGTCGCGTTTTCCTGCCGCGATGCCGGCAACGGGCACTATGGCCCGGAGAGCACGGCAGCGGATATCCTGACGGCGGAGCCCGGCCAGGCCAACCCGTTGACGGGTCCGCTCTATGTCGAAGGGGCAAGGCCCGGCGACGCACTCAGGGTCACCATCAATGAATTCGCGCCTTCGGGTTTTGGCTGGACGGCGATCATTCCCGGATTCGGCCTTCTGGCGGATCATTTCTCCGGGCCGCGGCTGAAGCTCTGGAACTATGAGACCGATATCTCGGAACCGGCCGTTTTCAATGCGCTGGCGCGCATTCCGCTGCGTCCCTTCATCGGCACGATCGGGGTCGCCATGGCCGAACCCGGCAATCACGCGGTGATCCCGCCGCGCCATGTGGGCGGCAATATGGACATTCGCGACGTCGCGGCCGGCACCACGCTCTATCTGCCCGTGGAAGTCGAGGGCGCTTTGCTCTCCATCGGCGACACCCACGCCGCCCAGGGCGACGGAGAGGTCTGCGGCACCGCCATCGAAAGCGCCATGGATGTTTCCGTCACCGTCGACGTGATCGAAGGCGCCGCGCCGAAGACGCCGTATTTCGTCACACCCGGCCCCATTGCGCGTCACCTCGACGGCGCCGGCTATGACGTGACCACCGGTATCGGGCCCGACCTGATGGAGGCGGCACGCGTGGCTGTCTCGAACATGATCGACCGCCTGGCAAAGACCCGCAATCTCGATCCAGCCGACGCCTATATGCTCTGTTCGGTCGCCGGCGACCTGAAGATCAGCGAAATCGTCGACGCGCCCAACTGGGTGGTCTCGTTCTATTTTCCGCGGATCGTGTTTGGATAGGGCCATTGAAAAAGGCGGCCGTAAAGCCGACCGCCTCGTAATCACGTCACGTCGATATTGCAGGCCTCAGGCGGCCTTGGATTCGCCCTTGAGGCTTTCCAGAATGTTCTGCGGCGCGGAGACGCCGTAGGGGTCGGTCTCGCACAGGTCGGAGAAGCCTTCTTCCTCGAACCATTTCTCGACGACGCCGTCATTGATCACGGCAGCGTAGCGCCAGGAGCGCATGCCGAAGCCGAGATTGTCCTTGTTGACCAGCATGCCCATCTTGCGGGTGAATTCGCCGGAGCCGTCCGGGATGACCTTGACGTGCTCGAGATTCTGGCCCTTGGCCCAGGCGTTCATAACAAATGCATCGTTGACCGACATGCAGTAGATGTCGTCAATGCCCTGGGCCTGGAACTCGGGGAAAAGCTTCTCGAAGTCGGGCAACTGGTAGGTCGAGCAGGTCGGCGTGAAGGCGCCCGGCAGCGAAAACAGAATGACCCGCTTGCCCTTGAAGTAGTCGTCCGAGGACATGTCCTGCCAGCGGAACGGGTTCGGCCCTTCGATGCTTTCATCGCGAACACGCGTGCGGAAGGTTACGTTCGGAACTCTGCGACCGATCATCTCAATCTCCTGTTGTCTTCAGCCCTTGAGAAGGAATTCTGTTTTGGAAAGGTTGAGGGATTTTATCAATTTTCAAATCGGAATAAAGGTACAACCTTAGAATTATTCCAATCTGATGGCTGCCATGCGCGCAACGCATGGCAATTCCCTCATCTCAGCCAAGCAGTTTCAATGTGATAGCGGTCAGGCGCCATTCAACCCGATGGCACTGCGTCATTCCGACGCACCCCGACAGCGCCCGCGCTCAGTGACGCGCGAGCGCCATCGAACCGCCGGCGAAGATCAGCGCCGCGCCGACGGCGCGGTTCAGCTGCACGAACACCCGGCTGGATGCGATGAAACGCCCGAGCAGCGCGCCGCCGGCGACATAGAGGCAGACGGCAACGACCTCCATGACCAGAAAGGCAAGGCCCATGGCCGTCAGTTGCGGCCAGATCGGCCCGCCCTCGACGATGAACTGCGGAAAGAAGGCGGTGAAGATGGCGATCGCCTTGGGATTGGTGATCGCGATCGAGAAATCGCGCCGCATCAGCGCGGCAATGCTGGCGTCAAGCGCCTGCATCTCGGCAAGCGCCCTCGCCTTGATGAGGATCTGGATGCCGACATAGACGAGATAGACCGCGCCGACGAGCTTGATGACCAGAAAGGCGGTGGCGGACGCGGCAAGAACAGCGCCGAGCCCCGCGACCGTGATCGCGATCAGAAAGGCAAAGGCCGGCATCCGCCCCATGCCGCCGAGCAGGCCACGCACCGCGCCGAGCCGCGCGCCGTTGGAAAAGGCCAGCATATTGTTCGGTCCCGGCGCGCAGTTGAGCGCGAAACAGGCCGGTATGAATACTTCCCATGCGGTCATGCTTGGCCCCTTTGATAGCAAGGAAGGAGACCCTTTCAGGCCGCCTCCGTCCGAGCTTCCTCTAAAACAGGAAATACCGCTGCGCCATCGGCAGAACATCCGCCGGTTCGCAGGTCAGCACCTCGCCATCGGCGCGCACCTCGTAGGTTTCCGGATCGACGGAGATGTCCGGCGTTGCCGAATTGTGCACCATCGAGGCCTTGGAAATGCCGCCGCGCGTATTCTTGACCGGCAGAAGCTGCTTGGCAACGCCCAGCTTGTGGGCCAGGCCGGCATCGAGCGAGGCTTCGGAGACGAAGGTGACGGAGGAATTGGTGCGCGACTTGCCATAGGCGCCGAACATGTAGCGGTAATGCATCGGCTGCGGCGTCGGGATCGAGGCGTTCGGATCGCCCATCTGGGCGGCCGCGATCGTGCCGCCGATGATGATCATCTCCGGCTTGACGCCGAAAAGCGCCGGGTTCCACATGACGAGGTCGGCCCGTTTTCCCACTTCCACCGAACCAATCTCGTGGGAAAGTCCGTGGGCGATCGCCGGGTTGATCGTGTATTTGGCGATGTAGCGCTTCACCCTGAAATTGTCGTTCTGACCGGTCTCCTGCGCCAGACGTCCGCGCTGACGCTTCATCTTGTCGGCCGTCTGCCAGGTGCGGATGATGACCTCGCCGACGCGACCCATGGCCTGGCTGTCCGAAGAGATGATGGAGAAGGCGCCGATATCATGCAGGATGTCTTCCGCCGCGATCGTCTCCTTGCGGATGCGGCTCTCGGCGAAGGCGATGTCTTCGGGAATAGACGGCGACAGGTGATGGCAGACCATCAGCATGTCGAGATGTTCGGCGATCGTGTTGACCGTATAGGGCCGCGTCGGGTTGGTCGAGGACGGGATGACGTTGGAAAGGCCGCAGATCTTGATGATGTCCGGCGCATGGCCGCCGCCCGCCCCTTCCGTATGGAAGGCGTGGATGGTGCGGCCCTTGAAGGCCTCCACGGTATCCTCGACGAAGCCCGATTCATTCAACGTATCCGTGTGGATCATTACCTGGACGTCGTATTTGTCGGCCACGGTGAGGCAGTTGTCGATCGCCGCCGGCGTCGTGCCCCAGTCCTCATGCAGTTTCAGCGCGGCAGCGCCGCCAAGCACCTGCTCCTCCAGCGCGCCCGGCAGCGAGGCATTGCCCTTGCCGGAGAAGGCGAGATTCATCGGGAAAGCGTCGGCGGCCTGGATCATCCGCTCGATATGCCAGGGACCGGGCGTGCAGGTGGTGGCGAATGTGCCATAAGCCGGCCCCGTGCCGCCGCCCAGCATGCAGGTGAGGCCTGACATCAGCGCCTCCTCGATCTGCTGCGGGCAGATGAAGTGAATATGGGCGTCCATGCCGCCGGCGGTGACGCACTTGCCCTCGGCCGAAATCACCTCCGTGCCCGGCCCGACGATGATGTCGACGCCGGCTTGCGTATCCGGATTGCCGGCCTTGCCGATGCCGGCGATGCGGCCGTCCTTGATGCCGATATCGGCCTTGACGATGCCCCAGTGGTCGATGATCAGCGCATTGGTCATCACCGTGTCGACCGCGCCTTCCGCGCGCGACGCCTGGCTCTGGCCCATGCCGTCGCGGATCACCTTGCCGCCGCCGAACTTCACCTCGTCGCCATAGCGGGTAAAATCCTTTTCCACCTCGACGAAGAGTTCCGTATCGGCAAGGCGCACCTTGTCGCCCGTGGTCGGCCCGAACATGGACGCATATGAGGCGCGAGACATCTTGAAAGGCATGGAGTTCCTCCTGGGGCGGGAAATTTATACGGCCGCGCCGTCGTAATGCTGTGAGCTGAGGCTGCGGGGATCGACCCCGTCAAGGCAATTGGCGTTGACCGCCACCATCGCCGTTCCGTCGGGGCCCGTGGCATAGGCAAAGCTCTCGATGCCGCAGGTCTTGCAGAACAGGTGATGGATCTGGCGCTTGTTGAACAGGTATTCGGTCAGGTTGTCCTCGCCGCTGTTCAGCGTGAAGTCTTCGCGCGGCGCAAACGCCAGCACCGAACCGAGACGCCTGCAGCGCGAGCAATTGCAGGTGACGGTGTGGCCGAGTTCGATATCAACATCGAAATCGACAGCTCCGCACTGACAGCTTCCGTGGTAGTGCCGAACAGCCATTGTCAGAGCTTCCCCATGATTTCCTGTCGGAACCCGTAGACCGTGCGGTTGCCGGCAAAGGGCACCAGCGTCACGTCGCGGGTCTGGCCGGGCTCGAAGCGAACGGCCGTTCCGGCTGCGATATCGAGCCGCATGCCACGCGCCTTGTCGCGCTCGAAGGCAAGCCCCGGATTGGCCTCGAAAAAATGGTAGTGACTGCCCACCTGAACCGGCCGGTCGCCGGTATTGGAGACAGTGACGGTGACGGTCGGCAGACCGGCATTGATCTCGATTTCGCCCTCTGCGGGGATCATTTCACCGGGGATCATTTTCAAAGCCTCCAAGTATATACCAAAGTGATACCAATGCAGGAGCGACGATAGCCAAACATAAAAGATAATCCTCCATTCCAAAACCGTGCCGCGAGGTTACCGCCACACCAATCTCGCGCGAGACCCCTACGAAGACCGGAATAAGGGTTAAACCCAGCCACCAAAAGGTCCGGACTCTCCTGACCGAACTCTTGCCGCGCTCAGATCGACGGGCACGATAGAATCTAGTATACCCGCTAACGTGCCCCAAGACTCGTCTTTCGATAAGCACGATGTAATCGCGAATTTCAGCAGCCTCTTGCCAAAGGGATACGTACTGGAAATACAGAAAAGTATTCAGCACCGGAGGAAGAACAAAAAGGCTGCGTTTCCACCAGTCACCTTCTATGTCGCTGTAGCCGAAACCAATGGCATAAACAGCTCCAGCACTCGTAACTGCGAACAACTGGACTCGGTTGATCAATTGGCTGATTTCGTTGATCTGCCGACGAAGCTCGCTCATCTCCGTCGTTAAGTAGGCCGACTGCTGCTCATCAAGAGCGCTCATACTGCCGCCCTCACCTGATCGGCTCGTGCACGGTCACCAGCTTGGTGCCGTCGGGGAAGGTTGCTTCCACCTGCACGTCGTGGATCATTTCCGGCACGCCTTCCATCACCTGGTCGCGGGTCAGCACATGGGCGCCCGCCTCCATCAGCTCGGCCACGGGGCGGCCGTCGCGCGCACCCTCGACCACATAGTCGGTGATCAGCGCGACGGCTTCCGGCCAGTTGAGCTTGACGCCCCGTTCGAGCCTGCGGCGCGCCACCATGGCGGCCATGGAAACCATCAGTTTGTCCTTCTCACGCGGCGTCAGGTTCATGCGTCACTCTCTCGCTGTCACAGCTTGCGGATTTCATAGATGCCAGACTTTCGGCAGATTTTCATTCTCCCGCAAGACCCTTAAGGCGGGAATCAGGCTTTTTCTCAACTGATAGCCGTCGGGGGCGACGACGCGGGCAACAAGCTTGCCGTTCCATTCGCTGGCGCCGCCGGCAGACGTCCCGAGGGCCTCGCGCACCCTGGGCATCAGCGCCTCGGCGCGGGGCCCGCAGTAGAGCAGCGTCGCAAAGGCGACATCGCCGCCGAGCACGGCGGCCTGCGATACGAGATTCTCGATATCGCCGGTCATGCGCACATCCTCGGCATGGATCAGCGTGCCTTTCCGGCGCACCCGCCAGCGATCGCGGAACTGGCCGCGCCGCACCGCCTCGCCCATCGCCTTGCGGCCGAGGAGCACCGCCTCGATCGCCAGAAACTCGGCCGTTTCGGCAAGGTCGACATCAAGCCGGCGATGCAGCGCGGCTTCATCGAAAAGAATGGTCTCCTGCGGCAGCCAGTCGAGCCGCGCCCCCTCGCCGACGCGCAATTCACTCTCGATCGTCGCCGGACCGCTGTCGGACTTGTAGATCTTCTCGCAGGCCTGCGTGGTCACCGTCAGCGTCGTGCCCGGATCGGCCGTCATCACCCATTGCAGTCGGTCGCCGCCGGTCAGCCCGCCGGAGGTATTGATCAGCACGGCCTCCATGGACCCGTCGAAGCTCTCGGGGATGCGGATCTTGGCAGCCCCCTCCTGATAGAACTCATCAAGCCGCGTCCTGCCCGCGGAAAGCTTGGCCCTGATCTCGCCCCTGCCGAAGGTGCGCTGCGCCCGTCCCGGCATGTCTCGTATCAAGACGTCCACTCCGTCCCGGGGGACGCTTCCTCCAAGCCGCATTTTCTCTGACCGCACATTGATTGACCTCGTATTTTCTTCTCACACAAGGAAAAGCAAGTTTCGTGCCGCCAGCGAAATGGATTTCGTTTTTCGCTGAAAACCGAGGCATCCGCGGCTCAGGCATCCCGGTTTTGTGGACACAATAGCAGCACATGCCCGCCTGACGCGCACATTTTCTCCGCAGGCTGCGCGCGGAAGCATCAGACAGTCAGGTGGCGGCGCGCCTCCGGCGTATCGAGCGTGTCGGCGGGTCCGTGATGGACGATCTCGCCGCGATCCATGATATAGACCTGGTCGGCGAGTTCGCGGCAGAAATCGAGATATTGCTCGACCAGAAGAATGGCCATGCCGGTACTGTCGCGCAGGTATCGGATCGCCCGGCCGATATCCTTGATGATCGAGGGCTGGATGCCTTCCGTCGGTTCGTCCAGCACCAGAATTTTGGGTCGCGTGACCATGGCGCGGCCGATGGCGAGTTGCTGCTGCTGGCCGCCGGAAAGATCGCCGCCGCGACGCGACAGCATGGATTGCAGCACGGGAAACAGGCTGAAGATGTCGTCCGGGATCGTGCGGTCGCGCGCGGCAAGCGGCGCAAAGCCGGTCTCCAGGTTTTCCCGGACCGTCAGCAGCGGGAAGATCTCGCGCCCCTGCGGCACGTAGCCGACTCCGCGCTTGGCCCGGTGGTAGGGCGCCAACCCATCGAGCTTTTCGCCCTGAAAACTGATCGCGCCGCCCGATGTCGGATGCTGGCCGGTGACGGCGCGCAGCAACGACGACTTGCCGACGCCGTTTCGGCCCAGCACGCAGGTGATCTTGCCCATATCGGCGGAAAGCGAGACATTCCGCAGCGCCTGCGCCGCACCGTAGTGAAGATTGACGTTATCGATGGTCAGCATGGCGAGTGTTCTCTCTGGAAAGCATGAAGAGGTCGGAGCGGTTTGGCCGATGCCACGGCTGTTCGCCTGGATCCTCGGGTCAAGCCCGAGGATGACGCGGGTGGTGTGCGCGGCGCCACTAAAGCGATCTCATCAACATTATCCTCCGCAGAAAAAGGTGCAGAGAAAGCGCGAACCTTTCCCAACGTGTCATCCTCGGGCTTGACCCGAGGATCCAGGCGGCTTGACGAAGGTGTCCATTTCCTCTGACCCGCCATCCCCTCACCGCCCCAGATAGTTCTCGATGACCTTCGGATCGTTCGAGACGTAGTCGATCGAGCCCTCGGCCAGGACGGAGCCCTCGGCGAGGCAGGTGACCTTGACGCCGAGATCGCGGACGAAGCCCATGTCGTGTTCGACGACGACGACGGCGCGCGTTTTCGCGATTTCGCGCAGAAGGTGCGCGGTCTCCACGGTCTCGGCGTCGGTCATACCGGCGACGGGTTCGTCGACCAGGAGAAGCTTCGGCTCCTGCGCCAGAAGCATGCCGATCTCGAGCCACTGTTTCTGACCGTGGGAAAGGTTGGCGGCAAGCTCTTGCCTGCGCGCCGTCATGCGGATCGTCTCAAGGATGTCCTCGATGCGGGTCCGATCCTCGCTGGTCAGCCGGTAGAACAGCGTGGAGAACACGCCGCGCCTGCGGTTGAGCGCCAGTTCCAGATTGTCCCAGACCGTGTGGCTCTCAAACACCGTCGGCTTCTGGAATTTCCGGCCGATGCCGAGCTGGGCGATGTCGGCCTCGTCACGTCGGGTGAGGTCGATCGTGTCGGCGAAGAACACCTCGCCCGTATCCGGCCGGGTCTTGCCGGTGATGATGTCCATCATCGTCGTCTTGCCCGCGCCGTTCGGGCCGATGACGGCCCGCAACTCGCCGGGTTCGATGAAGAAGGACAGGTTGTTCAGCGCCTTGAAGCCATCGAAGGACACCGAGACATTGTCGAGATAGAGCAGGCTCTTCGCGCGTTTTTCCATCGGGCTCATCGTGCACCCTCCTCGCTCGGGGTTACGTCCATGCCGGCCTCGGCCTCTTCGGAGCGTTCGTTGCGGGCCGCCGCGTCATTGCCCTTTTTCGAAAACCGGTCGGAAATCGTGCCGACAATCCCCTTGGGCAGGAACAGGGTGACGGCAACGAAGAGACCGCCGAGCGCAAACAGCCAGAAGGCGGGGAAAAGCCCGGTGAAGATCGTCTTGCCGCCATTGACCAGAATGGCGCCGATGATCGGGCCGATCAGCGTTGCCCGCCCGCCGACGGCGGTCCAGATGACGACTTCGATGGAATTGGCCGGCGCGAATTCGCCCGGATTGATGATGCCGACCTGCGGCACGTAGAGCGCACCGGCAACGCCCGCCATCATGGCCGAGACGACGAAGGTGAAGAGCTTGTAGTTTTCCACCCGGTAGCCCAGGAACCGCACCCGGCTTTCGGCATCGCGCACGCCGACCAGCACCTTGCCGGACTTGGAGCGGACGATGGCCGAGGTGATGAAGAGCCCGATGGCAAGGAAGATGGCGGAGGCTGCAAAGAGCGCCGCGCGCGTGCCGTCGGCCTGCACGGAAAAGCCGAGAATGTCCTTGAAGTCCGTCAGGCCGTTATTGCCGCCGAAGCCCATGTCGTTGCGGAAGAAGGCGAGCAGCAGGGCATAGGTCATCGCCTGGGTGATGATCGACAGGTAGACGCCGTTGACCCTTGAGCGGAAGGCGAACCAGCCGAAGGCGAAGGCCAGCGCACCGGGCACCAGAAGCACCATCAGCATGGCGAACCAGAACATGTCGAAGCCGTGCCAGAACCAGGGCAGTTCCTGATAGTTCAAAAACACCATGAAATCCGGCAGGACCGGGTCGCCGTAAACGCCGCGCGAACCGATCTGGCGCATCAGGTACATGCCCATGGCATAGCCGCCGAGCGCGAAGAAGGCGCCGTGACCGAGCGAGAGAATGCCGCAGAAGCCCCAGACGAGATCAAGCGAGAGCGCCAGCAACGCGTAGCAGAGATATTTGCCGAAGAGCGAGACCAGATAGGTCGGCAGGTGAAACGGGCTGCCCGCCGGGATGACAAGGTTCAGTACCGGCACCAGAAGGGCAATGCAGAAGAGAATAGCAATCGCGATCGAAACCCTGCGGTCGAGCGAGCGGAGAATATAGGCCGTAATCATGATTCAACCGCCCTTCCCTTGAGTGCGAACAGACCGCGCGGCCGTTTCTGGATGAACAGGATGATGAAGACGAGCACCAGGATCTTGCCGAGAACGGCGCCGGCATAGGGCTCGAGGAACTTGTTCAGGATGCCGAGCGAGAAGGCGCCGACGAAGGTGCCCCAGAGATTGCCGACGCCGCCGAAGACCACGACCATGAAACTATCGATGATGTAGGACTGGCCGAGATTGGGCGAGACATTGTCGATCTGCGACAGCGCGACGCCGGCAAGCCCCGCAACGCCCGATCCAAGGGCAAATGTGAAGGCATCGACCCAGGGCGTGCGGATGCCCATGGAGGCGGCCATGCGCCGGTTCTGCGTTACCGCCCGCATCTGCAAGCCGAAGGCGGAACGCTTCATCAGCATCAGAAGGCCGAGGAAGACGGCAAGCGAGAAGACCACGATCCAGAGCCGCGACCAGGTGATGACGAGGCCGCCGAGATCGAAGGCGCCGGACATCCAGGACGGATTGCCGACCTCGCGGTTTGTCGGGCCGAAAATGCTGCGAACCGCCTGCTGCAGGATCAGCGAAACGCCCCAGGTGGCCAACAGGGTTTCCAGCGGGCGGCCATAGAGGAAGCGGATGACGCCGCGTTCGATCACGAGGCCGACGGCGGCCGTGATCAGGAAGGCAACAGGGAGGGCAATTGCCAGCGACCAGTCGAACAGGCCGGGATAGGAGGTGCGGATCACCTGTTGCACCATAAAGGTGGAGTAAGCGCCGATCATCACCATTTCGCCATGCGCCATGTTGATGACGCCCATGACGCCGAAGGTGATGGCAAGGCCGATCGCCGCCAAAAGCAGCACAGAGCCGAGCGACAGCCCGTACCAGACATTCTGCGCCGCGTCCCAGAAGGCAAGGCGCTTTTCGATCTTCGCCTGGGCGGCATCGACCTCGTCCTGCAGTTCCGGGTCGAGCGAACCGCGCGCCGAGAGAAGGATGGAGATCGCATCGCGACCGCCGATCGCGGCGATGTCGTCGATCGCTTCGGCCTTGGCCTCGATCGGACGGGAGGAATTCAGGATGGAGATGGCGCGGGCCTTGCCAAGGACTGCGGCAATCTCGCCGTCCTCTTCGGCCGCAAGCGCCTCTTCGATCAGCGCCAGATTGTCCTCGCTCGGCGCATCCATCATGGAACGGGCGGCCGAGAGGCGAACCGCGGGATCGGGGCTCATCAGCGTCATGCCGGCAAGGGCGGCATCGATGGCGCTGCGCAGATTGTTGTTGACCTTGATCTTCTCGAGTTCGCGCTTGGACATCTCGCCAAGCTCTTCGCCGGTCAGCGGGTCGATCAGAAGCAGGTTGCGACGGGATTCGCCGTCGGCGGTCATGAAGACCTTGCCGTCATCCTCGCGGTAGTAGAGATCGCCATCGGCGAGCGTTTTCAAGACCGGAATAACCGCCGGATCACCGGTGGCCGCAAGCGCCTTAACAATGTCTTCCGTCTGGTTGAAATTACGGGCTTCGGAGAACCGGTCGATCAGCGATCCGACGTCATCGGCAGCCCGTGAAAGCGAGGGCGCACATGCCAGTACCAGTATTGCAAATAAGAGAAAGGTTCTGAAATAGCGCGGTAGTAAAGAAATGGACATGTGCGCCCCCAACGTTGACAGTCCGCCTCGAAAAGGACTGTCCCCCTGTTCACCCGGCGCGAAACACGCGCCGGGAGCCGAGTTGCCGTTCTTATTCGGCAGCCATACCGCCGCACTGGCCGGTTTCGACATTGAAGTTGCCGCACGACATCGGCGCGCGCCAGTCGGCAATCAGGTTCTTCGAATCCGGCAGGTAATCGGACCAGGCATCGCCGGCGACGAGACCGGGCGTTTCGTAGACAATGTCGAACTGGCCATCATCCTGGATCTCGCCGATCAGGACCGGCTTGGTGATGTGGTGGTTCGGCATCATGGCCGAATAGCCGCCCGAAAGGTTCGGAACCGATACGCCGACAAGCGCGTCGATGACGGCATCCGGATCGGTGGTGCCGGCCTTTTCAACGGCATCGACCCACATGTTGAAGCCGATGTAGTGGGCTTCCATCGGGTCGTTGGTCACGCGCGCGTCATCGCCGGTGAAGGCATGCCAGGCGTCGATGAAGTCGTAGTTTGCGTCGGTATCGACGGACTGGAAGTAGTTCCAGGCGGCCAGATGGCCGACGAGCGGCGCGGTGTCGAGACCGGCAAGCTCTTCCTCGCCGACGGAGAAGGCGACGACCGGGATATCGGAAGCGGCGATGCCCTGGTTGGCGAGTTCCTTGTAGAAGGGCACGTTGGCGTCACCATTGATGGTGGAGACCACGGCCGTCTTCTTGCCTTCGGAGCCGAAATTCTTGATGTCGGACACGATCGTCTGCCAGTCGGAGAAGCCGAAGGGCGTGTAGTTGATCATGATGTCTTCTTCGGCAACGCCGTGATCCTTCAGATAGGCTTCGAGGATCTTGTTGGTCGTGCGCGGATAGACATAGTCGGTGCCGGCGAGAACCCAGCGCTCGACGCCTTCATTTTCCATCAGGTAGTCGACGGCCGGAATGGCCTGCTGGTTCGGCGCGGCACCGGTGTAGAACACATTGCGCTGGCTTTCCTCGCCCTCATACTGGACGGGGTAGAAGAGGATGCTGTTCAGCTCTTCGAAGACCGGCAAAACCGATTTACGCGACACGGACGTCCAGCAGCCGAAGACAGCCGAAACGCCATCGCCTTCGATCAGTTCGCGCGCCTTTTCGGCAAAGAGCGGCCAGTCGGAGGCCGGGTCGACGACGACCGGCTCAAGCTGCTTGCCGAGAAGACCGCCCTTGGCGTTCTGCTCTTCGATGAGCATCAGCATGGCGTCCTTCAGCGTCGTCTCCGAAATCGCCATCGTGCCGGAGAGCGAGTGCAGGATACCGACCTTGATCGTGTCTTCCTGCGCCAGCGCGCCGGTTGCGGTCGAAGCGGTGAGCGCCGCCAGAAGTGCCGCGCCGGTCATTGCCTTTTTGAAATTCATGTTTTTCCCCTCAACGGATTGTCGCCTTCAAAGGCGCTTGGAAATCGCGGCGTCCGTCAGAAAACGCCTGCGACAACTATCGTCGAGGGAAAGAGAACCCCACATACGTCATTTGACGTAGGCAGGGTGGAAGACTGCCCGCAAGGCTGCCTTATGGCCGGTTCCGAAGCGCCTCGGCCTCGGCATAGAACTTCTTTTCCCAGTCCTTGTGGTTGTCGAGACCTTCGCGGATGAAGGGCGTGAAGATCGCCATGTTCATCAAGAGCCAGTTGATGAAGCGGGCGGGAAAACGCGTGGGCTTGACGAAATCGACGAACAGGACGACGCGGGTCTTGTCCGTGTGGTTCCAGGCCTCGTGCTCATAGGCATCGTCGAAGATCAGCACCTTGCCCTCTTCCCAGTGGCAGATCTGGTCCTTGACCCGGATCGCGAGCTGATCGGGCTCGGCCTCGGGCACGATCATGCCCAGATGAAGACGCAGCACGCCGTTATAGGGGCCGCGATGGGCCGGCAGGTGCTTTCCCGGCTCGAAGATCGAGAACATCACCGTCGTCAGCCCGGGGATCTTCTGCATCGCCTCCCAGGTCTTCGGGCAGGCCTTGATGTTCTGTTCCGATTTCAGCCCGTAGCCGAGCAGGAAGAAGGTCTTCCAGTGATTGTCATCGGAAATCGTCTTCACGTCCGTGGAGATATCCTGGAAGCTCGGAAGCTCGCTCTGGCGTTCCAGCACCTTGTCGAGTTCGGCGCGGATGGCGGGCGCTGCCGCCTCGATCTCCTTCGACCAGGGAAAGGTTGCATTGTCATAAACGGGCGGATTGCCGTAGATCGCGTGCTTGAAATTGAGCTTTTCCGCCCAGTTGACGACGCCCATGAAGAACCGCGTCACCGCGCTCGGACGCTCCATCGGCGCGATGCCGTCGGTCCCGAAGCTCTGGCCGTCATTGTTTTTCGTTTCGGTGTTCGTCATGAACCTCTCCTATTTGCGGCTTTGCAGCTTCGAATGAACGCTTTCATCCTAACATTCCCCGGAAAAAGGAAAAAGTGCGGCGAATGGCGCGAATCGGCCCGCGATTTCGCTTGCCATCGAAAGCCATTGCCTGAACATTCGAAAAAGCCAAGTTTCTTTTCAAGGGCCGCCACCGCACACGCTCCATGACACCACGCCAACGCATCATTCCCGTCCGGCGCGAATATAACCGCTGGGTCGCCAACCAGACGCTTGAGGACTATGCGTTGCGCTTCACCGCCAAGAGCGCGCGCCGGTTTTCCTCAAGCCGCATATCGCAGACGGCCATCGGCGCGATCTCCTTCCTGGCGCTGGAAGCCATCGGCGGCACGATCACGCTGTCCTACGGCACGACCAACGCCTTCTTCGCCGCCATCGTCGCCTCCGCCGTCATGCTGCTCGCCGGCCTTCCGATCGCCAGATATGCGATCCGCCACGGCGTCGACATCGATCTTCTGACGCGCGGCGCCTCATTCGGCTATATCGGCTCGACGGTGACCTCGCTGATCTATGCGAGCTTCACCTTCATCCTGTTTGCCATCGAAGCATCGATCATGTCGGGGGCGCTGGAGCTCGCCTTCGGCATTCCGCTGTGGATCAGCTACATCATCTCGGCCGTGCTGGTGATCCCGCTCGTGACCTACGGCGTGCAGATGATCTCGCGCTTCCAGCTGATCACGCAGCCCTTCTGGATCATCCTCAACATCCTGCCCTTCATCTTCATCGCCTTCATGGACTTCGAAAAGTTCGAGCTGTGGCGCGCCTTTGGCGGCATACGGGCGGAAAGTGCCGCCCCCGGTTCAGCCGCGCCGTTCACGCTGGCCGGCTTTGCAGCGGCAGCCGGCGTCATCTTCGCGCTGATGCCGCAGATCGGCGAGCAGGTCGACTTCCTGCGCTTCCTGCCGGCAACGGGCAAGCGCAAGTTCCGCCATCGGCTGGCGATCTTCCTCGCTGGCCCCGGCTGGGTCGTCGTCGGCGTGCCGAAGCTGATGGCCGGCTCGTTCCTGGCCGTGCTGGCGCTTTCCACCGGCATGCCGGCAACGGCGGCGGCCGACCCGGCGCATATGTACCTGACCGCCTTCGGCTACATGATCCCGAATGAGACCGCCGCGCTTCTGCTGATGGCCGCCTTCGTCGTGGTCTCGCAACTGAAGATCAATGTCATGAACGCCTATGCGGGCTCACTCGCCTGGTCGAACTTCTTCTCCCGCCTCACCCACAGCCATCCCGGCCGCGTCGTCTGGCTGGTCTTCAACGTGGCGATCGCGCTGCTCCTGATGCAGCTCGGCATCTACCGGCTTCTGGAAGCCTCGCTCAGCGTGTTCTCGATCGTCGCCATGGCGTGGCTGTCGACCATCTCCGCCGACCTCTTCATCAACAAGCCGCTCGGCCTGTCTCCGCCGGGGATCGAATTCAAGCGCGCGCATCTCTACGATATCAACCCCGTCGGCCTCGGCGCGATGGCGCTTTCCTGCCTCGTCGCACTTGTAGCCCATTTCGGGTTGTTCGGCGCGCTCGCCGTTTCCTTCGCCCCCTTCATCGCGCTCGTCGTCGCCCTCATCGCTTCGCCGCTGATCGCCTGGGGCACGGGCGGGCGCTATTATCTGGCGCGCAGGCAGCGCCGGGGCTGGCAGTCGAAGACAGCGATCACCTGCTCGATCTGCGAACATCCCTTCGAGCCGGAGGACATGGCCTGGTGCCCGGCCTATGCAGGACCGATCTGCTCGCTCTGCTGTTCGCTCGACAGCCGCTGCCATGACCTGTGCAAACCCAGAGCCCGGCTCAACACGCAGATCGCGACCGTCGCCGGCGCGCTGCTGCCGGCCCGGCTGGTCGAGCAGCTTTCCTCCCGGCTTGGCCGCTACGGCATCACGGCGGCGCTCTCGGTCACCTTCATCGGAGCGATCCTTTCGATGATCGCCTACCAGATGGCCCGCGCAGCGCCGGAGACGGCCTCTGTGGTCTATGACACGGCGCTGATCGTGTTCTTCGTCTTCGCCATGCTCGCCTGCATCATCGCCTGGTTTTATGTGCTCGCCCATGACAGCCGCATGGTGGCGGAGGAGGAATCCTCGCGCCAGACGACATTGCTCTTGAAGGAAATCGCAGCCCACGAGAAAACCGATGCCGCGCTCCAGGCCGCGAAGGAGAGCGCCGAAGCCGCCAACCGCGCCAAGAGCCGCTATGTCGTCGGCCTCTCGCATGAATTGAGAACGCCGCTCAACGCCGTCTCCGGCTATGCACAGCTGCTGGAGCGCGATCCGACCATACCCGATGCGCGACAGCCGGCGATCAAGTCGATCCGCCGCTCGGCCGACTATCTCTCGGGCCTGATCGACGGGCTGCTGGACATCTCACGGATCGAATCCGGACGGCTTCAGGTTTTCTCCAACGAGATCAACCTCGCCGAATTTCTCGACCAGATCATCGACATGTTCGAGACCCAGGCCCGGGCCAAGGGACTGATATTCGAGCACACGCTCGACCGCAACCTGCCGGCCTATGTGCGCACCGACGAAAAGCGCCTGCGCCAGATCCTCGTCAACCTGCTCTCCAACGCGGTGAAGTTCACCGATACCGGCAGCGTGTCGCTTGTGGCGCGCTATCGCAGCCAGGTGGCGACCTTTATCGTCACCGACACGGGCAGCGGCATCGCCGAGAAGGATCTTTCGCGCATCTATGAACCGTTCGAGCGCGGCGGCGGCAGGGAAAAGCCGGGGCTCGGCCTCGGCCTCACCATCACGCGGCTTCTGGTCAACACGCTCGGCGGCGAAATCGAGGTGGAAAGCCGGGAGGGCTCGGGCACGCGCTTTACCGTACGCCTCATGCTCGCCTCCATCGACCGGCCGCAGCCGCCGCGCGCGGCCGGTGCCACCGCCGTCGCTGCGGGCTATGACGGGCCGCGCCGCACAATCATGGTCGTTGACGACAATGCCGATCATCGCGCGATGATGCGCGACATTCTCCTGCCGCTCGGCTTCGACGTCATGCTCGCCAAAGACGGAGAGACGGTATTCGGCCTGCTCGAAGACACGACGCCGGACATCTTCCTGCTCGACATCCGAATGCCGGGGATGAATGGCTGGCAGCTTGCCACCCGCCTGCGCGATGCCGGTATGACGAAACCCATCGTAATGCTCTCGGCCAATATCGGCGACGACGCCATCATCGGCCATGGGGATGACAGCCATAACGACACGCTGTCGAAGCCCCTCAATCTCAAGCGCCTGCGCGACGTTTTGGCGCTGCATCTCGGCCTCACCTGGCGGGAAACGCCGGACGAAAGCACGAGCGCCGCGCCCGAAATACCTGACGTCTTGCAAACGCCGCCGGATTCGCAGCTTGATGAATTGATCCGGCTCGCCGAGATCGGCTATCACCGTGGCGTCCGGGAAAAGCTGGCATTGCTTTCGGCGGAAGACGGCTACCGGTCTTTCGCGACCGAGGCCTCCGTCTTTGTCGCCCGTTTCGACCTGGACGGCCTCGTCGCCTATCTGAACAGGCTCAAGTCCGGCGCCGCCGGGAAGGATACCGCGCAAGATGGCTGAGAACGCCGCACAGGAAATCGTACTTCTGGTGGACGACAGTCCAGAGGCGCTGAGCTTCCTGACCGAGGCGCTGGAAGACAGCGGTTATTCCGTTCTGATCGCAACCTCGGGCGAAAGCGCGGTCAGCATCGTCGCGCGTATCACGCCCGATATCGTGCTGATGGACGCGGTGATGCCGAAGATGGACGGGTTCGAGGCCTGCCGGCGGCTGAAAACGGGACCGGCAGCCGAAAGCCCCGTCATCTTCATGACCGGTCTTTCGGAGACCGAGCACATTGTCCACGCGCTGGAATCGGGTGGCGTCGATTACCTGACCAAGCCAATCAATATCGATGAACTGAGGGCCCGCATCCGCGTCCATCTCGCCAATGCCCGATCGGCCCAGAGCGCGCGCGTGGCGCTCGACGCAACCGGCCGCCATCTGCTTGCCGCGGGACCGGACGGCATGCCGCGCTGGATGACGCCTCAGGCCGGCAGGCTGATCGGCGAGGCAGCCGGCGGTTCGCCGGACATGAAGATCGTCGGCAGACGGATCGCCGCCTGGCTTGCGGAAGGCAATGCGGAAGCAGCCCCCGGCAGCCAGCCGATGCTGCCGATCAGCGCAAACGGCAAGACACTGTTCCAGCTCACATTCCTGGAAAAGACCGGCGCGGACGAATACCTGTTCCGCGTCACCCCCGCCAATCCGGTCAGCGACGACGAGACGCTGAGAAAGCACTTTCCCCTGACAATGCGTGAATCCGAAGTGCTGCTGTGGATCGCCAAGGGCAAGACCAATCGCGACATCGCCGACATTCTCGGCCTTTCGACGCGTACGGTGAACAAGCATCTGGAAACGATCTACGTAAAACTCGGCGTCGAAAACCGCGCCTCCGCCGCGGTAAAGGCAGCCTATGTGCTGCATGATATGTAAGCGAGCAGCCTCAGTCGAGAAGCCGGCACGACTCTGCCTTCCTTGGGCAGCATCCACCGCATAGCCCCCAGTCTTCTCGCCCCGGAGGGGAGAGATGTCGCGAAAGCGACAGTGAGGGGGGAGTCTATCCCCTCGGATGCCCTTGCGATTAGAGACGCTGCTTCACCCTCACTGCCCCTTTCGGGGCATCTCTCCCGCCAGCGGGAGAGAGTATTCGGAGCAAAACCAGCCACCATCGACTTTTACTCAGGCAGGGGAAGCGGGCGAAGAGCGGGCAATACACTCACTCTGCATAGAAAAAGGCGCGCAGATCTCGCCACGCGCCTTCCATCAAAACAGAAGCTTCCTTACGCCCCAAGCCCTTCAAACAGCGCTGTCGAGAGATAGCGCTCGGCAAAGGACGGGATGATGATGACGATGTTCTTGCCTTCGTTTTCCGGACGCGAACCGACTTCGATCGCGGCCTTCAGCGCGGCGCCGGAGGAGATGCCGACGGGCAGACCCTCGACGCGGGCCACTTCGCGGGCAAGCGCGAAGGCATCGTCGTTTTCGACCTGAACGATCTCGTCATAGACCGAGGTATCGAGCACGCCCGGCACGAAGCCGGCGCCGATGCCCTGGATCTTGTGCGGCGACGGCGAACCGCCGGAGAGCACCGGAGAGGCGGCCGGCTCGACGGCCACGACCTTCACCTCGGGCTTCTTCTGCTTCAGCACCTGGCCGACGCCGGTGATCGTGCCGCCCGTGCCGATGCCGGAGACGAAGAAATCGACAGCGCCGTCCGTGTCGTTCCAGATTTCCTCCGCCGTCGTCTTGCGGTGAATGTCCGGATTGGCCGGGTTCTCGAACTGCTGTGGAATGACGGCGTTCTCGATCTCGGCGGCCAGTTCCTCGGCCTTGGCGACGGCACCTTTCATGCCCTTCGGCGGTTCGGTCAGCACCAGTTCGGCGCCGAGCAGCGCCACCATTTTGCGGCGCTCGATCGACATCGATTCCGGCATGGTGAGGATCAGGCGGTAGCCCTTGGCAGCGGCCGCGAAGGCGAGCGCGATGCCGGTATTGCCGGACGTCGGCTCGATCAGCACGGACTTGCCGGGCGTGATCTTGCCGGCCTTTTCCAGCGCGTCGATCATGGCGAAGCCGATACGGTCCTTGACCGAGGAGATCGGATTGAAGAATTCGAGCTTGGCCAGAAGATTGGCCTTCACGCCCTTCTCCTTCGCCAGCTTGTCGAGACGGACGATCGGCGTGTCACCGATCGTGTCGAGAATAGAGGAATATACCTTCCCGCGTCCGGGTTTGCCGTTCTGTTCCATGGTGGTTGCTCCCTGAATGAGTTAACTTCTAGGTAGGGTCCGGCAAAGGAAAATTCGAGGCACGAAACAGCGATCCGCAGCCCGGTTCAGGAATGTCATTCCAACCTTGAGAGATTTCAGGAAATCCCATTCCCGGCATCGCCGTTTCGTCGGCCTCTACCCCGCGAAATTGACAAACAGCCAGAAACCGGCCCCGCCGACGACCATCACCGCAAGCGTGACCAGCCCCAAGAGGCGGCCATAGACGCGCGTGCCGCTTCCAAGGGCGAGCACCACCTTGGTGATGAGGTTTGAGGCAGCCGCGATCAGAACGGCAAAGGCGGCCGTCTGAACCGGGAGCGCATTGCCGGCCATGTGGGCGGTGGACAGCGTGATGGCGTCGAGATCGGGAATGCCGGAGACGAGGGCAATCACAGTGATGCTGTCCGGCCCGAGAAAATGCACCAGCACCCTGGCGATGAAGCCGACAGCGCCGAGCAGCGCGCCGAAGCGCAGCACCGCGCCGAGTTCGAACGGGTTGGAAAGCTCTATCCCGGCCTTGGCGTCAACCGCGCGATTGCGCCCGATCAGGATCAGGCTCGCCGCGACGAAGACGAGGAGGCCTGGTGCCAGCGCTGCGGCAAGCGGCACGATCAGAGAGGGCGCTACGGCCGAGCCGATGATGAAACAGCGCACCAGCGACAGCCCGCCGGCAATCGACGCTGCCCCTGCCAGCTGGCGCGATAGCGCGGCTTCGGCGGTGGAGATATGGGCAAAGGAGAGCGTCGTCGCCGTCGACGAGACGATCCCGCCGGTGGCGCCCGCAAACAGGATGCCCCGTTCCGGGCCGGCGACCCGCATCGCCACATAGCCGGCATAGGAAAGCGCGGCGATCATGATCGTCATCAGCCAGACGGTGAAGGGATTGAAGCCGCCCCAGGGATCGATCGCCCGGTTCGGCAGGAGCGGCAGGGCAACGAAGCTCATGGTGAGAAGCACCAGCGCCGATCGCAGTTCCACCCAGGTCATGGTCTTGAGAAAGCCGTGGAGACTGTGTCGTGCCGCAAGCAACACCGTGGTCACCACCCCGCCGGCGGCCGCCAGGCGCATATCGCCCGTCGCCGAGACGATGCCGAGGGCAAAGACCACGAGCGCCGCGATCACGCCGGTGACGGAAAAGTCATTGCGCGGCGTGGCGGCGCTATAGGAGAAAACGATAAAAGCCGCCATCAGACCGAGGCCGAATGCCGCGGGCAAGACCGGCCCCGAAACGGAACCAAGATAACCGGCAAGCCCGCCGAGCAGGCCAACCAGCGCAAAAGTGCGGATACCGGCGGCGCGTTCGCCATCGGCCATCTCGCGCTCCTGCCAGCCGCGCTCGATCCCCACCAGAAGCCCGATCGCGAGCGCCAGCCCGACACGCTGAAACGCTTCCATCATATCCATGGGCAAGCCTCCCAAAAACGAAAGATTGCAGGCTCACCGTCCTTGCACGCGAGAGACTAGCGCATTGGCCGAGAAACGAAAACCGCAAATGAGGCCCTGCATCCCGCGTTGCCGGTCTTGCTATCCCGACGCTTCCCGCTACAAACGGAAGCATTGCGAGGAAGCCGCCATGCCCGAACCACACCACCTTCTGGCCTTCATGTTCATCGCCCTTGCGATGGTGATGACGCCGGGGCCCAACATGATCTACCTGATTTCGCGATCGATCTGTCAGGGTCCCGCGGCCGGACTGGTCTCGCTTGCCGGTGTCGGGCTCGGCTTCGTCATCTACATGCTCTCGGCGGCGTTTGGCCTGACGGTTCTGCTGATGGCAGTCCCTTTCGCTTATGACACCATCCGGTTCCTGGGGGCCTGCTACCTGCTCTACCTCGCCTGGAACGCGGTCAGGCCCGGCGCTCAGCCGGCCTTTGCCGTGCGCAGGCTTCCATCGGACAGCATCCGCAAACTCTTCGTCATGGGGCTGGCCACCAATCTCCTGAACCCGAAATCGGCGGTGCTTTACCTTTCACTGCTGCCACAGTTCATCGACCCTGAACGCGGGCATATCCTGATGCAGACGCTTGTGCTGGGCTTTGCGCAGATCGCCGTCAGCCTTGCGGTGAACACGCTGATCGTGCTTGGCGCAGGCGCCATTGCCGTCTTTCTGGCAAACCGGCCGCTCTGGTCGCGCATCCAGCGCTATCTGATGGGAACCGTCCTCGCAGGCCTTGCCGCTCGCATGGTGTTGGAGGCGCGGCGCTGATTGCCGCCGCGCCGTGAGCGACGGACATCACACGCCCGTCGAGCCGAAGCCGCCTGCCCCGCGCGCCGTCTCGGTCAGGTCGTCAACCACGGTCACCGGCATCTGCGTCACCGGCGCGATGATGACCTGGGCGATGCGCATGCCGCGCTCGATGGCAAAATCCTCGGTCCCGAGATTGACCAGCAACACCTTCACCTCGCCGCGATAGTCGCTGTCGATGGTGCCGGGCGTGTTGAGGCAGGTGATGCCGTGCTTGAAGGCGAGGCCGGAGCGCGGGCGGACCTGTGCTTCGAAACCGTCCGGAATTTGGAAGATGAAGCCGGTCGGCACCAGCGCGCGGGCGCCGGGCTTGAGCACCAGCGGCTCGGCCTCTGGCACGGCGGCGCGGATATCCATGCCGGCGGACCCCGTCGTCTCATAGGCCGGCGGCGCGATGCCTTCTGCGTGTTCCAGGCGTTTCAGCTTCAGTGTCATTTTGCTTTCTTTTCCATCGTGTTTTTGGCCCGTCTCTCCTCTCCTCCGTCATGCTCGGGCTTGACCCGAGCATCCAACCACCTTTGTCGCGAGCGGAACCTGCGGCTTGCATCAAAAGCCGGGCCGCGACACGCCCGTCGCGTGGAGATGTGCTTGGATCCTCGGGTCAAGCCCGAGGATGACGCCAGAGAGGACGGAGAGGCAGCCTCCCAAATCCGTTTGCGATTTTGCGTCTCGCGCATCGCAATTATCTCGCCCGCATCCTTGCCATGCCTCACAAACAGGTCAATTGCATCTTGGCCCTCAAATCGCTAGATAGGCCCCCATCAACAGGATATTGCATCGATGCCCGAAACGCTTGCCGAGGCGGTTGCCCGCCGCCGAACCTTCGCGATCATCTCGCACCCGGACGCCGGTAAAACCACGCTCACTGAAAAGCTGCTGCTGTTCGGCGGCGCCATTCAGCTTGCCGGCGAGGTGAAGGCCAAGAAGGACCGCATCCAGACGCGGTCCGACTGGATGAAGATCGAGCGCGAACGCGGCATTTCGGTGGTCACCTCGGTGATGACGTTCGAGTATGAGGACACGGTCTTCAACCTGCTCGACACGCCCGGCCACGAGGACTTTGCGGACGATACCTATCGCACCCTGACGGCGGTGGATGCGGCCATCATGGTCATCGACGCGGCCAAGGGCATCGAGCCGCGCACGCTGAAGCTCTTCGAAGTCTGCCGCATGCGCGACATTCCGATCATCACCTTCGTCAACAAGATGGACCGCGAGGCCCGCGATACGTTCGAGATTATCGACGAAGTGGCGGAAAAGCTGGCGCTTGATCCCGTGCCTATGACCTGGCCGATCGGCCAGGGCAAGAGCTTCGTCGGCACCTACCACCTGCGCGACAGCGCGGTGCGTTACGGCGACAGCGAGCGGGAGCTGACCAAGGTCAACGGCCCGGAAGTGGTCGCCGAAAGACTGCCCGAGCATGAGCGCGAAGACTGGGCGGAGATGGCCGAGCTCGCCATTGACGGCTATCCGGCGTTTTCGCGCGAGGCTTTCCTCGAGGGCCATATGACGCCGGTCTATTTCGGCTCGGCGCTGAGAAACAACGGCGTGCGCGACCTCATCCACGCGCTGTCCGAATTCGGACCGCCGCCGCGCGCGCAGGTCGCCGATGTGCGCACCGTGGAAGCCACCGACCCGAAGATGAGCGCCTTCGTCTTCAAGATCCAGGCGAACATGGACCCCAACCACCGCGACCGCATCGCTTTCGTGCGCGTCTGTTCGGGCGAACTGAAACGCGGCATGAAGGCGCGGCTTTCGCGCACCGGCAAGCAGATGGGGCTGACGGCGCCGCAATTCTTCTTCGCCTCGCAGCGCCAGCTTGCCGACACGGCCTATGCCGGCGATGTGGTCGGCATCCCGAACCACGGCGCGCTCAGGATCGGCGATACGCTGACCGACGGCGAACAGCTCGTTTTCCAGGGCGTCCCGAATTTCGCGCCGGAAATTCTCCGCCGCGTCAGGCTTGAAGACGCGATGAAGGCGAAGAAGCTGAAGGAGGCCCTGCAGCAGATGGCCGAGGAAGGCGTGGTGCAGCTCTTCACCCCGGAAGACGGCTCGCCGGCGATCGTCGGCGTGGTCGGCGCGCTGCAGCTCGACGTCCTGAAGGAGCGGCTGAAGGCGGAATACGGCCTGCCGGTCTCCTTCGAGATGGCACGGTTTTCGATTTGCCGCTGGATTTCGGCGGAAAAGCCCGCAGACCTTGAGAAATTCGTCTCCTCGCATCGCGGCGACATCGCCCGCGACCTCGACGGCGATCCGGTGTTTCTGGCGCAGGACGGTTTCTCGCTGAACTATGAGAGCGAACGCGCGCCGGAGATCAGGATGATCGCGATCAAGGAATATCACCAGGCAAAGGCGGCGTGAGGCGATGAGCGAGAAGGAAGTCATCGGCATTTGCGGCATCGGGCGGATGGGAAGCGCGATCGCCGACCGTCTTGCGGCAAGAGGGTTTCGCCTCGTCTTGTGGTCGCGCGGCGGCGTGACGGATGAATTCGCCGACAGGAACCGCGCCGAGATCGCCCTCAACCTCGCCTCGCTCGCCTTCAAGTCCGACATCATCATCACCTCCCTGATCAATGACGGAGCGGTGGACTCGGTGCTGTCGAAGCTTGTCGAAACCTCGCTGCCGGGCAAGCTCGTGGTCGAGACATCGACGGTGCGGCCGGACACGCTGCGGCGCTTTTCGGAAAAGATCAAGGCCAAGGGCGGCAGCGCCATCGACGCGCCGATCTCCGGCGGCCCGGAACTCGTGCGCGAAGGCACGGCGGGCGTCTATGTCGGCGGCGCCACGATCGATTTCAAGCGCTATCTCCCGGTCGCCGAAGCGCTTTCCGACCGCATCCACCATACCGGCGCGCTCGGCGCGGGCGCTGCCGCCAAGATCGTCAATAACATGATGCTCTGCGGCTACTGGGAAGTGCTGAAGGAAGCGCTCCTCACCGGCAAGAAGGCCGGTCTTTCGGTCGAGACCATGCTCGACGTGCTGTTGACCAGTCCCGGCGGCTCGCCGGCGCTCAAATTCCGCGCGCCGCGCATTCTGGGCGAGGACAAGAGCATCGGTTTTCCGGCAAAAGGCGCACTCAAGGACGCGACGCTTTTCGCCGAAGTGGCCAAAAGCTTCGGCATCGACACGCCCGCCATCAATGCCGCAGTCGAGAGCTACCGGACCTGCATCGCGGACGGCCACGGCGACGAGGATCTTTCTGCGATGGTGCGAACCGCGCTGGAAAAAGGGTGAGGCTACTCCCGCGCCGCGCCCGGCAGGTTGGCAATCTCATTGACCCACGGGGCCGCCTCCTCGCACCAGATCTGCCGTTTCGGCGGCAGGTCGGCGCGCTGGTCGATCAGGCCCCAGCGCAGCGCGAATTCTCCGGCGGCCTCTCCCTCCCCATGGGAAAAGACCGGCCCGCCGCAGGTTTCGCAAAAGGCCTGCGCGCGCTTGGCGCCGCTCTCGGCCATCTTCCAGTACTCCCTCAGGACGCCGCTGAGGACCTCGACATCCTCGCCCGCGACAAGGACAGAGACCCGATAGGGCGAGCCGGAAAGCCGCTGGCACTGGTTGCAGTGGCAGACAACGACGGCCTCGGGATCGATGCTTGCCGAAAAGCGCACATTGCCGCAAAAACAGCCACCGGTGACGTCCATGATCCATTCTCCGTTTTCCGCAGGGAGGCTGTTCATGCCATGGCATCGCGGTCGGGAGCAATATCGCGAGGCTTGAAGAATCCTGATGGCAGCATCAGATTATGGAAAACAGAGAGCAGGAGAGAGCTGATGAATATCGGCGAAGCCGCACGGCAATCGGGCCTGCCGCCCAAGACGATCCGTTACTACGAGGAAATCGGCCTTGTCGTCGCCGACCGTGCGCCCAATGGATACCGGGATTATTCCGGCAACCATGTGCACCGGCTGAACTTCATCCACCGCTCGCGCGACCTCGGCTTCTCTGTCGAAGAATGCCGGCTGCTGCTGTCTCTTTATGACGACGACGCCCGCGAAAGCGCCGAGGTGAAGGCGCTGGCGCTTTCCAAGATCACCGAGATCGACGCCAAGCTCGAGAGGCTCGCGAGCCTGAAGGCGACGCTGCAGCACCTCGCCGAAACCTGCCACGGCGACCATCGCCCGGACTGCCCTATCCTTCAAGAGCTTTCCGGCGACAGGGATTGCTGCGCGCCCGCCTCAGGCCTCGAAAAGGCGACGGATCACCGCGTCGGCACGGGTTCCTCGCCGCGATAGTCGTAGAAGCCCCGGCCCGATTTGCGGCCGAGCCAGCCGGCATCGACATATTTGACGAGCAGCGGGCACGGCCGGTACTTGTTGTCGGCCAACCCTTCATGCAGCAGCTGCATGCCGGCAAGGCAGGTGTCGAGGCCGATGAAATCGGCAAGTTCCAGCGGTCCCATCGGGTGACGCGCGCCGAGCTTCATGGCGACGTCGATCGCGTCCACCGAACCGACCCCCTCATAGAGCACATAGATCGCCTCATTGATCATCGGCAGGAGAATGCGATTGACGATGAACGCCGGGAAATCCTCCGAGACCGTCGGCGTCTTGCCGAGCGAACGGACGAATTCCTTCGCCGTTTCGAACGTCACCTCCTCGGTGGCAATGCCGCGCACCAGCTCGACCAGTTCCATCACCGGAACCGGGTTCATGAAATGCACGCCCATGAAGCGTTCCGGCCGGTCGGTCGCGGCCGCAAGACGGGTAATGGAAAAGGCCGATGTATTGGTCGCCAGCAGGGCTTCCGGCTTCAGGATCGGGCAGATTTTCGCGTAGAGCGCGCGCTTGGCCGCCTCATCCTCGGTGATCGCCTCGATCGCCATGTCGACGGAGGCGAGGTCCTGCAGGTCCGTCGAGCCGCTGATCAGCGCCAGTGCCTTCTTGCGATCCTCGTCCGTGATCTTTCCGGAGTTGACCTGGCGGGCGAGATTGCCGTTGATCGTCGCCAGCGCGCGCTCGATCTGCTCACGCTCGCTGTCGATCAGGTGCACGTCATAACCGGCGACCGCGCAGACATGGGCGACACCACAGCCCATGGCGCCGGCGCCGACAACCCCGATGCGCCTTATGTTATCAGCCATTTCGCGCTCCCTTGCTCATTTTCCGGGCGAACGGCAGGCCGCTCGCGAAAGTCCGTACCACTTGATAGTCCCTCGGGCCGCTCATTTCCAGTGCCAACCCCTTTGCCACGCCAAGTTCGGGATCGGGCGAAACATGTTCTTTTCCCTGTCGCCGGCGATGAAAAACCGTTAGAGGCTAGTTCAGAAATAACGAGGAAACGGCATAAAACGCATGTCTACGCGACGCATCGCCATTTTCGGCGCGACCGGGTCGATCGGGCTCAACACGCTCGACGTGATCGAACAGCTCGGCGGGCGCGACAGTTTCGAACTGACCGCGGTTACCGGCAATGCCAATGTCGAGGCTTTGGCGAAAAAGGCCATCGATCACGGCGCGCGCATGGCCGTTACCGCCGACGAGAGCCGCTACAAGGCGCTGAAGGAAGCCTTGTCCGGATCGGGCGTCACGCCTGCCGCCGGGACAAGCGGACTGTCTGAAGCCGCGCGCATGGACAATGACATGGTCATGGCGGCAATCGTCGGCACGGCGGGGTTGAAGCCGACGCTGGAGGCCGCGAAGGCCGGCGCCGACATTGCCCTTGCCAACAAGGAATGCCTCGTTTCCGCCGGTCCGCTGTTCATGGAGGCGATTGCCGCGGGCGGCGGCACGATGGTGCCTGTCGACAGTGAGCATTCCGCCGTGTTTCAGGTGTTCGAGGAAAACCAGCGCCGGGCGCTGGAACGGGTGATCATCACCGCGTCCGGCGGCCCGTTCCGCACAAAGAGCCTTGAGGAAATGCGCCATGTCGATGCGGCGACGGCGCGCGCCCATCCCAACTGGTCGATGGGTCTGAAAATCTCGATCGACAGCGCCTCGATGTTCAACAAGGCGCTGGAAATGATCGAGGCCATGCATCTCTTCGCGCTGAGACCGGAACAGGTGGAGGTGATCGTCCATCCGCAATCGATCATCCATTCCATGGTCGGCTATGCCGATGGCTCGGTTCTGGCCCAGCTCGGCGCGCCGGACATGCGCACGGCGATCGGCTATGCGCTTTCTTATCCGAACCGTCCGGCGCTTTCGGTCGAAAGGCTCGATTTCGCCAGGCTTGCGCGGCTCGATTTCGAGGCCCCGGACGAAACTCGCTTTCCCGCCCTTCGCCTGGCGCGGGTTGCCATGGCGCGCGGCGGGCTCCAGGGTGCGGTGCTGAACGGCGCGAAGGAAGTGGCGCTGGAAGCCTTCATCGACGGGCGCTGCGGCTTTCTGGAGATGGCGGAGATCACGGAAGCCGTCATGGACAGCCTCACGCATCTGCCCGCCGCCGCCGGTATCGACGACATCTACGCTGCCGATGCGGAGGCCCGCCGCAGGGCCGCAGGCCTTGTCAGGTCATAACCCCTACCATTCGATGCGGCTGCCGTCATAGGCGAGGAATATCCCGGTCTCTCCCTCGGCGATTCCGTTCAGCGCCGAGAGCATGTTTCCGGCGGCCTCTTCAGCCGCGACCCGTCGATTGCTGCCGGCATAGGGTTCGGAAAGCGGCGTCGCCACCGTCCCCGGATGAAGGGCGGCAATCGACAGAAGCGGATTTTTCCGCCGCGCCTCGATTGCGGCGGTGCGCAGGATCTGGTTCAGCGCGGCTTTCGATGCACGGTAGGACATCCAGCCGCCGATATGGTTGTCGCCGATCGAGCCGACGCGCGCGGAAAGGCAGGCAAAGATGGCCCTCCGGTCACGTGTCATCAGCGGCAGAAAGTGTTTGAGCAAAAGCGCCGGACCGATGGCGTTGACGGAAAACTGCCGTGCCATGACCTCGGCATCGAGCGCCCTGATGGTCTTTTCCGCGCCGACGCCATCAATATGCAGCGCGCCTGTGGCGCAGACAATGAGGTCGAACGACTGACCGGAAAAGCGCTGCGCCGCCTCGGCCACGGACGCCTCGTCGGCGATCTCCAGCCCGTCCGCGCGCCGCGACAGCGCTTCAAGGCCGCCGCAGCGCGGATCCGCCTCGATCGCCGTGCAAAAGGCGCTGCCGATGCCGCCTGAGGCGCCGATGACGAGCGCGCGATAGCCCTCGGCGAGGCTGGTCATGTCAGTTCCTGGCATCTGTCTCTCCCTTTTCGGAAGGAACTACGCCCGAATGCCGCCGGCGGATCAGCCGCCGAAGACCGCCCGCCAGACATCGAAGGGGAATGCGCCGTCGCAACCCTCCGGCGCCGTGTTGGTCATGGCGACGGCAACCGTGCCGGTTTCCGGATCAAAGCACCAGCGATTGCCATAGACCCCGCCCCAGGAAACCGCGCCATTCGGCAGGGGCGAATTGTCGAGCGCGGCATCTTCGGTAACGGCGCCGATGAAGCCGAATTTCACGCCCGGACGCACATTGAGGTCGCCAATCTGGTTGCGGATCGCGGCTGCCGCCGTCTCCGGCTTCAGCACGCCGTCGCCGCCCTTGCGAACCATCTCGAGAAGCCGGATCACGTCGCCCGCGGTTCCCGCCATGCCGCCGCCGCCGCCCTGGAAGGCGCGGGGGTTGAAGATCCGCGCCGGCGAAAAGGTGTAGATCCGGTCGGGCGCAAAGGCAACGCGTTGCGGCTCGCCCATGGGCTGGGGAACGGGGTCGGCATTGAAATAGGGCACGGCAACGCGATCGCGGTCCGTCACGCAGAAGGTGGTGTCGGAAATGCCGAGCGGCCGTAGAACATACCGGTTCAGCGCTTCCTCGACCGAGCTGCCCTCCACTTCCGCAAGCACGGCGCCGAGAATGTCAATCGCGATCGAGTACTCCCAGGCGGTTCCGGGCTTGTAGGCCAGTGGAACGGTGTTGTGGCGGGAGAAATTGTCCTCGAGCGTCAGCTCGGTATTCTCGATGCCAACCGTGATCGGATCATGAACCGAGAGAATGCCTGCGCCGGGGCGATAGGTGAGCCCGGCCGTATGCGTCAGAAGCTGACGGATGGTGATCTCGGCCTGCCGGCCGTCGGGGCCCGGGGGGTGGAACCACGGCAGGCGGTCGCTGACATGATCGTCGAGCGACAGTTTCCCGGCATCGATCATCGCCAGAGCGGCGGCGGCGACAAAGGGTTTGGTGACGGAGGCGTAGCGGAAGATCGTGTCGGCGGAAACGGGTTTGCCGGCCTCGCGATCGGCAAAGCCAGCCGCGCGCTCATAGACCGGCTGGCCATCGCGCCAGACCATGACGACGGTCCCGACGACGCGCGCCTCATCGAGAGCCCGGTCGATTGCGGCGTCAACGCGTTGCGAAAGTTCCATGAGAAGCCCTCCGGACCAGAAACAGCATTGCCTGTTTGATCCGGAAAGCCGAGGCCCAAGTCAAGTGAATTCCCGATGATGGGCGATTACGCGACGGCGCGCGCCAGCGCGCATTGCGACCAGAGCGAATGCAGCGCCGCCACCAGATGGTCCATATCCTCATCGGTATGGAGCGGCGTCGGGGTGAAACGCAGGCGCTCGGTCTTGCGCGGCACGGTCGGATAGTTGATCGGCTGCACATAGATGCCGAAATCATCGAGCAGGATGTCGGAAATCCATTTGCATTTCGAGGCATCGCCCACCATCACCGGCACAATATGGCTGTTGTTTTCCATATGCGGGATGCCCTGCGCATCAAGCTTGCGACGGAGCGTGGCGACGCGTTCGCGGTGACGTTCGCGCTCGATCTGGCTGACCTTCAGGTGGCGGATGGAGGCGACCGCGCCCGCAGCCAGCGACGGCGGCAACGCGGTGGTGAAGATGAAACCGGAGGCGAAGGAACGGACGAAATCGACGACGGCCTGCGAGCCGGCGATATAACCGCCCATGACGCCATAGGCCTTGCCGAGCGTGCCTTCGATGATCGTCAGACGGTCCATCAGGCCCTCGCGCTCGGCAACGCCGCCGCCGCGCGGACCGTACATGCCGACGGCGTGAACCTCGTCCAGATAGGTCATCGCGCCGTATTTGTCGGCGAGATCGCAGATTTCCCTGATCGGCGCGATGTCGCCGTCCATCGAGTAGACCGATTCGAAGGCGATCAGCTTCGGCGCGTCCGGATCGGCCGCCTTCAGCTTGGCCTCCAGATCGTTGAGGTCGTTGTGCTTGAAGATGACGCGGGCGCTCTTGCCGTGGCGGATGCCCTCGATCATCGAGGCGTGGTTGAGCGCGTCCGAGAAGATGATGAGGCCGGGGATCTTCTGGCCGAGCGTGCCGAGCGTCGCCCAGTTGGACACATAGCCGGAGGTGAAGATGAGCGCCGCTTCCTTGCCGTGCAGGTCCGCGAGTTCTTCCTCGAGCTTCACATGGTAATAGTTGGTGCCGGAAATATTGCGGGTGCCGCCGGCCCCTGCCCCGCAAGCCTCGATCGCCTCCTGCATGGCGGCGATCACGGTGGGACACTGGCCCATGCCGAGATAGTCGTTCGAACACCAGACCGTGACCGGCGAGGCTGCGCCGTCCTTGAAGCGGGACGCACGGGGGAATTCACCGCGATGCCGTTTCAGTTCCGCGAAGACGCGGTAACGGCCCTCTTCATGCAGTCCCGCAAGTTCGCTTTTGAAAAATGCTTCGAAATCCATCGCTCAAGTGCTCCACCGACAGGCCGTTTTGTTTTCCGCAAGGATTTGACGAAGTTTGCGCAACGTCAAGCCGCAAAGCCCCGGAATTGACCCGGGTGCGGCAATAGGCCCTTCGTTTGAATTATTCCAAACTGCTTCTACACGCAACCGTTCGGGGCAAATCTTGATCAAGGTCAAGTGATCGACATTATCCGGCAGGCTTCTGATATTCGCTCCGGCGGCGGGAACAAATCCCTGCACCGACACATTAATCCGCTACCCCGGAAATATCCGGCGGCGGCGGAAAGGCGCTTTTTCGCTTCCCGCATCGGCGCTATTCGGATATGTATTTTCAGAAGCGGCCGGTCGAACGGTCGCGACAAGGAGAGCGGCGGCGGGCACGGCACCCCGGGGGAGCGTCCGGTCGTAGCGCGACCAAATGGTGATGAGGGAATCATGAACAAAGTAATCGCAGGACTTCTGATCAGTGTGTTTTCGGTTGCGGCCACGGCCTGCACCCCCACGCAGGAAGGCGCAGCCATCGGCGCCGGCAGCGGCGCGCTGATCGGCACGGCCATTGACGGCGGCGGCCTCGGCGGCGCGCTTCTCGGCGGCGCCATCGGCGCGGGCGCGGGCGCGCTCGTCGGTCGTGCTGTCGAAAACCAGCCGGGCAAATGCTACTACCGCGACCGCTATGGCCGCGAATATGTGGACGACTGCCCGCGGTAAGGCACCATACGCGTGACCGTCTGCGACTGCGGAGACGGTCACCGTTTTCTTGTGAGCCGTGCCCGAAGGCAGCGGCAATGCGGCTTATCCCGATATCTGGCCGACAATCGCGCTTCCGAAAGATTCGGTTAACGCTGTTGCCGGCTTTTGGATTTTGGCGGGATGCACGGCCTGCTCCCGTGCTACTATGCTGACGCGTAAAACCATTCAGCGGATCAGCGGCATCGTATAGAGTACACCATGATCACCCGTCCAAACCGGCGAAATACCGGCACCCGCGCCTCTCTGAAGGCCGGGCTTTTGCTGTCCGCGGCAATGCTCGCGGTGGCGCTGTCGGGCGTCGGCGAGGCGCGCGCCTTTTCCCTTTTTGGCGTCCACCTTTGGGGCGAGCGCGAGGAAGAGATCGACAACGTTCAGGATCCGGTGCGCTATCATGTGACCTTCTCCGTCACCGGCGGCGATGACGGGCTGGAGCGCTTCCTGCGCAACCGCTCGGAGCTCGTCAATGGCGAGAACCAGCCGGTCGACGGCGATCTCGGTCTTCTCGTCAAGGCGCGGGACGATCTGCAGATCCTCGTCGGTTCGCTGTTCGAGCGGGCCTATTACGGCGGGCTGGTGAATATCAGCATCGAGGGCCAGAACATCGAGGACATTGTCGGCCTGCCGAATTTCGACCGCGTCAATCCGGTTCCCGTCACGGTGAACATCGAGGCGGGACCGCGCTTCACCTTCGCCAACATCGACATCAAGGATGCGCCGCCGGAATTCGATCCCGCAAAGCTCGGCCTCGTCATCGGAACGCCGGCCTATTCGACGACCATTCTGTCGGCGGCGCAGGACATCGTCTCAAAACTCAAGGATGACGGTCACCCCTTCGCCAGGATCACCAAGCGCGAGGTCATCGCCAACCACGAGAACGCGACCATCAACGTGTTGATCGACGCCGAAGCCGGACCGAAAGCCGATCTCGGTCCGATCGCGATCAAGGGGGCGGATGCGGTGGACCCCGAGTTCATCCGCACCTATTCGCGGCTCAAGGCGGGCGAGCCCTATTCGCCGCAGGAACTCACCGATGCAGCAAACCGGTTGCGCACGCTGAAGACCTTCGATTCCGTCGTCATCAACACCGGAGATACGCTTGACGAAAACGGCCAGCTGCCGACGACCATAACCGTCAAGGACGGCAAGTTCCGCTATTTCGGCTTCGGCGCGACGGTCTCCTCGATCGACGGTCTGGGACTTGAGGGCTACTGGGGCCACCGCAACCTGTTCGGCCATGCGGAAGGGCTGAGGCTGGAGGCCGGCGTCTCGCGGATCGGCGTGACAGACACGCTCGATTCGCTCGATTATGCCGGCGGCATAACCTTTACCAGGCCCGGTCTGTTCCACCCGTCCGGCATGTTCACCGCAAGTCTTGCCGCCGGCACGGAAAACCCCGATCCCTACAACGCCAAGACGGTGGCGGGGTCCGTCACCTACAGTTACGAGCAGAACGATTACAACACGATCACGCTCGGCTCGACCACCGAATATTCCCATATCGAGGATGCCTTCGGCACCGAGGACTATCTGACCTTCTCGCTGCCGGTGGGTTTCGACCGCGATACCCGCAATGATGCGCTCAATCCGACAGAGGGGATCTATCTGATCACCACCGCCGAACCGGCCTACGACTTCCTCAACGGCACGGTCTACTCGTCCTTCAGTGCCGTCGGATCGACCTATTTTTCCGCCGGCGAGGATGACCGCTTCACGCTTGCCGCCCGGCTCGGCGCGGGCACGATCGTCGGCGGCGACAGCCTGGAAGACATCCCGGCCAACCAGCGCTTTTATGCAGGCGGCGGCGGCAGCGTGCGCGGCTATGCCTACAAGTCGATCTCGCCGCGCAATGCCAATGGCGATGAAACCGGCGGACGCTCCTATGTCGAGGCGACACTGGAGGCGCGCATCGGCGTTACCGAGAACATCCAGGTCGTGCCCTTCATCGATGCCGCAGATGTGTCCGCCGACAATTTCCCCGATTTCAGCGATATCCGCGCCGGCGCCGGCATTGGCGTGCGCTACCTGACCGGCTTCGGTCCGATCCGCCTCGACGTTGCCCTGCCGCTTGACCGCTACCCCGGCGGCGACAGGTTCGGCATCTATGCGGGGATCGGCCAGAGCTTCTGATCCGCCATTTCGGATGCCGCACGGAATTGTGCGGGTCGGCAACGCTTTAGACGCTGTATTCGTCCCCTTCCATCGCGTATAGACTGCCCCAGATTATGAATGGGCATCAGCAAGGGAAACCGCCAGACGATGAGAACAGTGACGGCAACGCTTCGATTTCTGACCAGGCTGGTCGCAGGCCTCATCGCCGGCGTGATCCTGATCGCGCTTGCCGCCGTCATCCTGGTGGGGTTCACCGGTTTCGGCGCGAATTTCGCCGTCCAACAGGTGACCCAGCGGATCGCCTCACCCGATTTCGCCGTGCATGTAGGAAGGGTCAGCGCGCCGCTGACCGGCCATTTCACCGTCGAATCCGTTTCGGTTTCGGATATCAACGGGCCTTATGCGACAGTCGAGGATGTCGTACTCGACTGGTCGCCGCTCGCCCTTTTCAGCGGCCGGTTCAAGGCCGGGAACCTCTCCGCGCAATCGGTAACGCTTGAGCGCCTGCCGGTCGCCGCCGACGCCGCGCCGGAGGAGAAGAGCCAGGGCGGCGGCTTCTCTCTGCCGATCGGCGTCGAGATCGACCGGTTCGACTTCCCTCAGATCGATATCGCCGCGCCCGTGCTCGGCGAGGACTATCCGCTTTCGGCGGAAGGCAGCGTTGCCGCGCTTGCCGATACGATTTCGGCATCGCTCAACGCCAAACACCGGGCCCGCCCCGAAACCTATGTGCGTGCGGATCTTGCCTATGCGCCGGGTGAGAACCGTCTCGATCTCGCGGCGGAGGTGAACGAGCCGGAAGGCGGCATCGTGGCGACGCTGATGCAACTGCCCGGCGCGCCGGCGCTCAATATCGCGGTTGACGGCGACGGCCCGCTTTCGGACTGGCAGGGAAAGGTGACGGCGGAACTTTCCGGCGCGGCGCTCGGCGAGATCGATATCCGCCACCGGCTCGACGATGCCGGCGAACGAACCGTCACGGTTTCCGGCAGCGGCCAGTTCGCGCCGCTTGCGCCCGAGGCTTTTGCAAGCCTGGTCGAGGGCACGACCCAAATCGACCTCGCAGTCACGCTCTTCCCGTCCGGCCGGATCGCCATCTCGAAAGGCAATGTCACCACCGGAAGCTTCGCGCTTGTCGCCTCCGGCGCCTATGATCCGGAAGGCAATAACGACCTGAAGGCGACCCTGAACGGCACGGACGGACCGGTGCCCTTCTCCTGGCCGCTCGGCGAAGATGCGCTCGACCTCGCGATCGAAAATGCCACGCTGGCTTTGACGGGCGCAGCCGACAACGCCGACCTGCAGGCCTCCGTAACGCTCGACCGGTTGTCGATGCCGCAGGTGAGCGCCGGCGGCATTGCCCTTGTCGCCAGCGGAACCGGTCTCGACCTTGCCAGTCGAAGCGGTGCGATCGACACCTCGCTGACAGTCGAGGACATCTCGTTTGACAACGAGAACCTGAACCAGCTCGTTCAGACACCTATTTCGCTGTCCGCGCCGGTCTCGCTGTCCGGCTCGACGATCGAAATCACCTCTGCCGAACTCGAAAGCGGCAGCATCGGCGGCACGACCTCGATTTCCTACGATCTGGATGGCCGTCAGGCTTCGGGCGATGCGCGCCTGTTTGTTCTCGCCGATGCCCTGCCCGCGCCCGCGTCGGACATGATCAGCGGCATGACCCGGATCGAAACCGGCTTTTCGGCGGATCTTGCGACCGCAGACTATACACTTTCAGACCTCAAGATCGAAAACAGCCTCGTCAGCGCAACGGGCAATGTCGCCCTTTCCGGCGATACGATCGACGCCACGCTGAAGGCGGCCCTCTCCGAGCTTGGCACGCTTGCCCCGCAGGTCGGCGGCGCGGCGGAAATCGAGGCATCGGTCACCGGCGCGCTTTCTGCCCCCGATATCGCGGCGACGGTGAACGCCGATAACCTGGTGCTTTCCGGCGAAACGCTGAAGGATTTCTCGCTGTCGCTGAAAGGCAAGGCCGATCCTGCCGCGCCGTCCGGCACGGTTTCGGCAAAGGGCACCTATGCCGGTGCACCGCTTTCGCTTGCTGCCAATGTCGCCTCATCGAACGGTCAGATCGAGATTTCGGGGATCGACGGCGCGGTCGGCGGCAACACGCTTTCCGGCGACCTGACGCTAAACGAAAGCTACCTGCCGGCCGGCGGCATCGATTTCGATTTTCCCGACCTGAAGCTTCTCGCCGGGCTCGCCGGCCAGGAGGCCTCCGGAGACATATCCGGCCGGATTGCGCTCGACAATGCAGATAACAAGCTGGGCCTGTCGCTCAATGCCTCGGGCGAACGGCTTTCCGCCGCGACGGTCACGGCGCGCAATATCGAGACAGACATGACCGTCTCCGACCTTGCCGAGTTGAAGGCAAACGGCACGATCACCGTCGGATCGGTCTCGGCGAGCGGGCAGAATGTCAGCGACATTTCCCTTTCGGCCCGTAATGAGGGCACGACGACAAGCTTCGACCTTTCCGCCCGCTATGACGGCCAGCCGGTGAACGCGGCGGCAAGGGTGACGCGCGCGGAGACGATGGAAATCGAACTGACGCGACTCGAGGGTTCGCCGATGTCGCTCGCCCTCAACCTGGCTGCGCCGGCGAAGATCACGATCGCCGACGGCGCCGCCAGTATAGAGAACCTGCGTATCGGCATCGGCGGCGGAACGATCAGCGCCGGCGGCAGCATCGGCGATCGCCTTGACCTCAGGGTCGATATCTCCGGCGTCAACGCCGCGATCGCCAATAATTTCGTGCCGAGCCTCGGCGCGCAAGGCACGATCTCCGGAACGGTGACCACCGGCGGCTCGCTTGCGAGCCCGACGGCCAATTACGAGCTGTCGTGGAACAACGCCAATGTGGCGCAGAATGCCGCGATCGGCGGGCAGACCTTCACCATCACCACCTCCGGGCGCTACGAGGGCAACCGCGTCACCACCGACACGACGCTGACCAACGCGCAGGGCCTTTCGGCCCGAGCGACCGGTTCAGTCGGTCTTTCCGGCAATATGCCGCTCGACATTGCCGTCAACGGACGGCTGCCGCTCGCGCTCGTCTCGGTCGTCGCCGCCAATGCCGGCTACGCGGTCTCGGGCAATGCGGACGTCAACATGACCATCGGCGGCAGCGTGCAGGCGCCGTCCTATTCCGGCGGCATCGACGTCAATATCGACAGCGTGACGGATCTGAGACGCAATCTGGCGATCAACAATATCCGCGGCCGCGTCTCCGCCTCCGGCGACAGGCTGGTGGTCGAGGGCATTACCGGACGGCTGGCCGCCGGCGGAACCGTCACCATCAGCGGCAGTATCGCGCTTTCCGGCGATTTCCAGTCTTCACTGAGGCTTGAGGCCGACAATGCCGTGATCAATGACGGCCGCCTTCTGACGACGACGGCCAATGGCGCGTTGACCCTCGAGGGGCCGCTTCTCGGCCAGCCGACGCTCGCCGGCCGGCTCGATCTCGGCAGAACCGCCATCGTCATCCCGGACCGGTTGCCGGCGTCGATCGCCGACATCAACATCGTGCACGAATACGCCTCGGCGGCCGTTTTAAGGCAGGCCGCCGAGCTTTCGCCGCAGCAGGCGACCGATGCCCGCTCGGCCTTCAATCTCGACATCACCATCGCCGCCCCCAACGCCATCTTCGTCAGGGGGCGCGGCGTGGACGCCGAACTCGGCGGGACGATCCGGGTTTCGGGCACCACGGCCGATCCGGTCATCACCGGCGGCTTCGACCTGATCCGAGGCCGCCTGTCGATCCTCAACCGGCGCTTCGATTTCGATCGCGGGCGGATCACCTTCGGCGGCGCGCTCGTTCCGCTCATCGATCTGCAGGCGCAGACGACGGCCGGCTCGACGGCGATCACCATCTCGCTCTCCGGCGTTGCAACCGATCCCCAGGTAAGCCTCAGTTCCACGCCCGCTTTGCCCGATGACGAGATCCTCGCCCAGCTTCTGTTCAACCAGTCTTCGTCGAACCTCTCGGCCCTGCAGATCGCTCAGCTCGCCGATGCGGTGATCCAGCTGACCGGCGGCACCAACCAGTCGCTGTTCGGCTCGATCCGCGACGTCCTCGGCATCGACAATCTCGACGTGACGACCGACTCGACAGGCAATACCGCCGTCAGCGTCGGCAAGTATCTCAATAGCAATACCTATGTCGAAGTCGAGCAGAGCCGCGATGCCGGCACGCGGGCAAGCGTCAACATCGACATCGGCAGAAACTTTATCGTCAAGGGGTCCGCGGGATCGCGCGGCGAGGCGAGCGGCGGCATCTTCTACGAGAAGGAATACTAGCGCGTCTCCATCCGAGACAGTTGAAATGATGGCGATATCATGGCAATCGAAAGATGTGGCGGGCGCATCCTGATCCTCTCGATGCTGGGCCCACGAGAGGAGAACAGCGCTTGCCGACGCCAGAAGCCGCCTCGAAAAAGGCCCCTTACCCGCCCCTCGGGCGCATTCTCCGTCGCGAACGCGTTCTCGGCCTTACGCTTCTGACCTGCCTTGTCGTCCTCATCTTCGAAGACGGACTCTTCGCCGATCTCGCCAATCCCTTTCATCTCGTGCCGCTCATGGCCTGGCTGTTCTCGGTCATCCTCGCCACGGCGATCGGAGTCGTGCGCCATGCAGAAGCGCTCTCCGAACGCCTCGGCGAACCGCTCGGAACGCTGGTGCTGACGCTTTCGATCACCGGCATCGAAGTGATGAGCATCACCGCCGTGATGCTGCATGGCGAGAACAATCCGGCCCTTGTGCGCGACACGCTGTTTTCCGTGGTGATGATCATCATGGGCGGCATGGTCGGCATCTCGCTTCTCCTCGGCGCGCTGCGCCACCGGGAGTTGACCTATAACCTGCAGGGCGCCAACGCCTATCTGAGCGTGATCATTCCCCTTGCCGCCTTCAGCCTGATCCTGCCCGACCTGACGCTTTCGACCGCCGGGCCGACGCTGACAGGCCTGCAGAAGGTCATGGTCGGAGCCATGGCGGCCGGGCTCTATGTCATTTTCCTGCTGATCCAGACCGGACGGCATCGCGGTTACTTTTCCCAGCCGACAGAAGAAGAAGGAGGAAACGAGACGCACGAGCCCTCCGATGCGCCAACGGCTCTGCATGTCCTGCTGCTGTTCTGCTACATCATTCCGGTCGTCTTCCTCGTCGAGCAGTTCGCAAGGCCCGTCGACTATGTGATCGAGACGCTTGGAGCGCCGGCGACCATCGGCGGCATCCTGATGGCGATCCTGGTGACGACTCCGGAGGGGATCGGCGGCGTGCGCGCGGCCATGAACAGAAGGCTCCAGTCCTCGGTCAACATCTTCCTTGGCTCGGTGCTTGCTACCATCGGCCTGACCGTGCCGATCATGCTGGTCATCTCAAGTCTGCTCGGTCTCGATCTCGAACTCGGCCTCGAACCGGCCAATATGCTGCTTCTGATCGTCATCCTCGCTGTCAGCATCGTCACGTTTTCCAGCGGCCGGACACACCTCCTTCAAGGCGCGGTACATTTCCTGATATTCATTGCATTTCTCATTTTGAGCTACAGCGGACAGCCGGTAAAAACGGAAAGGACCAAACGAGACATGTCGAGTACCGGGAGAGCGCGGATTGTGGCGGCGGGCTTCAGCATCCTGCTTGGCCTCTTGCTTTCGCTATCGGGCCCCGTTGCGGGACCGCAGTCCGGCGCATGGGCACAGGAGGCGGAAATGCCGCGCGAAGTCCGCGTCGGCTACCGCACCACACCGCCCTTCGTCACGCGTGACGAGGATGGCCGCTTTACCGGCATGGCCGCGGAACTCTGGAAGGAGATCGCCGAAGGGCTCGACATCAAGGCAACCTATGTCGAATACCCGACCGTCGCCGACCTTCTCGCCGCCGTGCGGGCGAAAGAGCTCGATGTTGCCGTCGGCGCCATCTCCATCACCGAGGACCGCGCCGAGGTGGTGGATTTCACCCAGCCCTGGTTCGATTCCGGCCTCAGGGTCATGGTCGATGACCGCTCCGCCTCCTCGCTCGCGAATATCTGGAATGGCCTCGCCGAGGCCGGCTACCTGCGCTATTACGCCTGGCTCCTCGTGTTCATCATCCTCGGCACCATCGGGCTCACCTTCTTCGATCGCCATTTCGACAAGAATTTCCCCCGCCGCTGGCGCGACGGCGTGGCGGAAAGCTTCTATGCCGTCATGCTTGTGGTCACGAAGGGTTCGCTTCCCAGCCGCACCAAGCTGTTCGGCTGGATCGGCCGTCTGTTCGCCGCCTTCTGGCTCGTCATCGGCATCGCCGTGGTTGCCTATGTCACATCCTCCGTCACCAGCGTTATGACCAATATCGCGATCACCGGCAGCATCACCGGCCCTGATGATCTGCCGGGCCGCACGGTCGGCGTCTTTCGCGGCTCGACCGCGGAGACCCTGGCCCGCCGGCAGGGCTATAATTTCATCACCTATGGCGGGATTGAGGAGGCGGTCGATGGCTTGCGCAGCGCCGAAGTCGACGCGCTGGTGGCCGACGCTCCGGTGCTGGAATATTACAAGGCGCAGAATCCGGGCCTTGGCCTTGATGTGGTCGGGCGGCTCTTTGCGCCGGACAAGTTCGGCTTCGCCCTGCCCTATGGCCAGGACACGCTGATCTATCCGGTCACTGTGCGCCTTCTCGCCTTGCAGGAAAACGGCTTTGTCACGGAGCTGAGCCGTAAGTATTTCGGCAACGAGCGATAAGAAGTTTCAGTCCGCGTGGCGGGCGAGAATGGCCTCGAGCCTTGGCGCCCGGTATCCGGGCACGGCGCGGTTGGCAAAGGCGAGGAAGCCACCGATGCGAAGCGCGACCTTCTGCTTATGGTTGCGGGCGATGTCGGCGAGCCTGTGGTCGAGATAGGGGTTGGCCAAGCGGTCAAGCGTCTCGTCGATATACCGATCCGCCTCCCTGCCGCGTCCCTCCGCGGCGAAGGCCGGCAGCACCTCGTCCGTATAGAGATCGAGGAGGTCCTTGCGGATCGTCGCGTCATCCATGCGTTCGCGCACGAAGGATTGTGGCGCATCCGCCCGCCTCCAGTTTTCGACAAGGTAGGTATGGCCGAGATTGAGGATGAAGAGCTTCATGGTCTCGACGTCGTCAAGGTCGCCGACGACCTTCAGCGCCGGATGCGCGCAGGGCAGCGTCAGCCCGACGCAGGCTTCGACCGCCCATAACGCATAGGGCTCGGTCACCGCGCCTGCCGGTTCCAGCGGTTCCGAGACGATCCGGTCGACGAGCGAATTCACCCAGAGCACCCTGGTCTCCAGCCAACGCGCATATTCGGACGAAAGCCGTTCGGCAACAGGCAGGACGCGCGCCTTCAGCGCCGCGCCGTTCTTGTGCAGCAGTTCGCAGGGCATGACCTGCAAGGGCCGCGCATTTTCCGCAAAGCGCGAAAACAGCAAGTGGGCGAGCTTGGCAGGAAAGGACATGGCCTGGCTGAAGGTCGAGCCGTTGTCCGCCGGTCGGGGCAGAAACCCGTGCTCGGTGGTGTTGGAGAGGATGATCTCCGCCTCGTCGCGCAACACCCGCTCGACCTCCGGACGATCGAGATCCGTCGACAGGGCCTTGCTGACGCTGGTGACGGTGCGGACATCATCGACGCGCGCGCCCTCAATGAGACCGCGCACCCGCACGTCAAAACCGGCTTTCATGGCCAGGGCTTTCAGCCTTTTCGCCCGGCCGGGATCCCCCGACGTCTGCACGACCGTGATGGGGCCGAGCGCCCTTCCGTCCTTCAGCGCCTCTGAAATGAAGAGGTCCGCATGGGCCTGGAGAAATCGGCTGGTGCCGAACTGCACGATCGGAGTCGCCAGCATGGGAGAGCGCCTTTACTGTGCATCTCATAATAGAGAGCAGACATAATCTCCCTTAAATTCACCTTTGTCAAAAAGAGGCCGGCGGTTCTCCTTCCGGATGCGTTGTCTGGCACTGCCGAAGATTGCGGCAGCGCCTCGGGATCAAAGGCGGGCAAGCCAGGTGGCGATCGCCGGGAATGCGACGATCAGCGCCAGCGAGACCAGCATGGCGCCGATAAAAGGTAGAGCGCCCCTGAAAATGTCCGAGACCTTCAGCGACCGGTCGTTGATCGCGGATTTGATGATGTAGACCGAAAGGCCGAAAGGCGGCGTCAGCAACCCGACCTCGACGGCCACCACGGTCAGGACGCCGAACCAGATCAGGTCGAAGCCCGCGGCTTCCGCGACCGGAAGCGCGATCGGCAGCAGGATCAGCATGATCGAGATGGAATCGATCAGGCAGCCGAGCACGACGATCAGGAGCAGGTAGAGCAGCAGGAAGCCATAAGGGCCGATCGGCCCCGACAGCATGGTCTCCGCCAGGAAACGCGGGACGCCCGAAAGCGCCAGCATGCGACTGAAAAAGGTGGCCGCAAGGATCAGGAACAGCACCGAAACGGTGATCTGCCCGGTTTCCACCAGAAGGCGCCAGAAGGAGCGCGGCGTCAGCGAGCGGCGCAGAAGCGCGATCAAGAGGGCGCCGAGCGCGCCTGCGGCGCCGGCCTCGGTCGGGTTGAGGAAGCCGCCATAGAGCCCGCCGAGCACGAGCAGCATGAGGAAGATGATCGGCACTGCCTTGCGCGCGAGCGAAAACCAGCCGATTTCCGCGTCGTGGGTTTCCGGCTTTTCCGGCGTGAAGACGAAATCAGGCTTCAACCATGCCAGAAGGAAGATGGTGACAGAAAAGGCAACCGCCAGAAGAAGACCCGGACCGACGCCGGCAAGAAACATCCGTCCGACCGATTCCTCGGCCAGAACCGCATAGACGATCATCAGCAGCGAGGGCGGGATCAGCATGCCCAGCACGGAGGAGCCGGCAACGACGCCGGTGGCGAACTTGGCCGTATAGCCGTGGCGCGTCATCTCCGGCACCGCGACCCGGCTGAACACGGTGGCAGACGCGATGGAAACGCCGGTGATCGCGGCAAACACGGCATTGGCGAAGACCGTGGCGATGCCGAGTCCCGCCGTGATCCGGCCCATCAGCCGCTGGAAAACATCGAATGTGTCCTTGCCGACCTTCGAGATCGTCACCAGAAGGCCCATCAGCACAAAGAGTGGGACGATGGCGTAGAGATATTCCCGGAGCGAATTGTTGGCGACGGCGCCGAGCATGCGCATGGAGACCGCTTCGCCGCGAATGGCCGCAACGCCGATGAAGGACACGAACAGCATGCTGACGCCGATCGGCATGCCGACATAGATCAGGACAAGCAGGCCGGCGATCGCCAGGCCTCCGATTTCGAGCGGGCTCATGGATGGTCTCCGGCATTTCGGCAGGCGACAAGATCGCTCAAGGCGCGGACGAGGAATTCGAGCGCGGCGACGCTGACGCCGAGGACGATGAAGGCGCGAAACGGCCAGACCGGCAAGGTGGCAATGCCGGTTACCCCGATATATTCGCCGGACGCCCAGTCCTTCTGCAGGATCAGGAAACTCGACCAGGCGATCAGGCCGATCATCGCCGCGCCGGTGAGATTGAAAGCCGCCGACAGGAGGCTGCCGGCCACGGGCCGCTTCAACCTGAAGGCGGGAAAGAAGATCTCGGTACGGGCGAGCCTGTCGGCGCGGATGGTGGTGGCAAGCTGCAGCGAGACGATCATCACCAGCAGCAGAGCGCCAAGTTCGGAGACCAGCGGCAGCGACGAGCCCAAGAGGTTACGCATGAAGATGTCGGCGGAGATGACCAGCATCAGTACCAGAATGAGCACGGTTCCAAGCGCCGCCAGGCCATCGACAAGCATGTGCCAGGCCCGCCCGAGGGCGTTCGGGGGGCGCCCGTCAGGATGACGGGCGCTTTCGGTGGTGGATGACATCGGGCCGCCCTACTGGTCCCAGTCGCGCATCGGCGTCTCGCCGCGTTCGCGCAGACCGTCCATATAGGCGCTCAGGAATTCGCGTGCGGGAAGTCCCTGCGCTTCCAGGTTATCCGCCCATTCACCGGCAAGGTCCGGCAGCATGGCAACCCAGGCCTCACGTTCCTCCTCGGGCATTTCGACGAGGGTCACCGGCGGGTTCTGGTCGGCGCCGAGTTCCACCATCGCCTGAAGGGCCGCCTCATGGCCTTCCAGCAACTGCTTGCCGTGGGCGGCCGTGTAATATTTGCCGGCCTCGATCATCGCGTCCTGGACTTCCGTCGGCAGCGTGTCCCAGATATCGCGGTTGATGGCGAGCGCGCCGGAGAAGGACACGGCCGCGTCAAAGCGGTTGAGATAGGGCGCGACCTCATAGAGCTTCGCCGGCTTCGCGCCGAGCGCAAGCGTCAGCACGCCGTCGGAAACGCCGGTCTGGATGTCCGTGTAGAAGGTGGTCAGCGCGCCGTCGACGGCATTGGCGCCGGTTCCGCGCAGCCAGGTGCCGAGCACGCCGGGGGCGGAGATCTTCATGCCCTCGATATCGGCGATGCCCTCGATCGGCTCCTTGGTGTAGATGTCGTACATGTCGGTTCCGGTGAGCCCCAGAACCTTCAGATTGTACTGTTCCCACTCCTCGCGGAAGGCCTCGTTGTTCTCCATCAGGTCTTCCATCACCTCCAGCTGAAGCTGCGGATTGGCGGTGGAGAACAGCGCATAGCTCGTCGCCTGGCTGAGCGGCAGCTTCGCCGGTTCCAGCAGCGAAAAGACCCAACCGATATCGGTGATGCCTTCCTCGACGGAAGACAGCGTGGCATTCGCCTTGTAGAGCTGGCCGCCAAAGGCCTCGTTCCAGTTGATCCTGTAATCGCCGGTCTCGGCGAGGATCTCATCGGTCTTGGCCATGAAGTGGGTCTGGATCATGCCCACCCACGGGATCACCGTCGGATGGCTGGAGGCCACCGTCAGGTTGATGGTTTCCTGCGCGAACAGCGCAGACGGCATCGCCACCATGGCGACGGTCGTCAGTCTCAGAAAATTACGCATGTTTTCTCCTCCCGAAAGATGCGTTCAGTCGATCACGAATGTCTGCGTCGAATAGTCGAGCCGGACGGAAACCCGGCCCTCGTTGATCATCCAGGGGCGCACCCTGAAACGCCGCGCTCCGGCCTTGTGCATGGGGTCGTTGCGCGCGATCTCCGTTGCCGCCTCCACGCTTTCGGCGCGGATGACCACCATGCCCTCGCCTGCCCAGCGCTCGCCGTCATCGGAGAACAGCGGGCCTGCGGCATAGAGCACGCCGTCCCGTTCCAGCCCGACCTGATAGGCGAGATGGGCCTCCATGTTTTCAAAAACCGGCCCCATGCCGTTGGTCGCTTCGGTGAAGATGGCGAACAGTTTTTTCTGCAGCATGGCCTTGCTGGCCTCCATCACGGCTGCTGCCGGAACCGTCTCTTCTGTCTCTTGCATGCCGGTCACCTCCTCCCTCTGTCCGCGACGAAATGCGCGCGTCAGCCCGCCTTGCGGCGGGCAATCTCGGCGCGTATTTCCGCACCGTGTTGGTCAAGCAATGGCGGCGCGACAATGTCTGTCTCAACCTGCTCGTCGAAGCTGTAGGGCGGTCGCACCGTCTTGGTCTTCCCCTTTTCGGGGTGATCCATCTCGACGGCGATCTTCAGATGCTGCGCCTGCGGATCATCGAGCGCTTCATCGGAATCATAGGCCGGCGCGTGGGGTACCCCTTCCTCAAGCAGCTTTTCGCACCATGCGTCGCGCGTCATCGACTTGAAGACGGGCGTCAGGATCTCGATGAGGTCGTCCTGATGCTGGATGCGCTCCAGCCGCTCGGCAAAACGGGGGTCGTCGGCAAGCTGCTCCTGCCCTGTCGCCTTCAACAGCCCTTCCCAGAATTTCGCCGGCGAGGACATGTGGATCGCCACCCATTTGCCGTCCGAACACTCGAATGTGTAGCTCTGCGAAACGGTCGGCCGAGAGAGCGGGCCCATGATCTCATCCACGGCGAAATAATGCGTGAAGCTGTCGAGGTTGAAATGGGTCATGGCCTCCAGCATCGAGATATCGATGCGGCGGCCCTTGCCGGTGCTTGCGCGCTCCAGAAGCGCGGCGAGAATCGCCATCGCCGCATATTGCCCGGTGAGCGCGTCGGCAATCGCGGGGCCGATGACCCGCGGATTGGTCGGCGGCGTCACAAGCCGCAGGAAACCGCTGGCCGCCTGGGCCACGGTATCAAAGGCCGGGCGGTCGCGCGCCGGGCCCGACTGGCCGAAACCGGAAATCGCGCAATAGATCAGATCGGGTTTGACCTTGCGCAGGTCAGCTTCGCCAACGCCCAGACGTTCGGCAACGCCGGGCCTGAAGTTCTGGATGAAAACATCGGCTGTCGAGACGAGATCACGCAGAAACGCCAGTTCGTCCGGTTCCTTGGTATCGATCGCGATCGAACGCTTGTTGCGATTATAGGTCTGGTAATGCGGCGAATAGAGACCGCCTTTGAAGGCGCGGAAGGGATCGCCTGCTCCCGGACGCTCCACCTTGATCACATCGGCGCCGAGATCGCCGAGATGCATGGCGGCGGCCGGCCCGGTGATATAGGTGCCGAGTTCGACAACCCTGATATTCTTGAGAATCTTGACCACTCGGCTTCTCCCTATTCCGCGTTCATGTTCTTGGGTTTCTCGCCGTCATATTCGATCGCAAGATCCGCCTTGTGCGACATGATGAAACCGATGGAACGCCGGCTCTCTTCCAGAAGGTGCGCGGAAAGACCGGCTGTGCGGGCGAGGATCGGCACCGCCTTCAACGCGTCGACCGGCCAGCCGGCATCAAGGATTGTTGCCGGGATGGCGCCGGACACATTGATTGGCAGCGGACGGTTGACGATCTTCGGCGCGACATCCGCAAGCACGCGAAGCGCTTCGATATAGCGGCCGGCAATGCCCTCCTCGTCGGCGATCGCAAGCAGCCTGTTGGCACGCGGATCACCGGCCGAATGCTGGGGATGGCCAAGGCCCGGCACCTTCTGGCGTTCGGCCTTGAGCTGGGTCACGGCCTCCGTCGCCGCCTTCTCAATGTCGCCGTCAATCCGGTCGGCCGCTTCGACAACGGATACGAGAAAACGACCGGCCTGTTCGGAAGAGCCGGCGACCACGCTGCCCATGCCGAGAATGCCGGCCGCCATCGCGCCCTGCCAGGCATCGGGCCCCGCGGCAAGCGTCATGCGCGCGGCCTGGACGCTGGGGACGAGACCATGCTCGGCAATGGCGACAAGGCAGGAATCCATCATGCGGCGCTGGGCGGCATTCGGCTTTTCACCGGTCACGAGCAGCCAGAAATAGTCGCTGAAATCGATTTTGCCGATCAGTTCGTTGCACAGGTCATGGCCGCGCACGGTGATGCTGTCTGCATCGGATTCAGCAATTGCAGTGAAGGCGCCGTCTTGTTTTCCAATTCGCACAACAAACTCCCTTTTCGGTATGCGAAATAATTTCCTCTTGCCGAAATCGTAGAGAGCAATTAGTCTAGCGTCAAGTTGAAAGCGCAATGCCCGGTCAGGAGGATCGGCAAGCCGCCTTCATCGGGAGGAAGATCAGGTCCCGTACGGAGGGAATGAGCCTTGTTTTCATTAAGCGGCTCACCCACTCTGGCGCCTTAGGGATCTTGTTCTTGAGGAAAACTGACGTGGCTGAAATTCTGAAATTCGTCGAAGACAGCGACAGGCCTGCCGAATTCGTGGAGGCGCTTGCCAAGGGGCTTGCGATCCTCGAATGCTTCGACGCCGCCCATTCCGAGATGACGCTGAGCGAGGTGGCGCGCCGCGTCGGCCTTTCGCCGGCAGCCGCCCGCCGCAGCCTGATCACGCTGCAGACGCTCGGCTATGTCGGCCAGACCAACAAGCATTTTCACCTGCGTCCCAAGGTGATGACGCTGAGTTCGGCCTTCTATTTCTCCGCTCATATCGACGAGGTGCTGCAGCCCAATCTGAGGGCGCTGGTCGAACAGTTCGGCGACGCGTCTTCTGTGGGCACGCTGGACGGCGATCATGTGATCTATGTCGCCCATGTCTCTGTGCAGCGCGCCCGCCGCGCCGCCGCCGTCATCGGCGCGCGCTATCCGGCAGGCGCCACCTCGCTCGGCCGCGTGCTTCTCGCCGGACAGTCCGACGAAGCGCTGGAACATTATCTTCAGACCGCCAAGCTTGAGGCGCTGACCTCCAAGACGGTCACCGACCCCGTTGTCCTGCGCGAAAAGATCATGGCCGTCCGCGCGGATGGTTATGCGACGACCGTCGACCAGCTCGACTACGGCATCACCGCGCTTGCGGTTCCCATCAGGAATTTCGAAGGCCGCACGATCGCGGCGCTTAACACCTCGGGCTACACCGGCATGGTGACGCCCGAAAGCATGATCGCGGAACGACTGCCCGCGCTCAGGGAAGCGGCATCGCATATCGCGCATGCCATGAGCCGGTATCCGGTTCTGCAATCGACAATGGGAACCTGACCGAGGGACAGGTTTTCCGCGCAGGTTCAAGGGAGGAGAAACCATGTGCAGGCTTTGTGACATTTCCAGACGCCATCTGCCCTACCCGAACTTCGGACCCACGGGCGGCGGCATGGGCGTATCGGCGTACGCCACGCCTGTTGCCGAGGGTGTACCGGAAGCATGCGGCCGTGAAGGCCAGCGCACGCTGATCAAGAACGGCATCATCCTCTCCATGGATGACAGCGTCGGCGACTTCGAGAAGGGCGATATCCTGATCGAGGGATCGCGCATCATCGAGATTGCCGAGACCATTTCGGCGGATGACGCCATCGTCATCGATGCTTCCGGCAAGATCGTCATGCCCGGCTTCATCGACACGCATCACCATCAGTTCGAGACCGCGCTGCGCGGCCAGCTCGCAAACGCCATCCTCATCAATGACGGCCTGCCGGCGAACGCCCAGAATTACTACGAGACCGTGCTGCAGTCCTTCTCCCTCGTCTACCGACCGGAGGATGTCTACATCAACGAACTCTTCGGCGCGCTGTCGCAGCTCGATGCCGGGGTGACGACGGTGATGGATGTGAGCCAGATCCACCACTCTCCCGCCCATTCGGATGCCGTGGTCTCGGCGCTGAAGGATTCGGGCCGCCGTTCCGTCTTCGGCTATTTCGAGGGCTGGGGCGATGACGCGCAATATCCGGGCGACGCGGCGCGGCTGCGCGAGCAGTATTTCTCCTCCGATGACCAGTTGCTGACCATGATCATGGGCGGCGAGATCTACCTGCCCTTCCACGAGCAATCCTGGAAGGTCGGGCGCGACCTCGACCTGCCGATCGCCCTCCACGTCGTCGGCACGTTCGGCATGCAGCCGACCTTCGACGGGCTTGGCGCAAACGGCGCGTTCGGCGAGGACAATATCTTCATCCACATGACCGGCATGTCGGATGACGGCTGGAAATATGCCCGCGACGCCGGGGCCCATATCTCGCTGTCCGTGCCGATCGAGATGCAGATGCGCCACGGCACGCCGCCAATCCAGAAGGCCATCGACTATGGCATGAGCCTTTCGCTCTCCACCGACGTGGAATGCACGATGACCGCGGATTTCTTCACCCAGATGCGCGCCATGGTCACCATGCAGCGCATGTTCGCCAATGAAAAGGCGCTGGCGGGCGAGGAGTACCCCGCCCTTCTGACCGCCCGCCAGGCGATCCGCGCGGCCACGATAGGCGGCGCGGAGGGTCTGAAGCTCGACCGCCGCACCGGCTCGCTGACGCCGGGCAAGGATGCCGACATCATCCTGCTCGACGCCGAGGCGCTCAATGTCGCGCCGCTCAATAATGTGCCCGGCACGGTCGTCACCCTGATGGAGCGCTCGAATGTCGACAGCGTGCTGGTGGCGGGCAAGGTGCGCAAATGGCAGGGCAAGCTCGTCGGCGCGGACATCGCCCATCTGCGCGGCGAACTGGAAAAAAGCCGCGACTACATTTTCGAAAAGGCCGGGATTGCCCGCTCGCTGTTCGGCGACTGAGGCCCGGCCGGAAACGAGGAAATGGCACCCGCGATAACCCTTGATTGAGGGCGCGCGGGCGCGAGAGGACATCCGCAAGAGGAGAGAGCATTGGCAAAACTCGTTGCAACACTGGCGTCGACCCACCATCCCTTCTATCTGAAGGCGACCACGGCGCCGCCCGAACAACAAATGCCCGAGGCGCCGACATGGAAGCGCAAGATCGAGGCTTACCGGGAGACGCTGGCAAAGGCGGAACCGGATGTTCTTGTGATGATCGGCTCCGATCATTTCCACCAGATCTTCCTCGACAACTGCCCGCAATTCCTGATCGGCAAGGCGGAGCGTTATGACGCGACCTTCTATAACGAAGAGCGCGAATTCGGCATTCCGAAATATGTGCTTGAGGGCGACGAGCCCATGTCGCGCTTCATGCACCAGCACCTGATGAACCAGAACTTCGATTTCGCCTTTTCCAACGAGCTGAAGATCGACCATTCGATCATCTGCCCGATCATCACCGTCAGGCCGCAGAATGATCTGCCGGTCGTGCCGATCTACACAAACATCTTCGCGCCGCCCCTGCACACCCCGAAGCGGTTCTATGAAGTCGGCCGCGCGATCCGCAAGGCGATCGACGACTACCCGTCCGACAAACGCGTCGCCGCGATCGGCACGGGGCATCTGTCGCTCGAGCTCGGCGGCCCGCGCCAATTCATGGAAACGGGGCCGGATCCGGAATTCGACCGGCAGGCGATCGAATGGCTGAAGAGCGGCGATATCGACGCTATTCTCGAAAACGTCACCCATGAGAGCATGGCCCAGAGCGGCAATGCCACCCATGGCTTCCTGAACTTCATCCTGATGCTTGGCGTGGCCGGCCCGGAAGGGGCGGACTATGTCGACAATCTCGACCTGTTCCACACCATGGAAGCCTATTTCACCTGGTATCCCAAGGAGGCCGCGGCATGAGCAAATATTACGTCAACAAGTTCCTCTATACGGTCGACCGCGACCCGGAACTCTTGCAGCGCTATATCGACGAACCGCGCACCTTCGTCGCCACCTGGGAACAGTCGATCGGCCCGAAGCTTCTGGGCAATGACGTGGAAGCCTCGACGGTGCACAGCCTGACCCATGAAGAGCGGGAGGCGCTGGTCAACCATGACTATCAGGCGCTGTTCGAGATGGGCGCGCATTTCTTCCTCAACCTGACGCTCTTCATCGGCATCTATGACGAACCCTATATGAACAGGAGCGGCCCGCTGTCGTTCCAGCGGGAAATGGCCGCAAAGCTGCAACACTGGCGCGGCAAGGACTATCCGAGCGTCGAAACCTGAAGCGCCTCTTCCATCCTCCTGCATGACTTGCCGGGCGCAGACGGGATGCGCCCGGTCTTTTTGTTCTTCGCAGGACGCATTTCAGGCGCTGCGGCGTTGCCGCCTCCGGCCAATTATGCTCTGTGAGGCGAGGGAATGAGGCATGTGAAATCCGGGAGGACTGAATGGATCCGCTTCTTCGGCGCAAGGAACACTTCATCGAGCGCGACGCGGTCTGCGCGCTGATCGAAAAGCTTGCCGACAATCTCGTCAACATCAAGGACGAGACAGGCGAATTCCTGCTGAGGCTGGAGGACGGTCGGGTGATCGACACCAAGGGCTGGGCCGGCTGGGAATGGACCCACGGCATCGGCCTTTACGGCCTGCTGAAATACCGGGAGATGACCGGCAGCGCGCTGGCGCTCGACATCATCACCCGCTGGTTCTCCGATCGTCTGGCCGAGGGCACGCCGACGCGCAACGTCAATACGGTCGCGCCCTTCCTCACGCTCGCCCATCTTTACGAAGAAACGAGAAATCCGGTCTGGCGTCCCTACCTGGAGAGCTGGGCCGAATGGGTGATGCATGACATGCCGAGAACCGAGGACGGCGGCATCCAGCACATCGTCTACAATTCGGTCAACCACCAGCAGATGTGGGACGACACGCTGATGATGACCGTGCTGCCGCTCGCCAAGATCGGTCTCGTGCTCGACCGGCCCGACTATATCGAGGAGGCGAAATACCAGTTCCTGATCCACACCCAGTATCTTGCCGACCGCAAGACCGGGCTCTGGTATCACGGCTGGACCTTTGACGGGAACCACAGCTTCGCCAATGCGCTCTGGGCGCGCGGCAACAGCTGGGTGACCATCGCCATTCCCGAATTTATCGACATGCTCACGCTTCCGGAAAGCGATCCGGTCGCCCGCCACCTGATCGCCACCTATCGTCGCCAGGCGCGCATGCTGAAGGAGACACAGGCCCCGTCGGGCCTCTGGCACACGCTGATCGACGATCCTGAAAGCTATGAGGAAGCGTCAGCCGCCGCTGGCTTTGCCTACGGCCTCCTGAAAGGCGTGCGGATGCGCCTGATCGGCCCGGAATACCTCGAAACGGCAGAACGCGCCGTCAAGGGCGTGGTCGACAATATCAGCGATGACGGCGAGTTGCTGAACGTCTCCTTCGGCACCGCGATCGGCGCGGACCTCGACCACTACCGGGAGATCAAGCTTACCTCCATGCCCTACGGCCAGGCGATGGCGATGTTCTGCCTCAGCGAATATCTCCGGCAATACCTGTAGGGCAATGCCGGCAGGAGCGGGAGCGAAGCCCCCGCTCGCCTGAATGGCGTCAGGCGCTTTCGGCGACGTAACCGAGTGCCTGCGAGACGTCATGGGTCGCCGTTTTCAAGAGCGCGACATAGTCATCCTTGCGGGCCTCGTCGAAGCGAAAAAGCGGGAAGGCGATGCTGATTGCCGCAATCGACTTGCCCACATGGTTGAGCACAGGTGCGGCGATGCAGCGCACGCCCGCCTCGCTCTCCTCGATCTCCTCCGCATAGCCGCCGGCGCGGACCGCGAGGAGCTCCTCGCGCAGCACCGCCTTGTCGGTTATCGTGTTGGGGGCGGTCACTTCCATCTGCATTTCCGCCAGCCTTTCCGCGATCTCCTCGTCGTCGCGGAAGGCAAGAAGCGCCTTGCCAAGCGAGGTCGAATGCAACGGATTGCGTTTGCCGAGCGTGGAGTTCATCGACAGGCTGTAGGTTGAATCATACTGGTGGATATAGACGACGCGCTGCTCGCGCCCGTCGAGGATGCCGAGATTGATCGATTCCCCCGTGGCGCGCGACAGCCGGCCCATGGCCTTGTCGGCAACGCGCAGGATGTCGGCCTGGCTTTTCATCGTCTGGGCGGCGAGGCTGAACAGGCGCGGCGTCAGTTCGTAGCGTTCGCTGTCTTCATCCTGCGCCACATAGCCGAGCTCCATCATCGTATGCAGCAGGCGGTGCGTGGTGCTTTTCGAGGTCATGGCGCAATGGGCGATCTCTGCCAGGGCGGCGCTGCGGCTTTCCGCCAGCGTCTCCAGCACCGCAAAAACCTTAAGGACGGCGGCCACATTCTCCGTTTTCGGCCTGTTGTCTTTCACTGCAAGTCCTCCACCACCTGTCGCATCCGTCCAATGCCGCTCGTCGCAATGCCGGGCAATGCCTTTTGTCAATTCGGGGACGCAGAGCTTTTAGTGTCTACCTGTCCCCCTGCCTAGCCTCAGAGACCGTGCAGCGACAAAATACCTCAACCTGCGGAAGAAGACTCGCCTCCGAAGCCTCGCATGCGCCGGGCAGCGAGCCGGTGACCATCTTCCGCAGCCGGGTCGGGCCAGCCCGGCATGTCGGCTATCAGACGAAGAGCGCCTCCTCAGTGTTGATGCGCTGGCCGTCCGCATCGAAGAGATGCTGATCGCCCGGATCGAAACCGACGCGGACCGTCTCGCCGACGCGATGCCTTTCCATCTGATGGGTCTGGAAAATAAGCGTCTTGCCGGATGGAAGATCGACGTGAACGATGGTTTCGCTACCGAGATATTCGATGATGCGCACCCGCCCCTCTGTCTGGATCGCGCCGCTCTCCGGCTTGATCGCCTCAGGCCGCACGCAGACCGTGACGCGGCCATGGTCTTCGGAAAGCCCCGGCGGCAGCGGATGGGTTCCGAAATCATCGAGATCAAGCCTGCGTTCGGAGCCGGAGCCAGTAACCGTCGCCTCGATCATGTTGATCTTCGGCGAACCGATAAAGCCGGCGACGAAAAGGTTTGCGGGTCTCGTGTAGAGTTCTTCCGGTGTCCCGACCTGTTCGATCTTGCCGGCGCGCAGCACCACGATCCGGGTCGCAAGCGTCATCGCCTCCACCTGGTCATGGGTCACATAGATCATCGTCGTCTTCAGCCGCTCGTAAAGGCTTGCCAGTTCGACGCGCATCTGCACACGAAGCTCGGCATCGAGGTTCGACAGAGGCTCGTCGAAGAGGAAGAGCTGCGGTTCGCGCACGATCGAGCGACCGATCGCGACACGCTGTTTCTGTCCGCCGGAGAGCTGGCGCGGTTTTCTGGCCATAAGCGGCTCGATCTGCAGGATGCGCGCCGCCTCGTCGACGCGGCGATCGATCTCGGCGCGGTCCATCTTCAGGTTCTGCAGACCGAAGGCGAGGTTCTTCCTGACACTCATATGCGGATAGAGCGCATAGGACTGGAACACCATGGAAAGCTCGCGCTTGGAGGCGGGAAGGTCATTCACCACCTTGCCGTTGATGGCAATCGTGCCATCGGTAATCTCCTCAAGACCCGCGATCATGCGCAGGAGCGTCGACTTCCCGCAGCCCGAGGGGCCCACGAGGACGAGGAACTCGCCGTCATGGATTTCCAGGTTGAGGTCGTGCATCACCGACAGCGTGCCGTAGGACTTGCCGACTTTTCTGAGTTTGAGTTCAGCCATTTTGTTCAGCTCCCACTTACTTCATGCCCGATGTCGCGATGCCGCGAACGATGAGTTTCTGGAAGGCGATGAAGAAGATCACCACCGGCACCAGCGACAGCACCGACATGGCGAACATCTGCCCGAAGGCGGACTTGCCCTCCTGGTCGATGAACAGCCTGAGCGCCAGCGGCACGGTGTAGTTCTTGATGTCATTCAGATAGATCAGCGGCGCCAGGAAGTCCTCCCAGACCCAGATCATCGAGAAGATGGCCGATGTTGCCAGCGCCGGCAGCGACAGCGGCAGGATCACGGCCCAGTAAATCTTGAAGGCCGAACAGCCATCGATCTGCGCCGCCTCGTCAAGCTCGCGCGGGATCTGCCGGAAAAACTGCACCATCAGGAAAATGAAGAAGCCGTCGGACGCCAGGAAGCGCGGCACGATCAGCGGCAGGTAGGTATCGACCCAGCCGAGCTTCAGAAACATCACATATTGGGGGATCAGGACGACGTGATAGGGGATCATCAGCGTCATCATCATCAGCCCGAAGAACAGCCGTTTTCCGGTGAATTCCAGCCGCGCGAAGGCATAGGCCGCGAAAGAGCAGGAAAACAGGTTACCGAGGACCGACAGCACCGTGACGATGGTCGAGTTGCGGTAGAAGATCGAGAAGGAAACGGGCAGCGCCTCCCATCCTCCGGTGTAGTTGCTCCAGTTGAAGGTTGACGGCCAGAGGCCGAGGCTTCCGAAGATCTCGTTTTCCGGCTTCAGCGAAGACGCCAGAAGCCAGAGCAGCGGATAGAGCATGATGAACGAGAACACGATCAGGAAGATATGCTTGAACAGCCGCGCCCGCCGCGCCCGCTTGTTCTTCGCCAGCCGGTATTCATGCGCGACGCGGGCCGCCTCGTCGCGCTCGGCCTCCAGTTCCGTCTCGGCCAGCGCGGCCTCAGTCGCGTTCATTTTCATAATGCACCCAATATTTCGAGGTCGCGAAGGCAAGCGCGGTGAACAGGCCGATGATCACCAGCAGCACCCAGGCAAGCGCCGAGGCATAGCCCATGCGGAAGAACTTGAAGGCCTCGTTGAAGAGATAGACGGTGTAGACCAGAAGGCTGTCGGCCGGCCCGCCAGTGCCGTTCGAGATGATGAAGGCGGGCGAGAAGATCTTGAACGCCTCGATGATCTGCAGCACCAGATTGAAGAATACGACCGGCGCCAGCATCGGCAGGGTGATGGCGTAGAACTTGCGGAAGCGCGGCGTCCCGTCGATATCCGCCGCCTCGTAAAGATCCTTCGGAATGCCGCGCAGCCCTGCCAGGAAGATCAGCATCGGCGCGCCGAACTGCCAGATCGCCAGCACGATCAACGTGTAGATCGAGGTTGAGGGATTGGTGATCCAGCCGATGCCCTGAATGCCGAAGACGGCCAGCACCTGGTTGACCACGCCGTCGATCGAAAACAGCTGCCGCCACAGGATCGCAATCGCGATGGACGCGCCGAGCAGAGACGGCAGGTAAAAGATCGCGCGATATAGTCCGATCGTCCTGAGCCCCTTGTCGAGCAGCATGGCGACGCCGAGCGCCATGATCAGCCGGAGCGGAACGGCGAAGACCACATAATGGAAGGTGACTTCCAGCGTCTTCCAGAACCGGCGGTCGCGGGTGAACATGTAGATGTAATTGTCGAGCCCGGTCCAGCGCGGGTCGCCGACCATGTCATAGCGCGTGAATGACAGATAGAGCGAGACCAGGATCGGACCGATGGCGAGCAGGAAGAACCCGATCAGCCAGGGCGCCAGGAACATGTACCCGGAAGCGTTGCGCGCTTTCGTATTCTTCATCGAACCACTCTTTCAGACGTGAAGAGCCGGTCCCCGACGCAAAGCGGGGACCGGTCCTTGATCAGCGGGCGCGATCGATGATCGCCTGGGCATCGTCAACGAACACTTCGGCCGCCTGCTGCGGCGCGATGTCGCCGAGCACCACATTGGTGGCGGCGCGGATGAAGGCATCGCGCACTTCGCCGGCGCCCTTCGGCTCGGGCGGCGGCAGCGGGCCGACCTTGTCCTGGATGGCGTTGAAGTAATCCACCGAGACCTTTTCGGCCGGCGTGAAGTCGGGCGCCAGCGCCGCACGGACGTCCGGATTGGCCGGGATACCGCGTTCCAGGCCGAGGATCTTGGTCGCCTCCGGATTGTTGATCCAGTCGTTCATGTACATGATCGCGGCTTCCGGATCCTCGCTGTCGCGCGTCAGGCTCATGAACATCGAAGGCTTGATGAACTGGCCGGGATCGCCGCCTTCCTTGTGCGGCACCATGGCGGCGCCGACCGGGTCCTGCATCAGCGCCTGAACGCCGACGATCTGGTTCGACCAGAAATTGGAGATCGCGGTATCGCCTGCGACGATGCCGACGTCGGACATCGGCAGGTTGGCATCAAGCGACTTGTCTGCGGAGCGAAGGACGCCGGCGTCTCTCAGATCGCGCCAGAACTGCCAGTAATCCGCGATGATATCCGGCGTGACGGTGACGTCGCCCTCGGGCCCGAAGAAACTGCTGCCGTTCTGACGGATCCAGACTTCGCAGACTTCGAGAACCACCGAGCAGTCGTCGGAGCCCTTGACCTTGCCGCCGGTCGCCTCGGTGATCGTCTTGCAGACATCGGCGAACTGGTCCCAGGTCCAGTTGATCACATCCGTGTCGGCAACACCGGCTTCCTCGAAGATCGTCTCGTTGTAGACGAAAACCTGGCTGTTGGAGCCGATATTGAGGGCGTAAAGCTTGCCGTCGACCATGCCGCCCTGCAGCGGCCCCTTGTCGAAATTCGAGAGATCAAGGCCGTTGCCGATGAAGGGATCGAGCTCCTGCAGCGCGCCGCGACGCACATATTCGAACAGGAAGCGGTAGTCCATCTGCACCAGGTCGGCCATGTTGCGGCCCGCGGTCTGGGTGGCCATCTTGGTCCAGTAGTCGCCCCAGCCGATGGTCTCGCCCGACACGGAAATGCCAGGATGGTTCTTGTCAAAGACCTCGATCACCTCAAAGGTCCGCCTGTCGCGCTCGGGATTGCCCCACCAGAAATGGCGGATGCTGCGGTCCTGGGCAAGGGCCGGCAGCGGCAGGCCGGCGGCCAGCGCCAGTCCGCCCGTGGTGGTCAGAAATTTTCTACGTGAAACGGCCATAAACTCCTCCTTTTCATGGCAACGATGACCCAGTGAGAAAGGCGTCGGAACGCCGCGGGGTCAGGCAGTTTTTTTCGGGTAAACGCGCGCTCACATACGCGCGCGCTCAAGAATAGCCGTCGCGTCCTCCACAAAGCGCGCGGCTCCGTCTTCGGGCGAAACGTAGCCCAGGACGACATCTGTGCCCGTCCGCATGAAACTGTCCCTGACCTCTCCGACCCCTTTCGGCGCAGGATTGGGCACGGGTCCGACCTTGCCCTGAATGCCGGCGTAATAATCGACGACCTTGGCTTCGGTATCGGAGAGCACCGGCATCAGCGCGTCGCGTCCCATGGCGCTCGGCGGAATACCGCGATCGATACCCAGTACCCGGATGGCATCCGGGCTCGACACCCAGTCATTGATATAGGCAAGCACGGCATCGATATTCTCGGCATCGCGGGAAATCGAGAGGTACATCGACGGCAGTATATACTGTCCGTATGCCATGCCGGCGCGGCGCGGCACCATTGCCAGACCGACGGGGTCCTGCATCAGGCTTTGAACGGCCACGGCCTGATTGGCATAACGGAAGGTGGTCGCCGTGGTGCCGCTGACGATGCCGAGATCGCTCATCGGCTTGTCGACACGCACCGTCGCGTTCGGGCCCTCGATAATGCCCGCCTTGCGCAGGTCGGTCCAGAACCGCCAATAGGACCCGACGTCCTCGGCCGTCACCTGAAGCTCGCCGTCCTTCGAATAGAGATCATGGCCATTTTCGCGGCCCCAGACCTCGAAATTCTCGATATAAAGCGATAAATCCTCGCTGCCGGTGACGGCTCCTTCCGTCGCATCCGTAATCTTCTGGCAGGCATCGGCGAATGTATCCGTCGTCCAGCCGAACCTGTCGAACGCAACGCCCGCCTCGTCAAAAACGCGCTGGTTATAGGGAATAACCTGGCTCGTCGCGCCGATATTGATACCATAGAGCATCCCGTCGACCATGCCGCTATCGAGCGCGCCTTCGTCATAGAAGCCCACATCGATGCCGTTTCCGAGATAGTCATCGAGCGGGACGAGCGCGCCGCGCTGAACATATTCGTGCAGGTAGATATAAGGCATCTGCACAATGTCAGCCATGTTCCGGCCGGCCGTCTGCGTCGCCATCTTGGCCCAGTAATCTCCCCAGCCGATGGTTTCGCCGGACACCGCAATATCGGAGTGGGCCTGCTGAAACCAGTCGATATAGGCGAAGGTGCGCCTGTCGCGCTCCGGATTGCCCCACCAGAAGTGGCGGATGCTCTTTTGCTGCGCCCAGGCCGGAGCAGCCGGCAAGCCGGCGCCAAGCGCCAAGCCGCCCGAAACCGTCAAGAAAGTCCTGCGAGAAACAACCATAACCCCTCCCTTTTGGAACGCACGGCAGCCACCGTCCCGTCGTTCAGCCGACCCACCGCTCCTCCCGGCGGGCCTTGTCCGACGTCATCCGTTCCAGCTTGGCCGCAAATTCAAACATGCGAACCATTTTTTTTGAAACGTCATTCCGTTTTAAATTTACACCACAGGAATTGACCGAATGCAAGTCGAAACTCGGCCTCTCCGGGGTTCGCTTGCATGCGGCAAGTTTTCGAACCCTGCGCTTGCCGCCATCGCGCGGACAGAAGCGGCGCTCGGAAAAAAGATCAGCCGGGAAGGACGAAACGGAAGCGGTGCGCGCCGGAAGCGAGGCGAAGATGACGCCCCGCAAACGGCGCATCGTCGACTGTCACGGCGCCAAGCCCCTCGGGCAGCTCGACATCCGCCGTGACGGAGGGCGGCAGGACCAGTTCCCATGCGCCGCTCTCTCCGTCGATCCGCCAGCGGCTTTCCACCGTGCCCGTGCGCGCCTCGTAGGCTGCCGTCACGTGGCCGATGCGGCGGTCGAAAACCGGGCGCGCCATGACGTGGGCGTAGCCCGGTCCCGCCTCGCTCCAGTCGATGCCGGCAAGGCGCGACCAGATCCACTCGCCGACCGCGCCATAGGCATAATGGTTGAAGGAGTTCATGTTCGGGCTCTGGAAGCCGCCTTCCGGCGTCCATCCGTCCCAGCGCTCCCAGATCGTCGTCGCTCCGTGGGCAATCGAAAAGCCCCAGGAGGGATAGGTTTCCTTCAGCAGCAGATCGACCGCGCGCGCCGGCCCGATATGATCGGCAACCACCGGGCAGACATGGCGCACGCCAAGAAAGCCGGTCTGCAGGTGCCAGTCCGCCGCCTCGAAAAGCGCCTTGAGACGAGAGGCCGCAGCCCCGCGCAGGGCCTCGGGCAGGATGGCGAAGTCGAGCGCCAGCAGATAGGCCGTCTGCGTATCGGAGATCAGCCTGCCGTCGCGCCAATAAGCCTCGACAAAGGCCTTTCGCAGGCGCGCGCCCAATGCCGTCCAGCGAGCCCTGTCCCGCCCGGTCACGCTCGCGATCTTCTCCATCAGATCGGCGAGATGCACCCAGTAGGCGCTCGCCACCAGGAAGGGATCGGTCTTCGGGCCGACGTTCAGCCAGTCGCCGTAATTGTTGTTGTTGCGGTTGATGCGCAGGCCGTCCGGATTGGCGGCCTCGATATAGTCCATCCATGCCACGAAACGATCATAATTTCCGACAAGGAGATCCCGGTCGCCATAGCGCATGAAATGATGCCAGGCCATGATGATTGGCGCATCGCCCCAGCCGGGCGCGCCGGGCTGGGGGGTCAGCCGATAGGGATTGAGCGGCTTGGTCGGCGCGACATCGGGAAAGGCCCCTTCCGGCGACTGTCCGTCGGCAAGATCCACCATCCATTTGTTGAGGAAGGCCTCGACATCCATGTTGTAGCCGGCCGTGCGCCAGAAAACCTGTGCATCCGCCGACCAGCCATAGCGCTCGTCGCGCTGCGGGCAATCGGTGGGAACGGAAAGGAAATTGCCGCGCTGGCCCCAGACGATATTCGACAGAAGCTGATTGACCAGCGGGTTGCCGGTTTCGATCCTGCCGCGCACCGGCGTGTCGGTCTGGATGGCGATCGCGGTGATTTCCGGCTCGCTCTCCGCCGCGCCCTCGATGACGAGACCCGCATACTGGAAGCCCCGGAAGGTGAAGCGCGGCTTGAACGCCTCCTCGCCCTTGCCCCCGGCGATGTAGATATCCTCGTTCACCGCGTAGCGCATATTGTCGAGGTAGAGCGCGCCATCCTCGGCCAGCCGCTCGGCAAAGCGCAGGCGGAAGACGGTGCCTGCCGGAGCCTTCACCCTGAGTTCGGCATAGCCGGCAAGGTTTTGCGAGAAATCATAGATCCGCATGCCGCCCTTTTCGTGGAGGAAGCGACCTTCGAACCGCGCCACCTCGCGGGCGGGCTGCACGCGCTGTGCATCAATGAGCGGCGCGCCGGGCTCGGGGATGAAGGCCTCGACCGGTTGCCAGGCGGCCGCATCGAAACCGGCCTTGTCCCAGCCCTCGATCTCGAGGCGCGCATCATAGGCCTCACCGGCCAGGAAATCGCTGTAAAGGATCGGGCCTTGCGCTGTCTGCCAGCTTCCATCGCTGGTGATCTTCTCCACGCGCCCATCGGCATATTGCAGGTGGATCTGGCATTTGAAGGCCGGGCGGCCGCCATAGTGATTGCCGGCGCGACGCTGATTGTGGCCGATGCGACCGGAATACCAGCCCTCGCCGAGGATCACGCCGATAACATTTTCGCCGGCAGCGAACATGTCCGTCACATCGAAGGTCTGGTATTCGACGCGGGTGTGGTAATCCGTCCAGCCCGGCGCCATCACATGGTCGCCAACGCGGGCGCCGTTGATGAAAAACTCGTAGAGACCGAGCGCCGTCACATAGGCAAGGACGCGCACCGGCTTTTCGTCCAGTGCCACGGCCCGGCGCAGATAATCGGCAGGCCGCGCCTGAAACCGGTTGTCGTAGCGGTTGCCCTGCGGCACGTCGCGGCCGGCGGGCAGCACAAAATAGCGCGCTATCCACTCCGCTTCCCAGTCCTCGGCCCGAAGCCCGGTGAAAAAACGGACAGGCGGAGCGAAACCCGAACCCTGCCCGTCCTCGTCCCAAAGCGCGACCGACCACCAGACGGCGCGGTCGGAGGCGGGCGGCGCGCCGTCCCAGACCATCCCCGGCCAACTGCCCTCTCGCCTGCCGCTGTCGAAGAGGTCGCCCCGCCCCTCCGCCAGGTCATCAAGGTTGCTGCCCGCGACCACCCGGAAGGCCTGTTGCGCCTTCGCATCGCCGCTCAGGGTCCACGAAAACCGCGGCAATTCGCCGTTCAGCCCGCTTGCGTCCTCAAGGGCCGCAACGCGCAGGTTCAAGGGTTTCAGCATCTCTCTGCTCCCCGGATTTCGTGAATGATCTCAAAGTTGAAGCGCGCGGTTTCGGGCATTGCGCACATGCTTGTCCATCGCATCGATGGCGGCGATTCGGTCGCGTTTCTGGATGGCGTCGATCACCGCCAGGTGATCGCCGAAGGCTTCCGGCAGCACGGTCTCGTTGAGCCGTATCCGGTCGAGCTTGATCAGGCGCATGCGGATGGCGTTGATGTTGTAGGCATTGCGCAAAAGCTCGTTGTCGGTGGCGGAGATCAGCAGGTTGTGGAAGCCGGTATCGATCTCCTGGCCGCGCGCCAGAAGCTCCGGCGTCGGCGCCTTTTTCACCGCCTCGACGATATCCATATGCAGCTTCCGCTGACTTTCAAGCACGGTGTCGGACATCTCCCTGACCGCGTGGATCACCGCCTCGCGCTCAAGGGCCGCGCGCATCTGGAACGTGTTGCGAATCATCGACAGGTCGATCGCCGGAATCAGGATGCCGCGCTGCGGCAGCACGCTGACGAGCCCCTCGGCCTGAAGCCGCGGCAGAAGCTCGCGCAGCGCGCCGATCGAAAGGTTCAGCATGTCCACCAGCGCACGCTGGGAGACCATCTGGCCGGGCCTGAGCTGCCCGCTCATCAGCGCATCCTGAAAAAGGTCGTAGGCGGCGTCCTTGACGCCCGCCTGACCGGCCTCGGCCGCACCCTGTTTCATCACGCCCGTTCCTCCTTGCTTTCCCACCACGCCGAAGCATGCGTCTCATCCGGCAACCGGCTCGTCCGCGACGCGAACCTTCTGCATGACGTCCGAACCGGCCGGCGAAAGCGGCGGCACCGTTCGGCGGAAGGCATCGTCGCCGCGCATTTCCGCAACCAGCGCCTTCAACGCCGTGGCGCCGCCATGCGCATCCACGGCCTCGATCCGCCGACTGGCCCGAACGCGCAACGCATCGGTAACCGGCCCGGAATAGAGCCTTACTGTATCAGCGGGATAGGGATTTGTCATACCACCGATCATACCAGCGCCGCCGGCGGCAACCATTTCCGGCAGGATCCGGTCATCGCCGGTGAAGATCGACAATTGCGGAAAAGCCTCGATCAGCTTCAGGCCGTCGGCAAGGTTGCCGGTGGAATCCTTGATGCCGATGATGCGTTCTCCGAACCGCTCCAGCATGACCTCGACCAGCGGCACGTCGAATGTGACGCCGGAAAAGTGCGGGAAATTGTAAAGCACGATCTCGATATCCGGCGATCCGGCCCGCCTGATCATCGCCTCATAGAAGTCGGCAACCGCCTCGTTCGAGGACGGCGTGTAATAATAGGGCGGGATCACCAGCGCCGCGCGTGCGCCGACGTCCGCGATCGCCGCAAGCATGCCGCCGGCCTCATCGACGGCAGAGGCAACAACGCCCGGGATATGGCGTTTCATATCCATTCCGGCTGCGGCGAGCGCGCGCAAGGCGGCCGCCTTCTGACGGGTCGAGAAGGAAGCCCCCTCGCCCGTCGTGCCGAATTCGGAAACGAATGAACAGCCTTCGGCAAGCACGAATTCCATATGCGACTTGAGGCGCTGAACGTCGATTTCAAATTCGGGCGTCACCGGCGTGACGCACGCCCCCACAACGCCTCTGAGATCACTGTCCGCCAGCATGATATTCCTTTCCGCATATTGGTCAGATGCTTTATCCGACAACTGATACAATCAGTATTTACATCAGTGATCGAAACCCGTAAAGTCCATTTTACCCGCCGGGACATTTTGCTACATGAGGAGCCCGGCTGACCTGACGTTTAGGGAGGAATGATTTTGAAGAAGTCACTTATCGCCAAGGCTCTGCTGTGCTCCGTATTCATCGCGGCGCCCGCCCTGGCCCAGGATCCGATCGAACTGAAGATGACCGTGCCGAGCGTGCCGACCGACCTGCACACCAAGGCGCTGCACGTCTTCGCTGAAGAAATCGAAAAGGAGATGCCGGGCGCTTTCGACGTGCAGATCTATGATTCGGGCTCGCTGTTCGGCCAGGGCGCCGATCTCGACGCGCTGCAGCGCGGCAACGCGGAAATGACCTATGTGTCGTACCAGCTGATTGCCGACGCTCTGCCGCAATACGGCCTTCTGACGGCCGGCTACCTGTTCCAGAGCCCGGAACACTACCGCGCCTTCCTGGCAAGCGATATCGGAACGGAGTTCAAGCAGACTGTCTCCGACGAAATGGACATCAAGCTTCTCGACGCCTGCTATCTTGGTACGCGCCAGCTGAACCTGCGCGATGAGATGGACATCCAGACCCCGGACGATCTTGCCGGCGTGAAGCTGCGCATGCCAAGCTCGGATGCATGGCTGTTCCTCGGCCAGGCGCTCGGCGCCAACCCGACGCCGCTGCCCTTCGGCGAGGTCTATCTCGGCCTCCAGACCGGCACGATCGATGCCCAGGACAACCCGCTGCCGACCGTCGAGGCGGCGAAATTCTACGAAGTCACCGACCAGATCACGCTCACCTCGCATCTTGTCGACGCGATCAACTTCTCCGTCTCCAACATCTTCTGGGATGAACTGGACGATGCGCAGAAGGAAGCCGTCACCAAGGCCGCCACGGCGGCCTGCGACTGGAACAATGCCGAGCGCGTGAAGGTGGAACAGGACCTCGTTGCCTTCTTCGAAGGCGAAGGCCTGGTCGTCACGACGCCGGATGTCGACGCGTTCCGCGCCCATGTCCAGGAGGCCTACATGAATTCGCCGCGCGCGGCGGACTGGCCCGAAGGCTGGATCGAACAGATCAACCAGCTGGCCGAGTGATCCGCAATGGCGGCCCGAGACAAAGCCAATGCCCTGCGAAAGTGGGGCATTTTTCTAAAAGGCGTCGCGGACACGATCGGCGCCCTGTTCTTTCTTTCGGCCTTTGTCGGCTTCATCATCCAGATCTTCTACCGCTACGTGATGAACCGGCCGCTTCTGTGGATCGAGGAATTCACCATGATCGCCTTCGTCTGGGCGGTCTTCTGGGCGGCGGCGTTTTGCGTGCCGATCCGCGAGCACGTCTCCTTCGACGTTGTCTACGACATCGTCCCGGAGCGCACGCGGCGGCTTTTCACCATGTTTTCCATGGTCATGCTCATCGCCGCCTTCGCCCTGCTGATCCCCTATACCTGGGACTATCTCGATTTTCTGACACGCAAGAAGAGCTCGGTTCTCCGCATTCCGATGAACCTGGTCTATGGCTGCTACCTGCTGTTCCTGTTCGGTTTTACCGTGCAGGCGATCTGGCGGCTCATGCGTCTTTTCGGGCCGAAATGGACCGAAGAGATCTGACGGGGGACTTTTGACATGGCATTTCTTTCCGAGCATGCGCTGATCGTCATGCTGGTCATCATGGTGACGATCACCATCACCGGGTTGCCCTTCGGCATCTCGATGATCGTCGCCAGCATCTTCTACCTGTTTCTCGCCGGCCGCGATGTCGGGCTTGCCGCCGAGAACGTTCTGAATGGTGTGTTCGGCAATTTCGTCGCGCTTGCCGTGCCCCTCTTCATCTTTGCCGCCAATGTGATGAACGAGGGCAAGATTTCCGACAGGCTGCTGGACTTCGCGCTCGCGGTCGTCGGCCGGCTTCCCGGCGGCCTGGCCCAGGTCAACATCTTCACCAGTCTGATCTTTTCCGGCATGAGCGGATCGGCGATTTCGGACGCCGCCGGCGTCGGCAAGATCATCACCGAGATGATGATGAAGGAGGGCCGCTATCCGCGCGGGTTCGCCGGCGCGCTGACGGCCGCCTCCGCGGTCGTCGGGCCGATCTTCCCGCCGTCGATCCCGATGGTGTTCTATGCGCTGATCTCATCGACGTCGGTCGGCGTACTCTTCCTCGGCGGCGTCGTGCCGGCGATCCTGATGTGCACCGTCATGGCGGTCGCCGTCGGCATCATGGCCAAGGTCCGCGGCTTCCCGATCGAACAGGCCGTGCCGCTCCGCGCCCTGCCGCTGATCATCATCCGCGCCTTCCCGGCGCTCTTGATGCCGATCATCCTGCTCGGCGGCATCTATTCGGGCATCTTCACCCCGACCGAGGCAGCCGCCGTTTCGGCGCTCTACGCCCTTCTTCTGGCGGTCTTCGCCTATCGGGTGCTCGGCCTGCGTTCCTTCTGGAACGTGGTCGTCGCCAGCATGAAGACCACGGCGGTCGTCACCATGGTGCTCTGCGGCGCCTTCATCTTCAATTACGTGATCACCGTCGAGCGCGTGCCCCAGGCCGTCTTCCACCTGTTCGAGAGCTTCCAGCTGGAGACCTGGCAGTTTCTGATCCTGCTCAACATCCTCTACCTCCTGCTCGGCTGCATCCTCGATGTCTCGACGATCATGCTGGTGGTCACCCCGCTGTTCATCCCCACGGCGGCAGCGCTCGGCATCGACCTCAATCATCTGGGCATCGTTTTGGTCTTCAACATGATGATCGGGCTGATCACCCCGCCCTACGGCATCCTTCTGTTCATCATCAAGGCACTGAACGGGATACCCTTGTCGGAGATGATCCGGGAGACCTGGTTCTTCATGGCGATCCTGATCACCATGCTGCTCGCGCTCACCTTCATCCCGAGCCTCAGCCTTTGGCTGCCGCGCGCCGCCGGCATGCTCTGAGGGCATCTGGCAGCCCGCACGGCGAAAACGGCCGGTCCCGCGCCCCGGGGCCGGCACATGCATTTAGAGCGCCGTGCGTCCATTCGGACGCACGGCGCTCTAACCTATTGAATCTACGCATCGTGCTTTCCGAAAATCGATTCCGATTTTCGGGCCGATGCGCTAGGGAAAGCTCAGCGCTCGACGAGCTCGATCAGGATGCCGTCGGGATCGCGGCAGAAGGCAACCTTGCTGATGATGTCGCGGTTATAGGCCTGGCGCGGGGCTTCCACCATTTCCACGCCGGCCGCCTCCAGCCTTGCGTAAAGCGCCTCGACATCGTCGAAACGAAAGGTCAGGTGGCGAAGGCCGGCGCGTCCGGCGGCGACATCCTCGGCCTTGAGCGCGCCGGTCGCAGGCCCCATGATCTCCAGCATGCCGTTGCCGGCATCCAGAAAGCAGAGCTGATGGCCGGCCCTCTGCCGGTCGATCGGCGCGCCATCGGAGCGCTCGTCGCCGGAGCGACGGACGACCAGTTTCAGGCCGAGCAGATCGACGTAGAAATTCAGGCTCTTGTCGATGTTGCTGACGGTCATGCCGACATGCTCGAAACCCTTCAGCATGGGCGCTCACACCTCCTCATTCTTCCGCTTCGCCGGATGAGAAGCGGCCAAGCTCATCGGCCCGCAGGAGCTCATCCGTGACATTGTTGATATGACGTTCCATGGCGTGGCGCGCGGCCTCGCCGTTGCGCATCTTCAGGCCGGCCACGATGGCGTAGTGATCGCCGATCCACAAGGCGCGGACCTTCGGCGCATGGATGTGACGATGCACCCGGCTCCACATGCGCGATGTGTCCCGCTGGTCCCAGAGCGCCTGGATCATCGACAGGATGATCGCGTTGCCGGTCATGTTGGCGATGGTCAGGTGAAATTCACGGTCGCCTTTCTCGTTGAGGAACACCTCGTCGGTCTCGAGCTGCATGCGCTCGATGCATTCCTCAAGCTCCATGATGTCGTAGCGCGTGGCTCGTTCGGCCGCGAGAGCCGCCGCACTCGACTCCAGCGCCAGCCGTGCCTCCAGAAGCTCGAAAGGACCGGGACCGATATCGGTGTTGAGCGCGTCGAAGGACAGCGCGTTGACATGGGCCGGCAGCACGACGATGCCGGCGCGGCCGCGAACCTCGACAATGCCGCGCATTTCAAGCGCGATGACGGCCTCGCGCACGACCGTGCGGCTGACCTCCAGTTGCTCGGCGAGTTCGCGTTCGGATGGCAGGTGCCAGCCGGGGCGGCCCTGATTCTCCTCGATCATCCGCGCGATCCGTCGCGCGACGACCTGATAGAGCCGCTTGGCGGCGAGCAGGCGCACCTTGCGGCCGCCGCCCGTGCCTTCTTCTTCGCCCTCTCGGTTCTCCGCCACGGTCGGACTATCCCAGTTCAGGCAGCCACGACCGGTAGAGCGGATGGTCTGCCGTGATCGGCATCGACGCAGGAAGACCGCTCCGGTCGGAATGGTAGGCCGCCGTCACCAGCTCCAGAGAATTGCGCGCGTCCTGAAGTGTTACCGGCGGCGCGCCGCCTTCCGCAAGCGCATGATAGAACAATTCGAACTGGCGGGTGTAGCCGTCCTCGGTTTTCGGCATTTCGGCGAATGCCGCCTCCACCAGCTTCTGGTGCGCCTCGTCCTTCGCGATGAAGCGCCAGGGGTCGCGGCCCATCGTATAGGGTTCGTGGATACTCTCCGCCGTCACATTCTCGAAGCAGAAGCGCAGGCGCGAAATCTCCTTATGTGAGTTGAGCGTCATCGAAAGCGCCGCGAGCGAACCGTTCTTCATCCTGACGGCGAGCGCCATCGTATCCTCGGTCTCGATCTCATTGTTGAGCGTCGCGCCATAGGCAAAGACCTCGTCGCAGGGTCCGTGGATGTAATTCAGCATGTCATGGGCATGAATGGCATGGCCGACGAGGCCGCCTCCGAGCTCGGTCTTCCACTTGCCGCGCCAGTCGACGGCAAAATAGTCCGGCGCGCGCCACCAATGGGTCTCGATCGTGGTCATGAAGGCGCGTCCGGTCAGGCCAAGCTCCACCAGCCGCTTCAGTTTCTGCAGGCCCATGCCATAGCGATACTGGAAGATCGGCATGATCGTGCGGCCGGTCGCTTTTGCGATCTCGGCCATCGCGTCGACATCGGCAACCGAACCGAACAGCGGCTTTTCGCAGATGACGTGCTTGCCCGCCTCGAGCGCCCGGCGGGCGAGATCGAAATGGCTGTGCGGCGGGGTGCAGATGTCGATGATATCGATGTCGTCGCGCGAAAACAGGGTTTCGGCGTTCTGGACATATTCGGGAATGCCGTATTTCTCGCAGAGGCCGCGGCCGCGATCCTCGTCGAGCGAGCAGAGCACCGGCACCTCGAACAGGTCCGCATTCCATCCGAAACCGGTGAGATGGCGCTCGGCAATGCCCGCGCCGATCACGGCGACACGAAATTTCCTTGTCATGGCAGTCGTCTCTCCTGAACCCGTCTATCGCGGGGAAATGTCGGCAGCCCTGGCCTGGGCATCAAGGGACAGGCGGCAGACCTCGAAAACATGGTCATGGGTCATCGCCGTCTCGGTCCTGTCCCGCACGTCAGCGATGAAACGGCCGAAATATTCGATCGGCTCCTGCGAGCAATCGATATATTCGACGCCCGCCTTGTTGACGAGGAAGAGATGATCCTTGCCGTCCCGGCCGGCGATATCGACGTATTTTCGAAGCTCGATATAGCCGTCGGTTCCCAGAATGGTCAGGCGGCCATCGCCCCATGTGGGCAGACCGTCGGGCGTGAACCAGTCGACGCGGATATAGCCGGAGGCGCGGTCGCTGCGCAGCAGCACTTCGCCGAAATCCTGGAATTCGGCGGCTTCCCGGGTGCCGAAATTGCCAATGCTGGAAGCGACGACTTCGCCCTTCCGCGCGCCTGTGAAGAACAGGAACTGGTCGATCTGGTGCGAGGCGATGTCGACGATGATGCCGCCGAAACGCTCCGGCCTGAAGAACCAGTCCGGGCGCGTGTCGAACTGCTTGCGGTGCGGCCCCATGCCGAGCGTCTGCACGACTGTGCCGATTGCGCCTTCCCGCACCAGCTTGCCGGCCTTGACGGCGGAACGCACGCAGTGCCTCTCGGAAAAACAGATGGAAAAGATCCGTCCGGTCCCGGCAACCGCCGCCTTCACGGCCTCAAGCTGCTCCGGCGTGGTCACCCCCGGCTTGTCGACCATCACATCCTTGCCCGCCTCCATGGCGCGGATCGCCAGATCAGCCCGGTCTGCGGGAACCGCGGCAATGCAGATGACGTCGATTTCGGGATCGTCGAAGATCGCATCCCGGTCCAGAACGGGGGTATCGGGATAGGTTTCCCGCATGGTTTCGATCAGCGCCGGCACCGTCGTCTGCTCGCAATAGCCGACAAACTCCGCGCCGGCCGCGATTAACCCTTTGACCTGTCCGAAAATATGCCCGTGGTCGATGCCCACGGCCGCAAACCTCACCATGCAGTCTCTCCTCCGTATTGCAGGGAAAGTCGCGCGAAAGCCCGGAACAGGGATCGTCCGAAGCGCGTCGCGCCTCCATCTGGACAGACCAGACAAGAAAGCCGTCTGTCTGTCAAGACGCACGCAGAAAAAGAGGCGCGGTGGACTTCACTCTTTTTCAAACCCTTTCCGGTTCAGGAACGCGCGGGAGATAATGACCGCCGGGCGAGTCGCAAGATATTGGTCCGACCAAAAGCCGGCCGCGGCGCACCATCGCCGGCATGTCGCCCTTCGACAAGCGGTGGCGTCAGGACGCGTCGGACGGACCTGCCTCGCCGATTGACGCCGGCTCCCCGCCGACATCGATTGCGAAGCCGTCGATGGGAAAGCCGTACAGCGTAAACTGCGAAAGGCCCAGCGCCGCGCGCAAAGTGGCGTTGACAAGATGGCACTGCAGGAGGGCGACGTCGAGATCGCGCTCGCTGTCGCTGCGCGCGACAAGCGCGTCATAATAATCTTCTTCCGCATTCAGGAGATCAGTCAGATTGCGGGTTCCCAGATCGAAATACTGGCTTCTGTAAAGCGTTCTGGTTTCGTCGAGAAGCCGGGTCTGCGTCCCGGAGGACGCAATCAGTTCGCGCGCATTGGCCATCTCGGTCCCGGCATCGAGCGCTTCCAGCGTCGCCTTTCTGCGCGTCGTATCGAGACTGGCCTTGGCGACCGCCACGGCCTCTTCTGCGGCCTGACGGCCCGCCTCGATGGCGCCGCCCTGAAACAGGGTCGGCAGGACGTTGAAGTTCACCCCGACGCGAAACCCTTCATCATAGAGCGGCTGGCGACCGTAGGCCTCGGCGGCGATTCCGGGCAGGCGCGCCTTCCGGGCATCCTCATAGTCAAGCGTCGCCTGCGCGACCTTCAGGTTCGCCAGCGCTATGTCGGGCAGGCTGCCGGCGATCGTCGTCGATGGCGTGCAGGTCCCGAGCGCGTCCAGCAGTTCGGCCTTCAGGCTCACCGCGGCAGGCCCGGCATATTCACGAAGCTGGTTGGCCGCCCTGTCGCGCTCCGACTTCGTCTCGAGAAGGTCGTGGCGGGCCTGCTCGAGGCTGTTGGCCGCCGCCAGCACGTCCGACTGGGTGGTCGCGCCTGCCGTCGCGCGCTGCCCGATGAGATCGCTCAAAGCACTCAGGCGCTTCACCCTTTCCTCGCCGATAGCGACATTGTCGCGGTAGCGGCTGAATTCGGCATAGGCTTCAAGAACATCCATCAGGACGGCGTCGGCATCGCTCTGAAACTGCAGCACGGCCTCCTGCGCCGCGATATCGGCGCGTGCGACCTTGCGGTCGGTCCTGCCGAAATCGAACAGCATCTGGTTTGCCGACAGGACAAAGGACGGACCGTCGGCATCGCCGACGCCGCCGGTGACGCCGCCGCTGACCATCGGCAGATAACCGCCCTTGGCCACCTTGATATTGCCCGTCGCCTCGCGGATGGTCGCCGCGCGCTCCAGCATCTGCGGGCTTTGGTAGAGCGCAACCCTTACCAGCCCGTCGAGGCTCTGACCCGCAGCGGCTATATCCGCAGGCTGCTCCACCTCCGGCCGCTCCTCCCGGATCGCGCCGGTTCTGTCTTCAAACGAGACCGATGGCCGTCCGCTTCCGGCTGTCGAGCAGCCTGCAAGGGCGGTCGACAGACTCAGAAGAAGCGCGAACGACAACATCTGTGCGGCGGTCGCCGCACAGTGCCTATTCCGATTTTTCACTGCATTTCCACATCATGATGCGCTGAGGCGTTCCTCAAGGCATATGTCTCACATCTGCGATTTTGCCCCCGAGCGGAACACAGGCACAGATTGCTGCGGGAAAGCGACGAATCATTACCTATGGTAACATAGTCGGAAAAATGCAACCCTACAACTCAGTTGCGGCTGACCATCAGTTCGCGGCATTGCGGCCTGCGCCAGACGGTCTCGTCAACCTGCTGTGCATTGCCGAACAGAACCTTGTACTGGCAGACGAGTTCGCCATCATCGGCCGTCACGAATTTGAGGTTGTAATCCCAGGTCGCCTTGTTGCCGCGACGCGTTACCTTGATCGGTTCGCCCAGAAGCGCGGCGACCTTGTCCTGGCCGACGCCGATTTCCACCTGGCGGACGAGATCGACGGTTACCGGCTTGCCGTTCCGCACGAAATAGGCGTCAAGCTCCGTCAGCGACGGCGCCACGCTTTCGAACCGCATCTTCGGATTGTGCACGTCCAGCATTCCGGCGAACGCAGCGCCCGAGGTGATGAGGCCGGCCAGCGCCGCGGTGAAAATCATCTTCAGCATTTCTGTCTCCTTTTGGGTTTTGGATTGATGTCGAGGCCTTCCCGCAGGCGGGCGGTCAGCGCTCGCGCAGGGCTTCCCGGCCCCGGTTGAGGGGTTTGACGAGATAGTCCCAGATGGTCTTCTCGCCTGTCCTGATATCGACGGTGGCGATCATGCCGGGCGTTATCGGAAAGCGCTTGCCGGAAGCGTTCTCGAGCGCGTCCGAGGCCGTGCGGATATAGACGCGATAGTAGAGATTTTCCGGATTGATCTCGTCGCGGATCGTGTCGGGCGAAATGCTCTCGACCGTGCCTTCGAGCCCGCCATAGACCGAATAGTCATAAGCTGTGATCTTCACCAGAGCCTCTTGTCCCGGATGAATGAAGGCAATGTCGCGCGGGGAAATACGGGCTTCGATCAGCAACTGGTCATTGAGCGGCACGATGGTCATGACCGCGCCGTTCGGAGACACGACGCCGCCGATCGTCGTCACCGCGACGTCCTTGATGATCCCGTGAACCGGCGAAAGGATCGTCGTGTGATCGATCGTGTCCTCAAGCCCGTGGAGCGTCGACAGAAGGGACTGGACCTCAGCCTGCGCCTCGGCCGGCTTCTCGCCGCTTTCGATGACGTATCTGGCGCGCAGGTCGTCCATCTTCAGCTTGATATCGCCGCGATCGCGCTTCAGCCTGATCAGTTCGACCTTGCTCGCCGCCCCCGTCTCCACCAGAGGCGCCGTCAGCCTGAGCTGCTCGTCGATCAGCGCCATGTCCGCTTCCATATCGGCGAGCGATTCACGGTAGCTGCCCTGACGCGCGACAAACAAGGCTTCCTCGGAGGCCCTGAGCTCTGGATAGCCATCCAGCGCCTCGGGAAAGTGCACGACTTCGGCGCCGGTCACTTCGGTCTGAAGGCGCGCGGCCTGCGCGAGCGAGGCCCGATAGCGCGCCGCGGTCTCGTCGTATTCGGCCTGGGCGCGGGTCGGATCGAGCCGCGCGAGCACCTGCCCCTTGTCGACGATGTCGCCGGCGCTGACATCGAGTTCGGCGAGGATACCGCCGTCGAAGGACTGGATCATCTGTTCGTGCGAAAGCGGCACGACCGTTCCCGGCCCGGAGGACACTTCCTCGACCGAAAAAACATAGGCCCAGGCGAAGAAGGCGCCGAGGACGAGCGTCAGCACAAGCACGACCCGGCTCGCGCCGCTGGCGCTCATCTCATCGCCGGATATCAGATCATCATAAGCGCTCGAGGTCACTTCGCGCCCTCCCTGCGCCTGGTTGCGGCGGTCGCCTCGCCATTGCGCAGGCGCGCGAGGATGTTGTCGCGCGCGCCGTCCATGATGATCCGGCCGTTGGACACCACGATCAACCGGTCCACGAGGGTGAGAACCGACGGCTTGTGCGTCGCGACGAGCAGCGTGGTGCCCGCGCCAAGTGCGCCAAGGGCCGCGAGCACCTTCTGCTCGGCCGTCTCATCAAGCGCCGAGGTGGGCTCGTCGAGGAGGACAACGGACGGTTCGCGCAACAGCAGACGCGAAAGGATGAGGGCCTGACGCTGGCCGCCGGAAAGGCCGATGCCGCCCTCCTGTATCTGCCGATCGAGGCCCTCGGGCGTGGCGCGAATAAATTCCCAGGCGCCAGTGCGCTCGAGGGCCTCAATCAGCTCCTCGTCGCGGGCACTGGGCGCGCCGAGGCATAGGTTTTCTCGGACCGTGCCGTAAAACAGCCGCGCATTCTGGCCGGCAAGACCAATGTGGCGACGAAGGTCCGCGGGATCGACATGGCCGATATTGACGCCATCGACCAGCACGGTGCCCGAGCGCGGTTCCATCAGCCCCGAAAGGCCCTGCAGCAGGGTCGACTTGCCGGCGCCGTTGCGTCCGATGATGCCGATCTTCGAACCTGCCGCGATCTTCAGTTCGTCGATGGTCAGAACCGGCTCCTTCTCGTAGGCAAAGACCGCATTCTTGAAGTGGAAGTCGCCCTCGATAACCGGCTTGTGAATGCGCTTTGCATTATCGGGATGATCGACCGGCAGCATCATGATCTTGTCGAGGCTTTCGCCGGTGATCTTGGCCTGCTGCCAGCGATTGAGAATCTGAGTCACGCTTGCAAGCGGGGCCAGCATGCGCGTCGACAGCATGGCGGCGGCAACCAGCGCGCCCGTCGTCATGTCGCCGAACATCACCGCCGGCGCGCCGGCCGCGACAACGGCGATATAAACCATGCCCTGAACGGTTTGCGTCCAGTTGCCGAGCGTGCCGACGAGGTCGCGCAGCTTCATGCCGCTGTCGGCGTTGACCGCATTGTAGTGGTTCCAGTGGTTCTGGAACCGGTCCTCGGCCTGCAAGAGCTTGATATCGTCAAGCCCCTGGACGGCCTCGACCAGCATGGCGTTGCGCAGCGCGGATTCGCGCATATTGGCCTTGGCAAGCCGGTGCAGCTTCTTTTGAGACAGGATGCCGGGCGCAATCAGAAGCACGACGGCCACGGCCGGCACCCAGACCAGATTGCCGGCGACCCACCAGAAGATCGCGCAGAACAGAAGAAAGAAGGGAATGTCCGCAATCGCCGCAATCGCCGACGAGGTCATCATCTCGCGCACGTGCTCCAGCTCGCGAAGCTGGGCGATAAAGGTGCCGGTCGCCTGCGGACGGGCCGTGTTCTTGACCCTCAGCGCATGGCCGAACACCTTGTCTGAGATGCGCAGGTCGGCGCGCTTGCCCAGAACATCGGTGATCTTCATGCGCATCTGGCGCATCACGAAAGCGAATATGACAGCGATAAGCGCGCCGCCGCCGAGCACGAACAGCGTCGGATAGGATTGTGCGGGCACCACCCGGTCATAGACCTGCATGGAGAAGATGACGCTGGCGAGCGCAAGGACATTGGCCGCAAGCGACGCCAGCATGATCGAGACATAGGGCCTCAAATCGGACAGAACGATCGAACGCAGCCAGTGCTTGCTGTAAGGTTCGATATAGGCGTCGATCCGCCCGTCCGGCATGCCGCCGGCCGGACGAACGACCGCAACAAGTTCGATGCGATCTGCAAGCGCCCCGATTGCGGTATCGGAGGCAAGACCGCCATCGCCAGAAAAGGTCAGCGCGAAGTGTTCCCCATTGCGCTTGCCTGCGACCGCGACCTGGCCATCCTTGAAGACCAGAATGACCGGCAGGCGCATCTGCGTGATCTTCCTGATATCCGTGTCGATGAACCTGACGGCCATGCCGGCCTGGCGCGCAAGCCTGCCGAACCGCCCTTTCCTGTCGTCGTGGCCGTCCCATGCATCGGCGAGCCGTAGCTGTTCCGGCGAACAGTCGATCCGGTAGTGAGCGGCGACCGCCAGCAGCGCCTCGATCCACCGGGCCGAAACGGCCCCGGCTTCAAGCCCGGCCTCGCCGCCTTGATCGCGATCTTTGTTGATGTGGATATTCATCGGCGTGCACGGCTTTCAGGAACGGGATTCTGCAGCCGGGGCATCGTCCCGGCTGCTGCAAATGCCTTGTCTACAGAGACCGGGGGCTCACCCCACCAGCATGGTGTGATGGTCGAGTTCGTCGAGATCAACGCTGAACGTGCCGGCATCGGCGATGGATCCGCCGTCGGTCGCCGCGCTCGCGTGGCTTTCCTCGGGCAGATAGGCATCAAGGCTTTCGTTCGTATCCTCATAGACGAGACTGGCGATCCCGATGTCCTCCGCCGCATCCTCGGGAGCGGCATCCTCGCCTGTCGGCTCTGCATCGAGGGCGGCAAGGCCGAGCGTTTCGACGGAAAGGTCCTCAGCCTCGCCATTGTCGAAAGCCATGCCGCGCGCGGCGGCGCCGGACATATCGCTTTGAACGTCGATCGTCAGGGAAGCCGCGCTGGTATCGCCGCTGTCATCCGTCAGGACATAGTCGAAGGTTTCCAGCCCGGCGCCCGTCTCGGCGTCGGCCTTGTAGGTCCAGTCGCCGGTCTCGAAGTCGAAGATCAGCTTGCCGCCCTGGTCGGTTTCCACGTTGAGGATGGACCCGTTGCCCGCGGCAACGCCGTGGCTGTCGGTGATGCCGTTCAGATCATAGGTGTAGGTCTCGCCATCGACCGCGATCGACAGGATGCGTCCGCCGTCGATCCCCAGAAGATCGTCATCCGCCGTGCCCGCGACGCCGTCGGCGCCATGCAGCACGTTGCCGGACACATCGACCTCCTTGAGCAGATCGAGCAGCGAGTCGACCAGAACGTCGAAGTTCGAGACCTCCACGACGTGATTATCGCCGTCGGCCTGATCGACATCCTGCAGGCGTTCCACGCTGATGCCCTGGCCGATGCCGACCGTCTGCACCGTGATATCGTTGTCCGCGACAAAATCATCCCAGGCGGCGGCAGTGGCGCCGGTCAGCGAATGGTCGACCTGCCAGCCATTATTGCCCCAGTGCTGCTGCGTCTGCTCGGTGGGTTCGCCGTCGCTCATGAAGAAGACGCGGTTGTCATACCCGTCAAGCGGCGCGTAGGTCTCCATCGTCTTCTGAATCCCGGCCGTATAGTCGGTCCCGCCATTATAGGGACGGCTCGACGACCATGCGTCGACCTGGGCGGCGAAGGCATCATAGCTCGTGAACGACACGGAGGAACGCGCGTCCGACGAGAATGCCACAAGCTGGATCTGCACGTCGCCGGTCGTGCCCTCGAAGAAGGCCTGACCCGCCGTCTTGACCGCGCTCAGCATGGCCTGGGCTTCGGTGTTGTTGACGCTGCCGCTGAAGTCGAGAACGAAGGCGATGTTGAAGTTCCCGTCGCTCTTGAAGTCGTCGCCGGCAAGCGTCAGACTCATATCGTCGTCATTGGCGAGCGGCGCGGTGCGGGCAAAGCCCTCGGTATCCGCGCCTTCGGCGCCGAGATTGCCCACCGTATCGGTATAGCTCCCGTCGGCAACCGTGACGGTGACATCGCCCCCGGCCTTTTCGGGCGTGACCGTCGCCGTCCAGGTGGTGTCGTTGATCCTGACGAGGTTCGAGAGCGAGCCATTGGCAACGGCGACATCGCCGGCCTCAAAGCCGGTCACGGCTTCGGAGAAGGTGAAGGTGACCGTGCCGGTCTGGCCTTCGTTGACGATATCGACAACGACGGAGGGACCGTCGACATCGAAGCTCTCGCTGTCCGTGCCTTCAGAGCCCTCATTGCCGGCCGTATCCGTGTAGGAACCGTCGGCGACGGTGGCCGTCACCTCGCCATTGCCCGTCGGCGTGATCGTGACCGTCCAGACCTGATTGCCGTCGGCATCCTCCGACCATGCGCCATCCGTGCCGAGATCGGCATTCTCAAGCGCCAGATCGGTTGCCGGGTCGAAGCTCGCGCGGTCGGTATCCGGCGAGAAGGTCAGAACCAGTTCGCCGTCCTGGCCGTTGTCGGTGATGACGACGCCGACCTCGGGGGCGGTACGGTCGAAGGTCTCGACATCCGAACCCTGCGCACCGGCATTGCCGGCAAGGTCGGTGTAGGAGGCGTCGGCCACGGAAACCGTGACATCGCCGGTCGCGGCCGGGGTCACCGTCGCCGTCCAGGTGGTGTCGTTGATCCTGACGAGGTTCGAGAGCGAGCCGTTGGCAACGGAGACATCGCCGGCCTCAAAGCCGGTCACGGCTTCGGAGAAGGTGAAGGTGACCGTGCCGGTCTGGCCTTCGTTGACGATATCGACAACGACGGAGGGACCGTCGACATCGAAGCTCTCGCTGTCCGTGCCTTCAGAGCCCTCATTGCCGGCCATATCCGTGTAGGAACCGTCGGCGACGGTGGCCGTCACCTCGCCATTGCCCGTCGGCGTGATCGTGACCGTCCAGACCTGATTGCCGTCGGCATCCTCCGACCATGCGCCATCCGTGCCGAGATCGGCATTCTCAAGCGCCAGATCGGTTGCCGGGTCGAAGCTCGCGCGATCCGTATCCGGCGAGAAGGTCAGCACCAGTTCGCCGTCCTGGCCGTTGTCGGTGATGACGACGCCGACCGTCGGGGCCGTGCGGTCGAAGGCCTCGACATCCGAGCCCTGCGTGCCGGCATTGCCGGCAAGGTCGGTGTAGGAGCCGTCGGCCACGGAAACCGTGACATCGCCGGTCGCGGCCGGGGTCACCGTCGCCGTCCAGGTGGTGTCGTTGATCCTGACGAGGTTCGAGAGCGAGCCGTTGGCAACGGAGACATCGCCGGCCTCAAAGCCGGTCACGGCTTCGGAGAAGGTGAAGGTGACCGTGCCGGTCTGGCCTTCGTTGACGATATCGACAACGACGGAGGGACCGTCGACATCGAAGCGCTCGCTGTCCGTGCCTTCAGAGCCGTCATTGCCGGCCGTATCCGTGTAGGAACCGTCGGCGACGGTGGCCGTCACCTCGCCATTGCCCGTCGGCGTGATCGTGACCGTCCAGACCTGATTGCCGTCGGCATCCTCCGACCATGCGCCATCCGTGCCGAGATCGGCATTCTCCAGCGCCAGATCGGCAGCCGGGTCGAAGCTCGCGCGATCCGTATCCGGCGAGAAGGTCAGCACCAGTTCGCCATCATGGCCGTTGTCGGTGATGACGACGCCGACCTCGGGGGCGGTGCGGTCGAAGGTTGCCGATTCCGTGTCGGAAATCGGGTTGCCGTCACCATCGACAACAGGATTGCCGTTTTCGTCCGTGACGATCCCGACGAAATCGACATCACCCTCGTCAATTCCCTCACGCGGGATATCGTGGGTCCAACTGCCGTCGTCCTTGACGGGAATCGGATCGGATACGACCGTCTCGCCGTTCTCGTCCGGATAGCTTATCACGACATAGTCCCCGGAGCTGCGACCGCTGACGGTGACATGGCCGGCGGCCGGATTGTCGGCGACGGCTTCGACATCAAGAACCGGGAATTCGGTGGCGGCCGCTTCTTCGCCACCGCCGCCTGAAAAGGCCAGACCGCCTGCAGACGCGGCGCCGAGTCCGCCAAGAGCTCCGAAGGGAAAGGGCGATGCGCCGTTTGCGCCGATCTCGGCGAAGGCGAAATCGCTCCACGGGCCGGAATACTGCCCCCACCAGGCGATACCGTCATCGTCAACGAGGACCAGTTCGTTACGCTCGTCATCGAAGTCGACGAAGAAATCGCCAATGACGATGGTCTCGCCGGCGGCAGTGACAATGACGAGGTCATCGCCGTTCTGCTCGAACGAAACGAGGCTTTCCGGAGCGATCGGGAGTTTTACAACAGACGCCTCGTCAAGTTGAAGATTAAGGACCGACTGACGATGCTGAGAACCATCATGCTTGTCGACAATGATTGCGTCCATGAGACTGCTCCTTCAATGCTGCCATTTGCTAGCGCTATCACACCGTTAAGATGCAATTTCGCAAAATTTTCAGGCGCGTGTTTATTGTTGTGGAGACCCGCGTGGCGTCTTGTGACCTGCCACTTTTGCGGGGGTGAGTAATCCAAACTCGCGCTTTGAGCAAGTGACCTATGCCAGTTTTTATGAACGCCAGATGAATTATTTGCGAAATTATAAGCCTGTGTTTTTGAAAGAATAAACTTGCGAAATTGACTTGCATCAAAGACAGAACGCCCGCAATACGGGCACTTTTCGCCGTGGTGGCCAATCGAATGATTGAAAACGCGAGACCGAAATCCGAGTTCGCTGACCACGGTCGGTTTCAGAGTGCGACAAAATGTCCCACCTCGAGACCGCCTCTTTTTCAGCCACCATTTCAGGTTGCATACAAGTCGGCATCTTGACGCAATTCAAGTAAGCTTTGGCGCACAAAATACATGCATTGCCCAGACACTGCGGCAGTGGGAAGCGGTCGAAATGTGAACGTGGACTTATCCAGCGGCCCGTCCCTTCTCGTGGCGGGATAGAACATTCGGATGGCAGGGGCCCGGAACAGTATCTCTGATTCGCAACAGCCTAAAGCGCATCCAGAAAAAGTGGAGACCCGTTTTCCGTCCGGAGGCAAGGAAACGCAGAGCGGAAAAACAAAAGGTTAGAGCGTGTTCGAAATGCCAAGCTCTAGTCCGTCATCACCCCGGGGGGGATGACGTGCGCGCCTCCGCCAGCCTTTCGGCACGCGCCACCCGCAGGGACGGGGCCGGATGGGAGGCGACAAAGGTCTCTCCGCCGGGCCCTGCCCGTTCGTAGGCCTGCATGGCCTTCAGGAAACGGGCAAGTGCAGCGGGATCATATCCGGCCTGCGCCAGCAAACCGATTGCCAGGGCATCGGCCTCAAGCTCCTGCTGCCGGGAAAAGGCAGCGATGCTGGCACTGCCTTTTGCGAGAAGCGCGCGCACGTCGTCGCTGTTGCCGATCGCCTGCCGGATATCCGCGCTGGAGACCGCCGCACCGACCCCGAAACGCGCCCGGGCCTCCGCGTGCCCGGAGAGAATATGCGCCATCTCATGGGCGATCACGGCGGCGGTTTCGCTTTCATCGCCAGTCAGCGTCAGAAGCTTGCGCGTCAGGTAAATGTATCCGCCCGGAGCGAAATAGGCGTTGGCAATCGTGGTATCCAGAACAAGCACGGTGACGGGCATGCCGCCCGACGCCTCCGAAAGCCGGTCGCCAATCGCGGCCAGGTCGCGCGACAGGACGGCGTTCCTGTAGAGGCCGCCGCTCTCCCGCTCCAGGCGACTGCGGACGGCAGCCGCCGCGCCGCTGCTGTCCGACGAGGAGGGAGCGCGCAAACCGGACTGGCAGCCGGCGAGAAGGATCAACAGGAAAAGGCCGGCGAGCCGCCGGCAGAACGAATCTCGGCCGTTCTGAGGCATGCAACACATCATGCAAGCGTACTGCGATTGAGGCGCGCGAGATCGCGCGTGATTTCCTCCGATGCCGTCTTCAGCACGGCGGAGTAGCGCTCGTGCGCTTCCTGCTGGGAGGCGAAGGCCGAGCGGAAATAGGTCAGGCCGAGACTTGCCACCACACGGCCGCCATCATTGAAAACCGGCACCGCGATCGTGTCGGAATTGCGCGGCTCCACATGGGCTGCGCGGGTCGCATAACCACGCATCCTCGTCATCGCCACCAACCGGCTGATCTTGTCGGGATGCCGCGCCAGTTCGTTTTCCGGGTCGCCGGACGTTCTCAGCATGCGGATGATCAGTTCCAGCTCCTCTTCGGGCGTGAACGCCAGATAGGCAAGACCGAGCCCGCGCGTGATCAAAGGCAGGCGCATGTTGACGGTCTTGTGAAAGGGCGAGACCGAACTGTCGGGAACGGTGCTCATGCGCACCACCACGGCGTCACGATCGAGCAGCGCGATAGAGACGGGCCACTGGTGCTTGCGGGTCACGGCCACGGCCCAGGGCCGCCCGGCCTCCACCACCATTGGCTCCTTGTGGTAACCGGAACTCAGCGAGGCGACGAGGGCGCTGAGCTGGTAGCCGCCGACGCGCGGATCGTTCTCGACATATCCGGCCAGTTCAAGCGTGCGCAGGATGCGGACCAGCGTTGGCTTGGGAAGGCCCGTACGCTCATGCAGATGGGCAATGGAGGTGTAGGGCTGCAGGTTCATTTCCTGCAGCACGCGCAGTCCGCGCTCGATCGACCGGATGCTCACAATATCTCCTCCCAGAGGCCGGCATTTCGCCTGCCGGAACACATCGGGTTTGCAAGTTGAGGGCGCGCGTTGTCAAGCCCTATACCCGTCTTGTTCGAAGGAAGGAGAACTGCATGGCAACGGCGAACAATCGCGCGGAGGCGCGCGCCCTGATCTCAACGATCGACGACGCCGTCGTCGACGGACTGATGAAGGGAGCGGTCGATCTTCACGTTCATTCCGGACCGTCGACGATGGCCCGTCAGCTCGATCATTTCCAGGCGGTGGAACAGGCCGCCGCCGCCGGCATGCGCGGGATCATGTTCAAGGATCATCACTATTCCGTCGCGCCGTTCCTGCCGATCATGGAACGCGTGCTCGGCCATCTGGACGTGGCCATGTTCGGCGGGCTGGTTTTGAACAACACGACCGGCGGGCTCAATCCCTTCGTCGTCGATGCCCAGCTCAACCAGGGCGCCCGGCTGGTCTGGATGCCGACCGCGCAATCGGCCAATCACATCCGCAGCTCCCATCGCAAGACACGGCTTGCCTCCAATGTTCAGCTCAAGGCGTCCCCCGGCATCACCGTCGTCGACGCTTACGGCGAGATCCTCGACCCGGTAAAGGAGATCCTCGATTCGATCGCCGCCTTCGATGCCATCCTGTCCTCCGGCCACCTGCATGTCTGGGAAATCTGGAAGCTATTCAGGGAAGCGCGCAAGCGCGGCGTCAAGCGCCTTCTGGTCAATCACCCTATGTACGGGCTGCATTTCACCTATGAGGACATCACCGAAATGGCCGAATTCGGCGCCGTGATAGAGCAATCGGCCTGCCTCTACGTGGATTCGCGCTTCAACGTATTTTCGCCGCAGGAGTTGAAAGAGCATGTTCTGGCCGCCGGCGTCGCGCATTCCTCGATCGGCTCCGATCTCGGTCAGGTCGACAATCCCTCGCCCGTGGAAGGGCTGCGCCAGGCGATCAAGCTTCTGCTCGCCCTCGGCTTCACCGAGGAAGAGGTACGCCTGATGGTGCGCGACAATCCGGCGAAACTGGTCGGCCTCGACCCCGCCTGAGAACGGCATAACCGACGGATGATCCGAACGATCACGCCATCCCTTTCGTGTCGCGGACGGGCGCCGGAACACGACTTTTGAAGAACCAGAAAGCCCGCGCACGCGAAGGAGACCGCCGTGAAACTTGCAACCATCAACCATCAGGGAAAGCCTGTTCTCGCCATCAGAAAGGGCGACGCGACCGTTCTTCTGGCGGAGCTTTACGAAAGCGCCGGGCTCGGATCGGCGCCCGCGGACTTGAACTGCTTCATCGAGGGCGGTGAAGCCGAAATCGCCCGGGCGCGCGAAGCGCTTGAGAAAGGCGAAGCGTCCCCGCTTGACGAGGCTTCGATCGACTGGCTGCCGCCGCAGCCCCGACCTTCCAAGATCCTCGGCGTCGCCTTCAACAATATGGGCATCCGCAAGTCCGCCCATCGCGATCCGGGCGTGCCGAATTTTTTCCTGAAGGCGCCGTCCTGCCTGACCGGCCACAACAAGCCGATCATCATGGAAGACTATTACGGCGAGACCATACCGGAACTGGAACTTGCCGCCGTCATCGGTAAACGCTGCAGCAGGATATCGGTCGAGGAGGCGAAGGACGCGATCTTCGGCTTCACCATCATCAACGACGTCACCTCCCACGGCATGAAGTTCGGCATGGATTCGATCGCGACGACACGCGAGCCCGATCTTCTGCGGCCGCATCACCTTGCCTGGCGCGACCGGCATGGCGAGGACGACCGCGATGTCTATTTCGTCTACCACACCCGCTCCAAGGCTTCCGACACATTCGGGCCGATGGGCCCCTTCATCACCACGGCCGACGAAGTTGAAAACCCGGACGCGCTTGCGGTGAAGGGCTGGTTCGACGGAGAACCCTTCGCCGTCGACAGCACCGCGAGTTACCGCTTCAAGGTCGCCGAGGTCATCGCCGAAGCCAGCCGCTTCTTCACCCTGGAGCCCGGCGATGTCTTCTGCTTCGGCACCTCGGCGAAAGGTGTCGGCAATTTTCCGAATGGCCACCGCTCGGTAAACATGCACAAACTGGCCGGCACGATCGATATCGAGATCGAGGGGCTCGGCAGGTTGTCCAATCCGGTTGTCCATAACTGGAAAGACTGACGAGCGGAGGAGACAGGCGACGGCGTGATGGCCAAAAGGGGGGACGTGAGCGTAATGCGGGTGGTGGAATTCAACGGCGCGGGGGGACCGGACGTGCTCGACATCGTCGAACGACCCCTCCCCGATCCCGGAGCGGGCGAAGTCCGGATCCGGGTTTACGCGGCGGGCGTCAACCGGCCGGATATCCAGCAAAGGCGTGGGCTCTATCCGCCGCCGCCGGACGCCTCCCCGATCCCCGGCCTTGATGTCTCGGGCATTGTCGACGCGGTTGGCCCGGACGTGGCCGGGCTCTCTCCCGGCGATGCCGTCTGCGCGCTGACCAATGGCGGCGGCTACGCCGAATATTGCGTCGTGCCTGCGCTCCAGTGCATGCCGGTTCCGCGCGGGCTGAGCTTTGTCGAAGCCGCATCGCTGCCGGAAGTCTATTTTACCGCCTGGAACAACATCATCTGGCTTGGACGACTCGGCGAAGGCGAGAGCCTGCTTGTGCAGGGCGGCACCAGCGGCGTCGGCATGGCCGCGATCCAGATCGCTCGCAAATTGCGCAACGCCCATGTTTTCGCGACCGCCGGCACGGAGGAGAAATTGTCCGTCTGCCTTCAGACAGGCGCGCACCATGCCGTCAGCTACAAGGGTGCCTGGGACGCCGAACTGAGGGCGCTCACCGACGGGTTCGACGTGATCCTCGATGCGCAGGCCGGGCCGTACACGCAACGGCAGCTCGACCTTCTGAGGCCGGATGGACGGCTTGTCTTTATCGCCAGTCATCTCGGCGAGACGGCCGAGGTCAATATCCGCCAGATCGTCCGGCGGAGACTGACGCTGACCGGCTCGACCCTTCGTCCGCGTCCGCCCGCCTACAAGGGCCGGATCGCCGCCGAACTGGTCCGCGATGTCTGGCCGCTTCTGGAAACGGGTGAAATGACGACCCGGATCCATCAGGTCTTCGCCTTCGCCGACGTCAGGTCCGCCCATCAGCTGATGGATGAAAACAGGCAGATCGGCAAAGTGGTTCTGGCCGTCAATGCCGAATGCGCCGAAACCATCGGGCGTGCCCGCAACAAGGAAAAAACTGATGCTGATCGTTGACCACGCCCGTGATCTCGCTGCCCATGAGGGACAATTGCTCGGCCGCTCGGCCTGGATGACCGTGACACAGGAGGCAATCGACGACTATGCCCGGCTGACGGGCGACGATCACTGGATCCATGTGGATGTGGAGCGTGCCGCGCGCGAGATGCCCGGCGGCAAGACCATTGCCCACGGTCTTTTCATCATCTCGCTACAGCCGGCGCTCCAGCGCGAGATCTACCAGATCAGGGCGCGCGGGCGCGGGCTGAACTACGGCTATGACCGGATGCGGTTCATCGCCCCCGTTCCGGTGGAAAGCCGTATCCGGCTCGCCCTCACGCTTGTCGCCGCCGAGCCGCATGCGCTGGGAACGCGGATCGTCAACGACGCCGTGATCGAGCTGGAGGGCTCCGAAAAGCCCGCCATCGCCACCCGCCATATCGTACTCATCGAAAACGATCCGGGAGACAGTTGATGAACGAGGCCAGCAAGCCGGCTGCGCACCAGGAAGGCGAACTCGTTGCCGCTATCCTGCGCCACGGTCTTGAGCAGCCGGAGGCGCCGGCGCTGACCTGCAACGGCGAAACGATGAGCCAGGCAGAACTCCGCAGCGCCGTGCTGGCCGTTGCGGGCGCGATCACCCAGCATTGCGACGGCGCGGTCGGGCGGATAGCGCTTCTGGGAACGGCCGGCCTGGGGCTGACGACAGCCTATCTCGGCATCATCGCGGCGGGCGGTACGGCCGTGCCCCTGCCCGCCTCGGCACACCGCGACGCGCTTGCCGGCATGCTGAAAGACTGCGACCCCGCGCTCATCTTCGTGCAGGATGGCTATGCAGATCTGTTGCCGGCGGAGATGACCGCGCGCATCATCCCGCTCGAGGCGACGCCGGCAGGCGGCGTGCCGCGCGATTTTCTCGCCGGAACGGAGCCGCTGACGGCCCCGGTGATCCCGGCGCCCGAGGCGCCGTTCAATATCATCTACTCCTCCGGCACCACCGGGAGGGCCAAGGGCATCGTTCACGCGCACGCGATGCGATACCGGCAGGCGGCGCGGACGCTTTTCGGGCTTGGCCCCGAAAGCACGATGCTTCTGGCGACGCCGCTTTATTCCAACACCACGCTGATGCCCATGCTTTCGGCGCTGTTCCACGCAAGCCATGTCGTGCTGATGCCGAAATTCGACGCGGAAACCTATCTTGCGCTTGCCGAGCGATACGGCGCGACCCACACCATGCTGGTGCCGGTCCAGTATCAGCGCATTCTGGCAGCGACGAGCTTCGGCAAGCGCGACCTGTCGTCCTTCAGGGTCAAGCAGTGCACCGGCGCGCCGCTTCCGGCTGCAGCAAAGCGCGCCATCACCGAACAATGGCCGGGCGATTTCTTCGAGGTCTACGGCCTGACGGAAGGCGGCTGCACCTGCATTCTCGATGCCGCCCGCCACCCCGAAAAGGCGCATACCGTGGGCAAGCCGGCAGCGGGAAACATCATCCGCATCATCGATGACGACGGCAAGGACGTGCCGCCCGGCGGGCGCGGCGAGGTTGTCGGCCGTTCGGCGATGATGATGTCGGGCTATTTCCGCAATGAGGAGGCAAACCGCGCCTTCTACTGGCGCGACGCCGAGGACCGGCTTTTTCACCGCACCGGCGATATCGGCATGTTCGACGAGGACGGGTTCCTCGTCCTGCTGGATCGCAAGAAGGACATGATCATTTCCGGCGGCTTCAATATCTATGCCTCGGACCTAGAGGAAAAGCTGCTCGCCCATCCCGATGTCATAGAGGCCGCCGTGATCGCGGTCCCGAGCGAGAAATGGGGCGAGACGCCGCTCGGCTTCGTGGTCGCGAAACCGGGCGCGACGATCGAGCCGGAGGCGCTGCGCGACTGGGTCAATGACCGGCTGGGGCGCATGCAGAAGGTCTCGGCGGTAGAGCTCCGCGAAACGCTTCCGCGCAACAGCGGCGGTAAGGTGCTGAAGCAGGAACTGCGCAAGCCCTACTGGGATAAGACGCCATGAGCGAACAGGCCCCTCCCTTGAGCGGACGCATCGCCGTGGTCACGGGTGCGACAAGCGGCATCGGTCGCGCCTCGGCGATCCGCCTCGCGGATCTCGGCGCCACCATCGTCGCCGGCTATCACAGCCGAAGCGCGGCTGCCGAAGACCTGGTCGCATCGCTTCCCGGCGAAAATCACATTGCGCTGCGGATCGCGCTCGAGACGAGCGATACCATCGCCGAGGCCGCCCGGGCAGTCGAAAAGGCTTTCGGCCATGTCGATATACTGGTCAATAATGGCGGCGCGACCGAAGCCGTGCCGGCCAATGATCTTGACGGCCTGACCGACGAGATGTTCGACAGGATCACGCGGATCAACCTGCGCGGCCCGTTTGCCGTCACCCGGGCTTTCAGGCCGCTTCTCGCGCGCGGGGAGGATGCCGTTGTGGTCAACATCTCTTCGATCGCCGCGCGCACCGGCGTCGGCTCCAATCTCGCCTATTGCGCGGCAAAGGCCGGGCTCGACGCATTGACGATCGGGCTTGCGAAGGTGCTAGCGCCGGATATCCGGGTGTTTTCCGTATCACCCGCCGGCGTTGATACCGACTTCGTGCCGGGACGTCCGCGCGCGCGGCTGGAGGCGACGGCGAAGCAGACGCCGCTTGCCAAGATCACCAGCGCCGACGATGTGGCCCGCGCCGTCATCGCCTGCGTCACGCTCATGACCAGTTCGACGGGCATCGTCATCCCGGTCGATGAAGGGCGGCACCTATAGAGCGCCGTGCGTCCATTCGGACGCACAAAGGACGCTCTAACTTATTGAATCTGAGCATCGTGCTTCCGAAAATCGATTCCGATTTTCGGGCCGATGCGCTAGGGCCCTGCCCAGAAGCGTTCCCTATTCTGCCCGGGGCCTGCAGGGCACCTGTCCGAGCGCGATCATCGTCATCACGGCTTCGCCATCCTGATTGGTCACCGTCACCTCGGTCTTGATAACGCCGAATTCCGGTCGGCGCTGGTGCGGCTCTGTCGCAATCACCTTGCGGGTCGTGGTCAGCCTGTCGCCCGGACGCACCGGACGCCGCCAGCGCAACTGCTCGATGCCGAGGCCGACCATAGGCGTTTCGCCATAGCCGCCCGCTTCCACGAAGAGCCGCATGGAAAGCGCCGCGACCTGCCATCCGCTGGCGATGAGGCCGCCGAAGCGCCCTTCCGCGGCCTTTTCGGGATCGACATGCATGGGCTGCGGATCATACTCGCGGGCATAGCGGATAATCTCGTCCTCGGACAAGGTGATGGTTCTGCTTGTCCATGTCTCGCCAATGGCAAAGTCTTCGAAGTAACGGCGCATTTTTCTCCGGTCTCCCAATATGCTCTTCGGTGGTTCTAGCGCCGGCGCGGCCTTTCGGCAAAAGGACGACGGTTTCGTTCCGCGAGACGAAACGGCTGCGCGACCCCATTGCGGCGCGTCAGCCGCCGGATAGAGTTCCAGCACTTACCGGAGGAGGGAAGCGGCAGGATGAATGCTCTGGATTTTCTGATCGACGGATGCTGGCGGCGACCGGCGCGCGCAAGGTCCATACCGATTATCAACCCGGCCAACGAACAGGAGATCGGCGTTGTCAGCCTTGGCAGCGCCGAGGATGTCGACATGGCGGTCGAAGCCGCACGCCGCGCCTTTGCCGTCTGGTCGCAGAGCGAACGCGAGGAACGCCTTTTCATTCTCGGGCGTATCATCGAGGGCTTCCGGGCGCGCCTGCCCGAGCTTGCACGGCTGATGACCATGGAAATGGGCGTGCCGATAACCTTCTCGATCGAACGTCAGGCCACGGTCGCGCTCTTCCACTTCGAGGAGGTTATCCGGGTGCTGGCGGATTACCGCTTCGAGCGCCGAGAAGAGACCGGCATCCTCCGCAGGGAACCGATCGGCGTCTGCGGTCTGATCACGCCCTGGAACTGGCCGCTCAATCAGATCGCCTCCAAGGTCGCCCCGGCAATTGCGACCGGCTGCACCATGGTGCTGAAGCCCAGCGAGATCGCCCCGCTCAGCGCCACGGCGCTTGCCGAAATCATCGATGACGCCGGACTGCCCGCCGGCGTCTTCAATCTCGTCCACGGCGACGGACCGACCGTCGGAGAGGCAATCGCCCGCCACCCGGATGTCGACATGGTCTCGATCACCGGCTCGACCAATGCCGGCATCCGCGTCGCCGAGCTGGCCGCGAAAACGATCAAGCGCGTCGCGCAGGAGCTTGGCGGCAAATCGGCCAACATCATCCTGCCCGACGCCGATCTTCCGGCGGCGGTGAAGGCCGGCGTTCATGCCTGCAACACCAATGGCGGCCAGAACTGCCAGTCGCCGACCCGCATGCTGGTGCCGCGCCGGCATCGCGACGAGGCCATCGAAGCCGCCTGCGAGGCGATCTCAGAGATCAGGCTCGGCGATCCGATGGCCCCCGAAACGACGATGGGCCCGCTCGTGAGCCAGACCCAGTTCGACAAGGTTCAGGCGCTGATCGCCTCCGGCATTAAGGAAGGCGCGACGCTCGTCGCCGGCGGCCCCGGCCGTCCGGCCGAATGCAATGCCGGCTATTTCGTCCGGCCGACCGTGTTCGCCGATGTCACGCCTTCAATGCGCATCGCGCGCGAGGAAATCTTCGGGCCTGTGCTTTCGATGATGTTTTATGACAGCGAGGACGAAGCCGTCGAGATTGCCAATGACACGCCTTTCGGCCTTGCCGGTTTCGTCCAATCGAAAGACCTTGACCATGCGCGTGTGGTTGCCAATCAAATCCGCGCCGGCCGCGTCTATCTCAACGGCGCGCCGTTTGACCGCAGCCTGCCGTTCGGCGGATATAAACAGTCGGGCAATGGCCGCGAGTTCGGTCTGTTCGGTTTCGAGGAATATCTGGAGGTCAAGGCGATCCTTGGCTATCCGGCCGCCTGAGGGGTCGGCCATTCACAATGCGAGGGAGGGGATCCATGCAGCCAGACACCAACAAACGCCTGACGGCGATGCTCGATCGCGAGGAGCTCTACGACCTTGCACGCCGCGAGCGGTTTGCCCGCGACCAGCGCCGCTTCGAGGTGATGCGGGACTGCTTTCACGACGACGCCTATGTGCGCACCAGCTGGTATGACGGCCATGGCGGGGACGCCTATGTCGAGGCCACGCGCAAATTCATGGAAAAGGTCGGCAACGGCAAGCACTGGGTGTTTCCGGCCTTTGCCCAGGTGAAAGGCGACAGGGCCACAATCGAGAGCCCGGCCATGATCTTCAACCGGGCGACGCTCGGCGATGTCCAGATCGATTTTCACGTCTTCTGCCGCTACTTCTCCCGCGCGGTGCGTCAGGACGGAACCTGGAAACTCTCAAGCTTCGAGGTCCTGTTCGAACGGGATATCCTGCGCCCGGTCAATCCGGCGGAGATCCCGCCCATCGACTGGGACAAGCTGCGGGCCTTCAGGCCGTCCTATTGTTTCCTGTCCTATCTTCAGGCCAGCCGGGGCATCGACGTCAACCAGAACCTCCTCGGCGACGATCGGCCGGATGAACTCGCCGCATTTCATGAGGGGGAAGTGGAATGGCTTGAAGGCCTGACCTAGAGCGCTGCGCGTCCATTCGGACGCACAAAAGACGTTCTAACCTATTGAATCTACGCATCTTGCTTTCCGATAATCGATTCCGATTTTCGGGCCGATGCTCTAGCGCAATCCGTGCGCCAGGCAGGAGCATTTCGTCAAGCGAAACGCAGACCCTTTGAAATTTATGCGCTGCGGCATTGGCCTTAGTTTGCGTGATAGAGGAGTTGGGCCGAAATGGCTGGCGACATTGCCGGCACGGCACACCGGACACCATGCGCATTTCAGTCACCGGCGGCGAACGGCCCAAGCGGTCATGGCCAGGCGGGCCTGCCGTCCGGGGCGCGCTTCCGCGAAATCTTGAAGGATGGAGGAGGACATTCCATGAGAAAACTAGCAAGCCTGGCGCTTGGCGTCATCTGCCTTTTCGCAGGCGGGGCGATGGCGCAGGACGACACCGTCACCCTGCCGAAGACGCTGGTGTGGACGAGCTTCGACACCGGCAGCCTCGGCTATAACCAGTCTATAGCCGTCGGCAAGGCGCTTGAAGATGCCTACGGCATCTCGCTTCGCGTTCTGCCGGCGAGCACGGACCTTTCGCGCATCGCGCCTGCCCGGGAAGGCCGCGTACCCTTCGCGCTGGCCGGAAGCGACGCCTTTTATGCCTTCGAAGGCGTGCTGAGCTACGCAACGCCCGATCTCGGACCGCAGAAGCTGACGGCCGTGATCCTCGCCGGCGCGGACAACGGCGTCGCCATGGGCGTCGCCGCCAATCAGGATATCAACAGCATCGCGGACCTGAAGGGCAAGAAGATCGGATGGGTCGTCAGTTCGCCGTCGCTGCAGTCCAATGTCCGGGCGTTCCTCGCCTTCGGCGGGCTCACTGTCGATGATGTCGAACTTGTCGAGCAGCCGAGCTATGGCGGCGCATGGCAGGCCTTTACCAACGGCCAGATCGACGCGATGACGGCCGTTACCAGCGGCAGCGGCGTTCTCGAGCAGGCGGCGGCCTCGCCGCAGGGCCTCAAATGGCTGCCAATGCCCTTCTCAGATACCGAAGGCTGGAACCGCCTTCAGGCCGTCAACCCGCATTTCGGCCAGCGCAAGGCGACCGTCGGCGTCGACATCGATGCGGAGCACCCGCTGGAATGCGCCGGCGTTCCCTATCCGGCGCTGATCACCTACACGGCCTCGCCGGACCTCGTCTACAATGTCACCAAGGCGATCGACCTGCAGGCGCCGGTCTACAGCAAGATGCAATCCGGCACGTCCGGGTGGGCGGCCGATTCGGAAGTGTTCGACTGGGTCGTGCCGTTCAACGAGGCCGCTGTCAGATATTACAGGGAAGCCGGCGTCTGGACCGACGAGGACCAGAAGCACAATGACAATCTTGTCGCCCGCGCGAAGGTCCTGCAGGAGGCCTGGAGCAAGATGAATGGCGAGAGCGGCGACGATTTCAGCGAAAAGTGGATGAAAGTGCGTGCCGATACGCTCGAAGCGGCCGGTTTTCCGGCCTATTTCAGGTAGTCGCGCATGCCGGTCATAGACAACAACACGCAGGGAGGCGAGGCGGTTTCAGCCCGCCGCCGCGCCTCATTGACATCGGCCGTCGTGCGCGTCCTGACGGTCCTGCTTCTGCTCCTGGGCATAAACCAGACCTTCAACCTCGGGTCGCGCTTTCATATGACCCTGCTGGAGAACCAGTATTTCTACGCGGTGCTGGCGCTCGCGATCCCGATGGTTTTTCTTCTGTTACCCGGTTTTCGCTCCCCTCGCCCGCAGACGCCGGGCGTGCTCGACTGGGCGCTTGCGGCCATCACATTCGTGACGCTCTGCTATTTCATTTTCCATGCCTACGACATCGTGCTCCTCGGCTGGGAAATGTCGCCGCCATCCGCCGCCGTCTTTGCCAGCGCGGCTCTCTGGCTGGTCATGCTGGACGCGGGCCGTCGGGCGGGCGGGCTGATCCTCGGCATGATCGTCCTTTTCTTCTCGACCTATCCGCTGTTTGCCGACAAGCTGCCGGGACCGATCTCGGCCTTCAGTTCCCCGTTCAGATATGTGGCGGCCTATCACGCGATGAGCCTTGAAAGCATTCTCGGCATCCCGCTGAAGGCCTTCGCGAACCTCGTCTTCGGCTTCGTCGTCTTCGGCGCGGCGCTTGAACATACCGGCGCCGGGCGTTTCTTCATCAACCTCGCCTTCGCGCTTCTCGGGCATGTGCGCGGCGGTCCGGCCAAGGTTGCAATCCTTTCCAGCGGCCTGATGGGGTCGCTGAGCGGCAGCGTGGTCACCAATGTGCTGACGACCGGCGTGATGACCATTCCGGCCATGCGCAAGGTCGGCATGAAGGACACGGTCGCCGCGGGCATCGAGACCTGTGCCTCGACCGGCGGCGTGCTGATGCCCCCGGTGATGGGCGCGGCCGCCTTCGTCATGGCGGATTTTCTGCAGGTGCCCTATGCGACGATCGCCCTTGCCGCCGCCATTCCCGCCGCGCTCTATTTCTTCGGCCTTTTCATCCAGATCGACGCGCGCGCCGCGCGCGAGGGTCTGAGCGGGCTTTCCGCCGAAGAACTGCCGGACCTGAAACAGACGCTCAAGGAAGGCTGGCACCATGTCTTCGCCTTCGCGCTGCTGACGGTCATGCTGCTCGTTCTGAAAAACGAACAATACGCGCCGTTCTATGCGACGGCGGCGCTTCTGGCCGTGAACCAGATCGTCTCCAGGTCCGATCGCTGGGGACGCAAGGAACTGCTGCATTTCATCGACAGCCTCGGGCGTCTCTTCGCCACGCTCGCAGCAACGCTTGCCGCCGTCGGCATGATCGTCGGCGGGTTGTCGATGACCGGGCTTGCCGGAACGCTCGTCAACGACCTTCTGAGCATTGCCGGCGATTCGCCCCTGCTTCTGCTCATCATGGGCGCGCTGACCAGCCTTGTCCTCGGCACGGGCATGACAGCGACGGCCTGTTACATCTTTCTGGCCGTGATGCTGGCCCCGGCGCTCATCCAGGTCGGGTTCGACCCGATGGCCTCGCATCTTTTCATCTTCTACTGGGGCATGCTGTCCTTCATCACGCCGCCGGTGGCGCTCGGCGCCTTCGCCGCCGCCTCGGTTGCCAAGACCCCGCCGATGCGCACCGGTTTCGAAGCGATGAAGATCGGCAGCATCGTCTATTTCATCCCGTTCTTCTTCGTGTTCGATCCGGCGCTGATCGGGCACGCGGGCTGGCAGAGCATCCTTCTCTCCTCGGGCCTTGCCCTTTTCGGCGTGTGGATGTTCGCAAGCGGCGTCCAGGGCTACATCATGGGCATCGGTCCGGTCTTTTCCGACCGTCCCTATGTCTGGGTGCTGCGGCTTCCGCTGCTTGTCGGCGCGGTGCTGATCGCGCTTCCGGGCGAAGCCGTTCCGGGGTTCGGCGATCTGGAGCTTCTGGCTGCCGGGCTGGCGATCATGGCGCCGGTCATCATCGCCGCCTTCATCCTCAACCGGCGCGGTCTCGGAAGGGTCCGGCCGGCCTGAACCCGCCCCGGCACGCATGGACAGGTCGGAGCCGTGCAGATGATCTCCGGATCACCTGCGCGGCTTTCTTCTTCGGCGTGACATGATGCGCAATGCGAATGACCATCACCATCGCTCCCGGTCCGGCGCAGACACACGCGGCCGAAACGCGAATGCGCCCGGGGAGGAACTCCGCCGGGCGCATCGAAACGTCCTTGAGCGAGGATCGGAGCGCTCAGTCCTCCACCGGCTCGGGATCCTTGTTCTTCCGCTTTCTCGGACCGAGAAAGACGATAGAGACGACCGACAGCGCCAGAAGGACGAGCGCGATCGGATGCTGCAGCACGATCCAGGGATCGCCCCGGCTGATCAGGATCGACTGGACCAGTTTCGATTCCAGCTCCGGCGTCAGCACATAGCCGATGATGAAGGCGACCACGGAAAAGCCGAACTGCTGCATGAAATAGCCCATCACGCCGAAGGCCAGCATGATGTAGATGCCGAACATGCCGCCCGTGGTGACGTAGGCGCCGGTGGTGCAGAGCAGCAGGGCCGTCGGATAGACCACGGAGTTGGGCGCCGCGATCGCCAGCGACCAGATGCGCATGCCGATCTGGCCGACGCCGAGATTGCAGAAATTGGCAATCAGCATGGCGCCGAAGAGCCCGTAGATCAACCTTCCCTGCTCCTCGAACAGAAGCGGACCGGGCTGCACGCCGTGGATGATGAAGGCGCTGACAAGGAGGGCGGCGGCGATATTGCCGGGAATGCCGAGCGTCAGCAGCGGAATGAGATTGGCGCCGACGACCGCCGAATTGGCCGCCTCCGAAGCCGCGATGCCGCGCGGGTCACCCTTGCCGAAACTCTCCGGATCCTTCGCCTGCTGCTTGGTGACCGAGTAGGACAGAAAGCCGGCCGTTGCAGAGCCGAGCCCCGGAATGGCGCCAATGACCGTGCCGATCGCCCAGGCGCGGATCGCCACATATTTGTTGGCCAGAAGCTCGCTCAGCGTCACGCCCTTGTCTTCCGGATTGTCCGAGCGTACGCGGATCGGCGAGGCGGTGCGCGTGGCGCGCGTGGTGGCTGCGATCTGGCGGAAGATTTCCGAAACGGCGAGAAGCCCGATCGACATCGCCGTCAGCGGCAGGCCGTCATAGAGATCGAGCATGCCGAAGGTGAAGCGCGGTGTGCCCATGGCCGGATCAATGCCGACCGAGGCGAACAGAAAACCGAGCGCCGCCGCCATCAGCCCCTTGGTCATCGAAGTGCCGACCAGGCCCGTGATGACCGTGAAGGCGAGGATCATCAGTGCGGTGATCTCGATCGGCCCCATGCGCAGCGCCACAAGGGCGAGCGGCGCCGAGATCGTGATCAGCACGATGTCGCTCGAAAGATCGCCGAAGACGGAATAGTAGAGCGCGTATTTCATCGCCTTCATCGGCTTGCCCTTTTTGGCCATGGGGTGGCCGTCAAGCGCGGTCGCCGCTGACTCGGGCGTGCCGGGCGTGTTGATCAGGATCGCCGGGATGGCGCCACCCACCGTTCCGCCCTTGTTGACGCTGATCAGAAAGGCAAGCGCCGTGAGCGTATCGAGCGTGTAGGTCAGCGGAATGGCAATCGCCAGCGCCATCAGCAGCGTCATGCCGGGAATTGCCCCGACGATCTGGCCGACGGCCACGCCGAGGATGATGTAGAGCAGGTTGGTGAGGGTCAGGGCGTCGGTCAGCCCGCCGATAATCGTGGTCAAGTCAGGCATAGCATTGCTTTCAGAAGGGCAGCGATGGCAATGGACGACCCATCACGATCACGAAAACGAACCACGTTCCTGCCGGAACCAGCACAATTGTCGTGGCCAGCCACATATACCGGCGCTCGAACATGAAGGCGCATACGGCCGCCATCAGCGCAATTGCCGACGGGAGAAAACCCGCAAGCGGCATGACGAAGGCGGCCGCGAGCACCAGGGCCGCGAGAGCCGCGAGACGCGCGAACTCATACCAGCTGAAATTTGTCGGCTGCGCCCTGGCGAGAAGCTGGACAAGGCCGAGAAAAATGAACAGCCATGCCGCAATCTTCGGAAACAGCGAGGGATCAATCGGCCCCGGCTGGCTCGTGACCTGCAACGGAATCAGGAAAAAAAGGAGGAAGCCGCCGAAAACGATGCTGGCTCCCCCGATCAGGCGTTCAAAATACATTGAACAGCGTCCCTTTTTGCTAGCGCATCAATAGGTTAGAGCATCCTTTGTGCGGCCGAATGGACGCACGGCGCTCCAGGTTACTTGCCGAGATACGCCTTGTAGAACTGGGCGCTTTTCGCGATCTTGTCAGTAGTTCCCTTGGGACCCAGGTTCAGCGGCTCGTTCTCGAGACGCGTCATCAGTTCGCCGTAGCCATCGGAATTGACGGCCTCGTCCAGCGCTTCTTCCAGGCAGGTCTTGATCGCCGGATCAACGCCCTTGGGCACCATGAAGATCGTCTGTCCCTCGATCGTCGCGTCAAGCCCGCCCTCGATCAGGGTCGGGGAGTCCGGTGCATAGGGCGTGCGGGCATCGGTCAGCGACGCGAGTTGGTTCATCGCCCCGGCCTTTATCTGCTGGACATGCTGGGTGCCCTGGGTGGTGGCGTCCACATGGCCGCCAAGCGCGGACTGCAGCGCATCCGCCGCACCCTTGCTCGGAACCGCGATCAGGTTGACGTCGTAATGCTTGGCCAGCTGGTCGACCAGGATTTCCTGGCTCTTGCCGCCGACGGAAATCGTCGCGCCGTTATTGTCTTTTGCGAAGGCGATGAATTCGTCCAGCGTCTGGTAGGGGCGGTCGACGAGCGAGACCAGACCGTAATTGATCTGCATCGCCGTGCCCAGATAGTCGAAACTTTCGTAGGTATAGGGTGTGTCCGAATTCTCGTAAGGGTTGAGCGCCACCGTGCCCGTGGCCGCCACGCCGACGGAATAGCCGTCGGGCTTCATGTTCATGAGCGTCGCCGACATCACGCCGCCGCCGGCGCCCGGCTTGTTGTCGACAATAACGGTCCAGCCCTGCTGCGCCTCCAGCTCGGCAGCGATGGAGCGGGCAATCGCATCCGAGCCGCCGCCCGCGCCGTAGCCGACGAGCATCTGGATCGGCTTTGCGGGATAGCCGTCCGGGCAGTTCGCGGCGAAGGCGGCGAATGGCGATACCGCTACCGACAGCCCCAGGGCGGTCGTTCCAAGAATGATATCTGCTGTTTTCATGTTTTCCTCCAAAACACGCGAACCGTACCGTCTCCCTCGTGGCGGTTCGCTCTTCTCCCGATAGCCTTGCCTAGCAACCGCGACCTGAGATGGAAACGGCGCGCGGAGTCCGTTTCGCCTGACGAAATACCTCACCGCGCCAGAAATGCCTCCATTTCCGCAAGCATAGCATCGCGCCCGTGCTCGGGCCGGTCGAAAAGGATGTAATGCGTGGTGCCGCCCGGCTCCCAGTAAAACACCTCCCCGGCATTGATCAGGTCGCCGACGAGGGCATCCATATCGTCCTTCTGGCTGAGCGTATCGAATTCCGGCCGGACGATCATGACCCGCGCATAGACCTGGTTAGCGTTGACGAGCCTATGGCCAATGCCCATCAGGAAAAGGTCCTCGAGCATGCCGTTGGGGCTGCGATAGGTTGGGGGATCGCGGTCCCTCGCCGTCGGATCGCCGTCGATCAGGGCCTGTTCGAAGGCCCTGACGATCGCCGGATCGCGCCAGGCGGCTTTGTCCTCGATCGGGATCTGCCGGTCCCAGTCGCGGGTCAGCATGTCGACCGCGTTGAAGGTGTAGTTGCCGAAATGCGGCCGGTTGAAATGGCCCGGTCGCGCCGGATCCTCCCATTGCGAGCCGTGGCAGAATTTCGGATGCCCGCCGGCGGCGCCGTAGACCATGTTGTAGAGAACGAGGTGGCTCGCCTTTTCCGGCCACAGAGCGGCAAAGGCCATGACGCAGGTGCCGCCGACGCCCCAGCCGAACAGGCCGACCGAGGAAAAGCCCGATACCGCGCAAAGGTGGTCGACCGCCGCCTCCAGATCGCGGACGATCTCGAGCGTGCGCACAAGCGGCTTCGTCGGCGTCGGCGGCAGGTCCATCTCCGCCGGACGCTCGGACCGGCCGAAGCCGCGCGCATCGACGATGTAGCAGCGATGGCCGCGCGCGGCGAGATCGGCGGCAAGCGAACCGTGCGGGACATCGAGATCATATTCAGAAAGCCCGGGAATGCGGGTCCCGTGCATCAGGATCATCGGGCGCGCCGGCGTGCCTGCTGCCGCATCGAACACCTCTCGGATCGCAATGCGCACGCCATCGCGCGTCTTCAGAAAAAAATCCCTGCGCCTGATCGTCCCGGACATGCCTTTTCCTCTCCTTGAAATGCGGGTGCGACCCTGTCTAGCGGGCGCGGAGCCTGCTCCGCACCTTTCAAGACACGGCGTTTCGCCAGCCGGAAACAGGCGCACGGCCTGCCGGAACCGTCAGGCGGGAGCCGGCCCGGTCGACTGCCGCTCGATGATGCGGCAGGGAACATGCAGACGCAGAGGACAGTCGGGAAAATCCTGGTTGGTGATGCGCTGGTGCAGGACCCGTGTTGCCATCCTGCCGATGTCGACGCCCGGCACCTTCACCGTGGTCAGTTGCGGCAGGATCTGCTGGGCAGCGGAGTAGTCGCCGAAGCCGACCACGGACGCATCACGCGGGATCCGGTAGCCGCGCGCCAGAAGCTCGGAGATCACCGTCAGCGCCAGACCGTCATGGGCGCAGAAAAAGGCGGTCGGCTTTTCATCCGCCGCCGCCAGCCGGTCGAAGGCCTCTCCGAAATCCCGCCCCTCTTCCGTAATGAGGTCATGCAGAACGACGCCGGGCTCGCGTTCGCAGACCTCGCGCAATCCGTAAAGCCGTTCCATGCGTCCCCTATAGCTCGGATCGCCGTGAACATAGATGATCCGGCGATGCCCGAGCTTCAGGAGAAAACGGCCGACGGCGGAACCGGCCTCATGGTCGGTCGCGCCGACCTGATCGACAGGCTCCAGCGGCTCCAGCCAGCTGTTGCGCACGATCGGAATGTCGGCATGATGCAATCGTTTGAGGTTCTCCTGGCTGTGCAGCCCGACAATCAGAATGCCGCTGCACTCCTCCGCCAGCGCCTCGAGTTCCATGCCGTTGCGCGTGCTGCGAATGCGCAGGGCATAGCCAAGCAACTGGGCCTCGCGCTGGACGCCGTTCTGGATCTGCATATGGAGTTCGGTGTTGGTGATATCGTTATCATCGAAGACGACGCCGAGCACGCGGCTGCTGGACGCGGTCTTGCGGTAGCCGAGGCGCACGGCCGTCTCGTTGACCTTCAGCCGCGTGGCCTCGCTGACGCCGCTCTTGCCCGAAAGCGCGCGCGACACCGCGAATTTCGAAAGTCCGGTTTCATCGGCGATGGTCTGGATCGTTACGCGCGACACGGGGGCTCCTCACATTCATGCGGCATTATGGCCCGAAAGGGCGCGCGATGCCACGATTCAAAAAAACCTGAACCTAACGCTTTACATAACAAAACTTCTATTTCAAGCTAGTTGTTAGTCGATGAAGGATAACGGAGCATCGACAGTAGGAGGAAAATCCATGAGGAATTTGAGCCGCAGAGCTTTTCTCGCGGCAGGGACGGCGTTTGCCGCTCTGCTGGCGCTGCCCGCCTGGGCTGAAATGGAATACAAGTCGCCCAATCTGGAAGAAGCGGTTCAGGCCGGCGATCTTCCCCCGCTTGCCGAGCGCCTGCCGGAAAACCCGCTGGTGATCACCCCCCGCGACCAGCCGGGCAGGCAGGGCGGCACATGGAACCATGCGCTGGTCGGCGGCGGGTCGCTGTCCATGCTGGTGCGCTATCAGGGCTATGAGCCGATGGTGCGCTTCACGCCCGACTGGTCCGGCGTCACGCCCAATGTCGCCGAATCCTTCGAGGTCAACGAGGATTCCACCGAATATACCTTCACCCTGCGCAAGGGCATGAAGTGGTCGGACGGCGAGCCCTACACCACCGAGGATGTAAAGTTCTGGTATGAGGACGTTTTCCAGAACCCCGAACTGACCATCGGCGATCAGGCTTTCTGGTATTCCGCCGACGGCTCGGTTGCCGAACTGGAAGTGGTCGACGACCAGACCTTCAAGGTCAAATTCGCGCAGCCGAACGGCTTCTTCGCCCAGCAACTCGCCTGGGCGCAGCAGGACCAGATCACCCGCACGCCGAAGCATTACCTCAAGCAGTTCCACATCAAGTACAATCCGGATGCCAACGAACTCGCCAAGGAGCGCGGCTATGAAAGCTGGGTGGCGTTGTTCCAGCGCGAATGCGGCGTGCAGCAGGACAATGACTTCTTCCAGAACTCCAACCGTCCGACGCTGAATGCCTGGAAGTTCACGATCGCGCCCGGCGAGGACACCGAACGGGCCGTTGCCGTGCGCAATCCCTATTACTGGAAGGTCGATACCGAAGGCACGCAACTGCCCTATTTCGATGAGATCAACTACCAGATGGTCGGCGATCCGGAAGTGCTTCTCCTGAAGACGCTGCAGGGCGAGATCGACATGATGGACCAGTATATCGCAACGCCCGCCAACAAGCCGGTGCTCTACGATGCGCAGGAAAGCGGCGATTTCCACTTCTACACGCTGAAGGAAACCGCGGCCAATGTGATGGTTTTCCAGCTCAACCTGAACCACACCGATCCGGTCAAGAACGCGCTCTACAACAATCGCGATTTCCGCGTGGCGCTGTCCCACGCGATCGATCGCCAGTCGATGATCGAGGCGGTCTTCGTCGGCCAGGGCGCGCCGGCGCAACCCTCGATCGTGGAAGGCGATCCCCTTTACGTCGAGCGGCTCGCCAAGCAGTACACGGAATACGATCCGGAAAAGGCGAATGCGATCCTGGACGAGATCCTGCCCAACAAGGACAGCGAAGGCTTTCGGCTCGATTCCGAGGGCCGGCGCGTGACGATCATCTTCGAGATCGATCAGGTGCGCACCACCTTCCTCGACATGTTCCAGCTTGCGATACCGAACTTCCGCGATGTCGGCATCGATGCGCAGATCCGCACCATGGACCGCTCGCTCTGGGAAACCCGCGTGCGCCATGGCCGCGAGTTCGATGCAACGGCCCACCAGTTCGGCGCAAACAGCGGCGTCGCGGCGATGCTCGATCCGCGCTACTTCGTGCCGTTCAACACCAATGCGCTCTATGCCCAGGGTTGGGCCCTGCACTTCAACCAGCCGGACAATGACGCCGCCATCGAGCCGCCGGAAGATGTGAAGGCGCAGCAGGCGCTCTACAAGAAACTGCTGGCCACCGGTGATCAGGACAAGCAGCACGAAATCATGCTGGAACTGCTGAACAATGCCGCCGACCAGTTCCTCGTCTTCGGCGTCAGCCTGCCCCCGGATGGTTACGGTGTGATCAAGAACGACATGGTCAACACCATGCCGGTCATGCCCAACTCGTTCGGCTGGCCGACGCCCGGTCCATCGGCGCCGGAGCAATTCTTCAAGAACTGATCGGCAGAAACCTCTGTCACCTTCGACCGACCAAGGGCCGGCCCGTTCCTCCACGGGCCGGCACCAGCCCCGCCTTACCTAACGGAACCGACACATGAAGCCCATCGACCCGATCGCAGCCGCCAGTCTCAGAACGCCGGACTGGTATAAGACCGCCACCCGCTGGACCCAGCTCACGCTGGTCGAGAACGACCCGGTCAAGTTCGAACCGGACTTCTGGATCGATGTGTTCCAACGCACCCGGTCCAACGCGGTCTGCCTTTCCGCCGGCGGCTATATCGGCTTTTATCCCTCCAAGATCCCGCTGCATTATGTCAGCAAATATCTCGGCGACAGCGATCCTTTCGGTCGCCTCGTCGATGGCGCGCGATCGCTCGGCATGCATGTCATGGCCCGCGTCGATCCGCACGCCATTCATCAGGATGCCGCCGAGGCGCATCCCGAATGGATCGCGGTCGACAAGGACGGCAATCCCCGCCGCCACTGGGCCTTTCCCGATGTCTGGGTCACCTGCGCCTATGGCGATTACAACAACGTCTTCATGCCAAACGTGGTGAAGGAAATCACCCGCGACTACGATATCGACGCGATCTTCGCCAATCGCTGGCAAGGCCATGGCGTTTGCTATTGCGAGAGCTGCAGGACCCGCTTCAAGGGCGCCACCGGCTTCGATCTGCCGATGGTGAGCGACGTCAACGATCCCGCATGGCGGGCGTGGTCCGGCTGGCGCCGCGATGTGCTGACCCGGATGGTCATCGCCTGGGACAACGACGTCAAGGCGATCCGCCCGCATGCCAGCTTCATTCCCAATATGGGCGGTGAATCGCTGATGGAATTCGATATCGGCCTGATCGAGAAACACTGCCCCTTTCTGGTCGTCGACCATCAGGGCCGGCGCGGGCTGGAGCCGATCTGGCTTGCCGGCCGCAACGCCAAGCGGATGCGCGCCACCTTCCGCGACCGCCCTGTGGTGCTGATCACCTCGATCGGGCCGGAGGAGCAATATCGCTGGAAGGATTCCGTCACTGCCGGGGCGGAAATCGAAAGCTGGATCGCCAATGGCGTCACCCACGGCATGCTGCCCTGGTTTACCAAGTTCAACGGCGTGGTGCCGGATGAGCGCTGGGTCGCCCCCGTCGCCACCGGTTTCGAAAAGCACGAGAAGCTCCAGGCGATGCTTGAGGCAACGACGCCGACCGCCGAGATCGCGATCATCGACCCCACCACGACGCTGAAGAACTGGGCGCGCGACGAGCGCCGGCAGGCCGAGGGCGATGATCTCGGCTTCTATCATGCCCTGATCGAGGCGAAGCTGCCCTTCGAATTCCTCTCCGACGAGGCGATGACGGCGGAAAGCCTGGATCGCTTCAAGTTGGTCATTCTCGCCAATGCCTCCAACCTGTCCGATGCCCAATGCGCGCTCCTGCGCGACTATGCCGCGCGCGGCGGCAGCCTGATCGCCGCCCATGAAACGGCGATGCGCGATGAAAGCGGCAATGCGCGCGACGCATTCGCGCTTGGCGACGTGTTCGGGGTGAAGCGAACAGCGCTGGCGCGCGGGCCGGTCAAGAACAGTTATATCGTCCTTTCCGGCGACCACCCGCTCACGCAGGGCTATGAAGGCGCCGGGCGGATCATCGGCGGCACCAAGCTTGCAGAGGTCGAAACCGTTGCGGGCACCGAGACGCCGCTCCTCAGCATTCCGGACTTTCCGGATTTGCCGATGGAGGAAGTCTACCCCCGCGAGGAGCCGCGCGGCGCCGCGGTCGTCACCCGCGAAACCGAGGCCGGCGGCCGCACGGTCTATATCCCGTGGAATATCGGCAGCATCTTCTGGGAGGTGCTCGCCGCCGACCACCAGCGGCTGATCGAAAATGCCGTGCGCTGGGCGATGGGCGGCACGCCGCGTGTCAGCGTTTCCGGGCACTCGGTGCTGGATATCGCGGTGCGCGAGAGCGGCGACACGCTCGCCGTTCTGCTGTTCAACCTCACCAATCCGATGATGTTCAAGGGGCCGACGCGATCGATCTATCCCGTTGGCCCGCACACGGTCTCGGTCGCGATCCCCAAGGGTCGGTCCGTCCGGGACGCGAAATTGCTGATCGCCGGCAAGACGGCCGAATACCGGACAACGGGCGACACGGTGGAGGTCGATGTTCCCGAAATCGACCTTCTGGAAACGGTCGAGGTCCACTGGTCATGATAGTGTCTGAAACCACAAGGACAGCACGGACGGGAGGACGCTGATGCTGCGCTATATCATCATGCGGATCATATACATGATCCCGACCCTGTTCGGCATTTCCATCATTGCCTTCGTCATCATCCAGCTTCCGCCGGGCGACTATGTCACCTCGCTGATCGCCTCGATGAGCGACAGCGGCCAGGCCTTCGATCCGACGGAGATCGCGCGCTTGAGGGAAATCTACGGCTTCGATGATCCGATCTATGTCCAGTACTACAAGTGGATTTCCGGCATTCTGCTGCATGGCGATTTCGGCCAGTCCTTCGAGTGGAAGCGGCCGGTCAGCGAACTGATCTGGGAGCGCATGGGCGCAACGCTTGCCGTCTCGGTCGCCTCGCTGCTGTTCGTCTGGGCGGTGTCGCTGCCGATCGGCATCTATTCGGCGGTCAAGCGTCATTCGCTTGGCGACCACGTGTTCACTTTCTTCGGCTTTCTCGGTCTGGCGATCCCGAACTTCATCCTGGCGCTGACGCTGATGTATTTTTCCTACAAGGTGATGGGCCAGAGCGTCGGCGGGCTGTTCTCGCCGGAATATGCCCATGCGGAATGGTCCTGGGGCAAGTTTGTCGACCTTCTGGCGCATCTGTGGATCCCGGTCGTGGTGATCGGCACGGCGGGCACCGCCTCGCTGATCCGGATATTGCGCGCCAACCTGACGGACGAGCTCAACAAGCCCTATTACATCACCGCCCGCGCCAAGGGTCTGCACCCGACCAAGGCGCTCATCAAATATCCGGTGCGCATCGCCCTCAACCCCTTCGTCTCGGCGATCGGCTGGGTGCTGCCCAACCTGATCTCGGGCGTCACGATCACCGCGATCGTTCTCAACCTGCCGACGGCCGGGCCGCTGCTTTTGCGCGCGCTGATCTCGCAGGACATGTATCTCGCCGGATCCTTCATTCTCCTCATGGGCGTTCTCACGCTGATCGGCATGCTGGTGTCCGACATCCTGCTCGCCATGCTCGATCCCCGGATAAGGTTTGACCAATGAGCGACAACATTTTCCAGGAAACCGCGCTGCATGAGCCGACGCACCATCATGGGCTCGATCGTCCCGCGATCACGCCGCTGAAAAAGGGCGTCACCAGCGATACCGACGCGGCGGCCGGCCAGTGGACGCTGATCTGGCACAAATTCGCCAAGGACAGGCTCGCGATCATTGCCGGGATCGTCATTCTGAGCCTTTACCTGATCGGCATCTTCGCCGAGTTCCTCGCGCCTAACCTGGCCCAATCCGCCCGCCCGCAATATTCCTACGCCCCGCCGCAGACGATTTCCTTCTTCGTCGAGGACGAGAACGGCGACAGGAAATTCCTGCCACATGTGAAGGGCTACAGCGTCACGGTGGACCAGGCGTCGCTGCGCCGCTCCTTCGTCGTTGATGACAGCAAGGTGGTGCCGATCGGCTTCTTCGTTCGCGGGCCGGAATACAAGATGTGGGGGCTGTTTCCCTCCGATCTGCATCTGGTGGGCCCCTTGAAGGCGAACGACCCGTTCTACCTGCTCGGCGCCGACAAGCTCGGCCGTGATCTCTTCAGCCGGGTGATCTACGGCACGCGGGTCTCGATGTCGATCGGCCTGATCGGGGTGTGCATCAGCCTGATCCTCGGCGTGGTGATGGGCGCGCTGTCGGGCTATTACGGCGGCTGGGTGGATCTTCTGATCCAGCGCATCATCGAGATCATCTCGGCGATGCCGACCATCCCGCTCTGGCTCGGCCTTGCCGCCGCCATTCCGGTGTCGCTCGCGCCGCTCAAGGTCTATTTCCTGATCACGCTGATCGTATCGCTCCTCGGCTGGACCTCGCTTGCCCGCGAGGTGCGCGGACGCTTCTTCGCGCTTCGGGGCGACGACTTCGTCACCGCCGCCAGGCTCGACGGCTCCAACGAGCGCCGCATCATCTTCCGCCACATCCTGCCGTCGCTGACGAGCCATATCCTCGCCGTCGTCACGCTGGCGCTGCCGACCATGATCGTGGCCGAAACGGCGTTGTCCTTCCTCGGCGTCGGGCTGAAGCCGCCGGTCGTCTCCTGGGGCGTGCTGCTGCAGGATGCGCAGAACATCCGCACCATCTCGACGGCCCCGTGGCTCTTGATCTGGCCCGCCGGCGCGGTCGTGATCGCGGTGCTCTCCTTCAACTTCCTCGGCGACGGCCTGCGCGATGCCGCCGATCCCTACGATAGCTGAGGCGATGACCATGACCACACCCCAGACCATCGTTCACGATCATCCGGGCTTCGGCGACGCGGTGCTATCGGTGAAGAACCTCTCCATCGATTTTCACCTGCGCCAGCACATCCTGCATGCGGTGCGCAACGTCACCTTCGATCTGCACCGCGGCAAGACGCTGGCGCTGGTCGGCGAGAGCGGCTCCGGCAAGTCGGTGACCGCGCGGGCGCTGCTGAAGATCGTCGACAAGGCGGCGCGCATCACCAGCGGCACGATCGTGCTCAATACCGATGGCAAACCTGTCAATATCCACGCGCTGCCGGATGAGGGCAAGGAAATCCGCGCGATCCGCGGCGGCCGCATATCGCTGATCTTCCAGGAGCCGATGAGCTCGCTCTCGCCGGTCCACACGATCGGCGACCAGATCATCGAGGCGCTGCGGCTCCATCGCAACATGAGCAAGGCGGAAGCGCGGGCGGAGACGATCAGCCTGCTGTCGCAGGTGGAAATCCCGAACCCGGAGGCGATGATCGACCGCTACACCTTTGAGTTCTCCGGCGGCATGCGCCAACGGGCCATGATCGCCATGTCGCTCGCCTGCGATCCCGATATCCTGATCGCCGATGAACCGACGACGGCGCTCGACGTGACCACCCAGGCCGAAATCCTCGACCTGATCAAGCGTCTGCAGGTGGAACGCGGCATGGCCATGCTGCTGATCACCCACGATCTCGGCGTCGTCGCCGAGGTCGCCGACGAGGTGGCGGTGATGCGCTTCGGCGTGATCGTCGAGCGCGGCCCGGTGGACGAAATCTTCTACAACGCGAAACACCCCTATACCCGCCAGCTCCTGTCCTCGACCGTGCGGCTGGAAAAGCCGCGCGTGGCGGATGAAGCTCGCGAGGCGGCGAAGGATGACGTGGTGCTGTCGGTGCGCAACCTCACCAAGGTGTTCGGCGCCGGCGCGGGCAAGAAGGGCTTTATCCTCAAAGCCGTGGATGATGTTTCATTCGACCTGAAGCGCGGCGAAAATCTCGGCATCGTCGGTGAGAGCGGTTCGGGCAAGACCACGATGGGCCGGTTGATTCTCCGCGTCCTCGACCCGACCTCCGGCTCGGTCACCTACCGCCCCGGCGATGGCACAGAGACCGAGGTGACGACGCTCGACAAGCAGGGGCTGCGCAATTTTCACAGCCAGGTCCGGCTGGTGTTCCAGGACCCCTTCGCCTCGCTCAATCCGCGCATGACGGTGCGGCAGGTGGTGGCCGACCCGCTGGTGGTGCAGGGCAAGCTGTCGGGCCGGGAGATCGAGCAGAAGGTCGGCGACCTGCTGGAACTCGTCGGCCTCGACCGTTCCGCGATGGAGCGTTATCCGCATGCGTTTTCGGGCGGTCAGCGGCAGCGCATCGGCATTGCCCGTGCACTGGCGCTCGATCCGAAGGTGATCATCGCCGATGAGGCGACCTCGGCGCTCGACGTCTCGATCCGGGCGCAGATCCTCGATTTGCTGCTCGACCTGCAGAAGCGCCTCGATCTCTCCTACATCTTCATCGCCCACGATATCTCGGTGGTCCGCTATTTCTGCGACCGGGTGGCGGTGATGCATCGGGGGAAGCTGGTGGAGCTCGGCAGCGCCGAACAGATATGCACCGCGCCGGAGGAGGACTACACCCGCAGCCTGATCTCCGCCGTTCCAAATCCGGACCCGCGCAACAAGCGCATGCTGCACCGAACCAGATTTATTGCCTGAGGAGTTTTCGAATGCCGAAATTCGCCGCCAATCTTTCGTTTCTCTACGCCGACCTGCCGTTCCTCGACCGCATCGCCGCAGCCGCAAAGGATGGTTTTCCGGCCGTCGAATATGTCGGCCCCTATGACTTTCCGGAGGAAGACATTGCCGCCGCGCTGAAGGCGGCCCACGTCAAGCAGGCGCTGTTCAACCTGCCGGCCGGCGACTGGGCCGGCGGCGAGCGCGGCATCGGCTGCCTGCCGGACCGGGTGGAGGAGTTCAAGGCGGGCGTGGACAAGGCGATTTCCTATGCCAAGGCGCTCGGCTGCTCCAAGATCAACTGCCTCGCCGGTATCGCGCCCAACGGCGTTGCGCCCGAAACGCTCGAGCAAACGCTGGTCGAAAACCTGAAATACGCCGCGCCGCGTCTCGACGAAGCCGGCATCAAGCTGCTGCTGGAGCCGATCAACCTGCGTGACATTCCGGGCTTCTTCGTTTCGACCACGGATCACGCCGAGCGGATTCTCGATGCCGTCGGCTCGGACAACCTGTTCATCCAGTACGACATCTATCACACCCAGATCATGCAGGGCGACCTTGCCGAGACCTACAGGCGGCTCAAGGCGAAGATCGCCCATGTGCAGCTTGCCGACAATCCCGGCCGCCATGAGCCGGGCACGGGCGAAATCAATTATCCCTATCTTTTCAATATGCTGGACGCGGAAGGTTATGACGGCTTCATCGGCTGCGAATACAAACCTTCGGCCGGCACAAGCGAAGGCCTCGGCTGGATGAAGCCCTGGCGCTAAGGAGTGAGCACATGAAAATCGGATTTATCGGCCTCGGCCTCATGGGCCGTCCCATGGCGGCGCATCTCATCGACGCCGGCCACGCGCTCTACATCAACCGAGTGAAGCCGGTCTCGGAATTCCTCGTCGAAAAGGGCGCCACGGCCTGCGATACGCCGAAGGCCGTCGCGGAAGCCGCCGACATCATCATCACCATCGTGCCGGACACGCCGGATGTGGAGGCCGTCCTCTTTGGCGAGAACGGCGTCGCGGAGGGCCTTTCCAAGGGCAAGATGGTCATCGACATGAGCTCGATCTCCCCGGTCGAGACCAAGACGTTTGCCGAAAGGGTCGCGGCAAAGGGCTGCGGCTATCTCGATGCGCCGGTCTCCGGCGGCGAGGTCGGGGCCAAGAACGCGGCGCTGACGATAATGGTCGGCGGCTCGGAAGCCGATTTCGAGCGCGGCAGGCCCTTGTTTGAGGCGATGGGCAAGACCATCACCCATGTCGGCCCGGTCGGCGATGGCCAGACCGCCAAGGTCGCCAACCAGATCATTGTCGGCCTGACCATCGAAGCGGTCGCGGAAGGCCTGCTGTTCGCCAAGAAGGCGGGAGCGGACCCGGCCAAGGTGCGCGAGGCGCTGATGGGCGGGTTCGCCGGCTCGACGATCATGAAGGTCCATGGCGAACGGATGATCGAGCGCACCTTCGATCCCGGCTTCCGCATCTGCCTGCACCGCAAGGACATGGCGCTCGCCGTCAACGCCGCCCGCGATATCGGCCTCGCTTTGCCGAACGCGGCCTCGACCGAGCAACTGATGAATGCCGCGATCGCCCGGGGCGACGGCGACAAGGACCATTCGGCGCTGATCCGGACGCTGGAGGCGCTTGCGGGGTTGTGAGCCGGCGATTTCCGCCCTCAGGCGCAGGTTAATCGCATCCTGCTTTGCGGCTTGCTCCCAAAACTCTCTCCCGCCTGCGAGAGAGATGCCCCGAAAGGGGCAGTGAGGGTGAAGCAGCGTTTCAAAACGTGAGGGCGTTCAAGGGGATACTCTTCCCCCTCACTGTCGCTTTCGCGACATCTCTCCCCTCCGGGGCGAGAAGGTTTGGGGGCTCTGCGGTGAAGCCAACCCCGGTCGGCGTCACATCCCTCTGACGCAAGTCGGGGCAGGCACAGGTCAAAGCCGCCGCCCTTCCGAGATAATATGATGAGGACATCATGACGAAAATACCGATGCAGACGCCGTTCGGGGCGGTCTATTTCCGCAAGTCGAACCCGCCGCGCGAGGACTGGGAGCGCGATTACGGCGTCGCGGCAGAGGACGGGCTGAACGTCTTCCGCCACTGGTTCATGTGGAGCGCGATCGAGCGGCGGCCCGGCTTCTACGACTGGGAGGAGTATGACCGCCAGATGGACCTCGCCGCCGAAAACGGCATCAAGACGATCATCGCCGAACTGACCCATACCGTGCCGGACTGGGCCTATCGCAAATATGCCCATGCCCGCCAGATGCGCGCCGATGGCAGCGAGCTTCCGGCGATCATGGGCGTGTCGGCTGCCACCGGCGGTTTTGCGCCGAATGGCGGCGGCGCGGGATCGCTGACGATGAACTGCCCGGAAGTGAAGGAGGCGGCCGGCGCCTTCCTGACCGCGCTCGCGGAGCGCTACAAGGGCCATCCCGGCCTTCTCGGATACGACGTCTGGAACGAGTGCAATTATGCGCCCTCCGTCGACTACAACCCGCACACCAAGGCCGCCTTCTGCGTCTGGCTGCAGGAAAAATACGGCGATCTCGATACGCTGGCGAAGGCCTGGTATCGCTATTCCTACGCCGAATGGGACGATATCGAGCCGCCGCGCCAGATCGCGCCCTATCCCGAATGCCTCGACTGGCTCGATTTCAAGCGCGAGAATTACTACGGCCAGATGCAGTTTCGCATCGACACCATCCGCGCCGTCGATCAGGATTGCCTGATCGCCGCCCACGGCGTCGCCGGGGCGATCCCCGACATGGCCGCGCGCGGGTCGGATGACTGGCTCGCCGCCTCCAAGGTCGAGGTCTATGGCTATACCTTCGTCCATGCGCGCAAGGGCAACCAGTCCTGGCGCAGCTTCTACGCCGCCGATCTCAACCGCGCCGCCGCGCGCGGCAAACCCTTCTGGCACGCCGAACGCCAAGGCGGTCCACTGTGGATGCAGCCGCAGGTCGTCGGTCGCGACAAGGAGGATGGCCGCGTTGCCGAGCCCGAGGATATCCGGGTGTGGTCGCTGACGTCGTTTGCCGGCGGCGCGCGCGGCATGCTGAACCTGCGCTATCGGCCGCTGCTCGACGGCCCGCTGTTCGGCGCCTTCGGCTCCTACGGCATGGATGGTTCGCGCACGCCGCGCTCCGACATGGCCTCGAAGATCGCGAAGTGGACCAACGCGCCGGAACAGAAGCCGCTTCTGGCGGCAAAGCCGGTGAAGGGCGAGGTCGGCATTCTGGTCGCGCCTGAGGCGCAGGCCTGGGATTATCTGCTGAGCCGGGAGGGCAATTACGAGACCTACAGGGAAGCCATGTGGGGCGCCTATCGCGGCTTCTTCGACAATGGCATCCAGGCCGACTGGGTGCATATCGAGGATATCGGCACCTATGACGCGCTCTACTTCCCCTACCCCATCATGCTGACAAGCGAGAACGCCAAAAAGCTCGCCGACTGGGTGAAAGCCGGCGGCACGCTGGTGTCGGAAGCCTGCCCCGGCTATTTCGGCGATCGCGGCAAGGTCGGCACGGTGCAGCCCAATAACGGGCTCGACGCCGTTTTCGGCGTGCGGGAGGACGAGGTGGAGTTCATGCCGGATATCGGCAACCGCATTCGCTTCATGCTCGATGGCGTCTCGACCACCGGCGGCGGCTTCCTTCAATCCTATAGCGTGACGGAGGGCCGTGAGCTGGCGCGGTTTGACGACGGCCGGATCGCGGTCGTCGAGAACACGTGCGGGAAAGGCCGCACGCTGCTCGTCGGCACCCATCCCTCAGTTGGCTACTATCGCGACCAGTCGGAGGCGGGAAAGCGCTATTTCGCCCGCTGCTTCGCCTTCACCGGCAAGACGCGGCATACGCTGTGCACCAATCCGGCCCTGCAGATACGCCTTCATGAGAGTGATTCCGGGCGCTATCTGTGGGTCATCAACGCCACGCGCCGGCATCAGACGGCGAGGCTTTCCGATGGCGACGGCCGGGCCTTGAGCAGCGCCGAGGTGTTCTGGGGCGACGGCGAAGCCTCGTTGAGAGACGGCAGGCTCGCCGTGCCGCCGCGCGACGCGCTGATCGTGCGACTTGCATAGAGCGCGTCCAGGAAAAGACGATCATGCCGTAGACAAGGGTCGCGAGCAGCAGGATGGCCGCAAGAACGCGATCGGCCATGCAGCGGCCCTCTTGCGCCGCCCTGCCTGCCCAACGTTCCATCGCCATCGACATGCGCGGTTCGGAGGGCCTTCGCCAACGGCTTGCGACAGCCGAAACCCAGGCACGGCGGACATGCAATGGTTCTTCGCCGTGCCCACAATCTGCCCCGGAAGAAAGTTGACCCGGCTCAGATGCCTGCTTTCGCCGGAGGGGCAGAGACAGCTCACCCTGCATCCGGGGCTCATTCCGCTCGATCCCGAAGCATGTGATCTTGTGCCGGGGCTGGACGATCTTTTCAGAGGCCAGCGAAGGCTGATCCCGATCCGTTTCGGGCCGGGCCTGATGGCCCATCTCGACCACTTCAAACAGGACATGTTCTGGGAGGACGTCTCTCCCGATGCGGAGGCGTTGACCAAACGCTTGAGCGCTCCAGGAAAGTGGGTATCGGTCTTCCGTCCGGAAACGCGTGCTGTCGGGTGGACGCGGCTTGATTGAATTCTCCGGACCTGACCGCCGCGCGGCCGGGCGGTATGTCACCGGCCGCGCGCCGAACGCGCCAGTTCGCGCGCGAGATCGATGAACACCTTGAAGGCCGCCGGCGGATTGCGCCGGCTCGGATAATAGAGGCAGAGCGGCGAAAGTGGCGGCGTCCACCTGTCAAGCACCCGCACCAGCCGGCCGGCCTCGACGTCTTCACGCACATCCGATTCCATGAAAAAACCGATACCGACCCCTTCCAGAACCGCCAGCCGCGCGAGACTGGCCTCATCCAGGGTGATTGGGCCATGCACATCGACATGCACCGGCTGCCCCTCGGATTCGAACTGCCAGCGCAACATGGCGCCGTTGGGCAGACGGGTGCGGATGCAATCATGCGCCATCAGGTCTGATGGATGCAGCGGTAGCGAGCGGCTCTCAAAATAGGCCGGCGCGCCGACAGCGGCGTAGCGCCGCGGGGCCCCGAGCGGAATGGCGATCATGTCGGTCGGCACCAGCGGTTCGCTGCGCACTCCGAAATCGAAACCGCCGGCGACGATATCGACAAGATTGCCCTCGGTCACAAGATCGATCCGGACTTCCGGAAACCGTCGCATGAATTCCAGGATCAGCGGCGACAGGATCTCGCGGCCGGCGGTCACGAATGTGTTGATGCGCAACACGCCGGTCGGCGTCTCCTGTTGCGAGCGCACGGTATCGAGCGCCTGGTGCATGTCCCTGAGCGCCGGGCTCATCTGATCGACAAACTTGCGCCCGGCATCCGTCAGCGAAACGCTGCGCGTCGTGCGGTTGAACAGGCGCACGCCCAGATGCTCTTCCAGCTTTGCAATCGCGTTGCTGAGCGCGCTCGTCGACATGCCGAGATCGAGGGCTGCGGCGCGAAACGAGCCCCTGCGGCTGACCGCAAGAACAGCGTCGAAATCACTCAGCTTGTAGATCGCCATTATCCCGAAATCCGCAATTCCTCGTCTCACTTTATCCCGCTTATCCGTACGCCGTCAAAGCCATAAATTGAGGTCGAACAGCAACCGAGTGGAAAAAATGCAGTATTATCAGGTTTACATCAGTGCCGAACAAACCGCGCAGGCTTACCGCATCCTTGATGCGCTGATCGCCAAGCAATTGATCTTCGGCGGCCCGGTGGTTGGTGGTCCAGCCAAGTTCCTCTGGAACTTCAAGGACAGCGACGTGCCCGCGAGCATGCGCGAGCCCAAGCTCTACACCCTCGATCAGGACCACAACTACATCATCAGCTACACCCGCGAGGATCTGAAGGAAAAGCTCATCGAAGTGGCGGAGCGCGCCTCGCTGGAAGAAGTGTGCATGATCTCCTTCCTGCCGATGGAGACCAACAGGTCGCTTCGCAACCTGCTCGACGCCTCTTTCGAGGGACGCGGCGAACTTGCCGATCCCGAGCCTGTCGACGCTGTGGCCGCGCTCACTTTCGTACCGAAGGTCCAGGTTTCCGCCAGGACCAAGAGCTCGAGCGGCGACGTCGGCAGCCGGCGCTGAACCTGCGCCTTTGTTTCAACCCACGTAAAAGGAGAACCACCATGAGTATCGAATTGCCGAAGGTCATCGAAACCTATTTCTCAGCCGACAAGAAGGGCAATGCGCAGGCGATTTCGGAATGCTTCACGGAAGACGCCACCGTCATCGATGAAGGCAATTCATACACGGGCCGCGATGCCATCCGGCAGTGGATGGCCAATGCCTCGACGAAATACACCTACACCGTCGAGCCTTTCTCGATGACCGAAGAAGATGGGCGCATCGTCATCACCAGCCACCTCGTCGGCAACTTTCCCGGCAGCCCGGTGGACCTGCGCTACGTCTTCGTCCTCAGCGGCGACAAGGTTGCCGAACTGGAGATTGTCCCATGACGGCATTCGTTACCCTGGAAGGGAAACATGGGCGATTACAGGCATGGGCTTCGACCCCGTCCGAAGCAGCCTGATGCCGTTTGCGATACAGCATTGTGTGACACGGCAGCGAGAGAGCCGAGTGATAAACACGGAACAATATTAAATTTCAACGACTTGAAGACCGAAATGGCTGGGGTGGCTGGATTCGAACCAGCGCATGCCGATACCAAAAACCGGTGCCTTACCGCTTGGCTACACCCCAGCATGTCCTCGCAGCGCGCCTGCGCCGTGGAACGACAAGCCTCTTATCAAAGCTCTTGCCGGGCGACAACGGCTAAATCGGACGAAGGTCAGTGTTTTTGCCGCCCGGAAAGTCTGAAGCCGGCTTCGGCGGCCTTGCAATTTGCCGGTTCGATGTCAGATAGGGGGCATCGGCGGCCACGGAACGCTGCGGGAGGAAAGTGACAATGCGAGAGGCGCAATCGCAACAGGCATTCGACCCGGCCTATGGCTGCGCTGTCCGGATCGCGGACGGCATTTTTCGGCTGACGGCGGAAAACCCCTCGCCCTTCACCGCGCACGGCACGAACGGCTACATGATCGGCAACAGGTCCCTCACGATCATCGACCCCGGTCCGGACATCGCGGGACATTTCGACATCTGGATGAAGGCGATCGACGGGCGAAGGGTCGCCGGGATTGCCGTTACCCACACCCATCTCGACCACACGCCGATGGCCCACCGCCTGAAGGCCGAAACCGGCGCGCCGATCCTCGCCTTCTCGCCCCACCGCGCCGCCCGCCCCCTGCACGACGGCGAGGAGAACCCCTTTGCCGAGAACTCCGACACGGCGCTCGCCCCGGATATCACGCTGGCCGACGGCGGGCGCTTCGAAGCCGACGGCTTCGTGCTGCAGGCCGTCCACACGCCGGGCCACACCGCCAATCACCTCTCCTTCGCGCTGGAAGGGACGCCCTACCTTTTATCCGGAGACCATGTGATGGGCTGGTCGACCACCATCGTCGCGCCGCCCGACGGATCGATGGGCGACTATATGACCTCTCTCGAAAAGCTTCTCGCGCGGCCGGAGAGCGTCTATCTGCCGGGCCATGGCGGGCCGGTCACCGACGCCCACGGCTTTGTCCGCGGCATCCGCTCGCACCGGCTGATGCGCGAACGGGCAATCCTCGAGCGCCTTGCGGCCGGCGACGAGACGATCACCGAAATGGTCAAGGTAATCTACCGCACCACCAGCGAGAAACTGCACGGCGCAGCCGCGCTTTCCGTGCTCGCCCACCTTGAGGCGCTGGTCGAGCGCGGCAGCGTTTTGACGGACGGTCCGCCTCTTATTGCCGGTCGCTACCGGCTTCAGGGCTGAGATTTGCCCTTCTCCTCGGCCTGTCTGACGGTCGCCTGGGCCGCGGCAAGCCGCGCGGTCGGCACGCGGAAAGGCGAGCAGGAAACATAGTCGAGCGCGAGACCTTCGCAGAAGCGGATCGACACCGGATCGCCGCCATGTTCGCCGCAAATGCCGACCTGAAGATCCGGCTTGGTCTGCCGGCCGCGCTCGGTGGCAAGCCGCATCAGTTCTCCCACGCCGTCGAAATCGAGCGAAATGAACGGGTCACGCTCGATGATGCCCTTCTTCTGGTAGGTTCCGAGAAAGCCCGGCGCATCGTCCCGCGAAAGCCCGAAGGTCGTCTGCGTCAGGTCGTTGGTGCCCAGCGAGAAGAAGGCAGCCGTCTCGGCGATCTCGTGCGCCCTCAAGGCCGCGCGCGGCAGTTCCACCATCGTGCCGACGAGATAGGAAATCGCCATGCCGCTCTCTTCCATCACCGCATGGGCGACGTCGTCTATTCGCCCCTTCACATATTCAAGCTCGGCGCGCAGGCTCACAAGCGGCACCATGATCTCCGGGACGACCGGTTCTCCGGTCGCGCGGGCAGCCGCGATCGCGGCTTCGAAGATCGCGCGGGCCTGCATCTCGGCAATCTCCGGATAGGAGATCGCCAGCCGGCAACCGCGATGGCCGAGCATGGGATTGAATTCGTAGAGCGCGTCGAGCCTGTGGCGTAGCTTATCGGTCTCCATGCCGAGCGCCTCGGCCACATCCGCCACCTCGTCAGCCGTCTTCGGCAGGAACTCGTGCAAGGGCGGGTCGAGCAGCCGGATCGTCACCGGCAGGCCGTGCATGATGGTGAAGAGTTCCTCGAAATCGGCCCGCTGCATGGGCAGGAGCTGGTCGAGCGCCTCGCGCCTGCCCTCCTCCGTTTCCGCCAGGATCATCCGCCGCATCATGCGGATGCGGCCGCCGTCGAAAAACATGTGTTCGGTGCGACAGAGCCCGATGCCCTCCGCGCCGAAATCGCGCGCGGCGCGGGCATCGCCCGGCGTATCGGCATTGGTTCGCACCTTCATGCGGCGCACCGCGTCGGCCCATTCCATCAGCCGCTGAAAATCGCCCGACAGCGCCGGTTTCTGCGTCGGCGCCGCGCCCTTCATCACCCGGCCGGTGGCGCCGTCGATCGTCACCGTGTCGCCGGGATGCAGCATCGCGCCGTTCAACCCGTGGAGAATATTGGCGAAGCGGTCGACGCGCATATTGCCCGCGCCGGTCACGCAGGGCACGCCCATGCCGCGTGCCACCACCGCCGCATGGCTTGTCATGCCGCCGCGCGTGGTCAGCACGCCGATCGCCGCCGTCATGCCGTGAATATCCTCCGGGCTCGTCTCGGTGCGCACGAGGATGACCTTGCGGCCCTCCGCATGGGCGGAGATCGCCGCCTCGGCGGTGAACACGATCTCGCCGGTGACCGCCCCGGGCGACGCCGGCAGGCCGGATCCGATCTGGGTGCCCTTGTAGCCCGGCCTGATGGTTGGATGCAGCATCTGGTCGAGCGTTGCCGGGTCGACGCGGATGATCGCCTCCTCGCGCGTGATCAGCCCCTCGTCGGCCATGTCCATGGCGATCTTCATCGCCGCGCCCGCCGCGCGCTTGCCGGCGCGCGTCTGCAACATGTAGAGCCTGCCGCGTTCGATCGTGAATTCCATGTCCTGCATGTCGCCGTAATGACGCTCGAGCCTCGCCGAAACGGTCTCGAGCGCGCCGAAAGCCTCCGGCATCAGCTTTTCCAGAGACGGCTTCTCGCCGCCCGAGGCTATGCGGCCGGGTTCGGTCACGCTTTGCGGCGTGCGGATGCCGGCAACCACGTCCTCGCCTTGGGCATTGACCAGAAATTCGCCGTAAAGCGCCTTCTCGCCGGTCGAGGGGTTGCGGGTGAAGGCCACGCCCGTGGCCGAATCATTGCCGAGATTGCCAAACACCATGGCCTGGATATTGACGGCCGTGCCCCATTCGAAGGGGATGTTGTGCAGCGCGCGATAGGTCGTCGCCCTGGCGCTGGTCCAGCTTGAGAAGACCGCCGAGATCGCGCCCCAGAGCTGTTCATAGGGGTCCTGCGGAAAGGCCGAGCCCAGCTCCTCCTCAAGCAATTCCTTGTAGCTTGCGACCACGTCTTCCAGCTGGCCGGCCGTCAGTTGCGTCTCATAGGCATGACCGAGCTCGGACAGCCGGTCCTCGAGGAGCTCCTCGAAGAATTCCTGATCGAGCCCCAGCGCCACATCGGCATACATCTGGATGAAGCGGCGATAGCTGTCCCAGGCAAAGCGGGCATCGCCGGTGTCTTCGGCCAGAAGCTGAACCGTCTCGTCATTGAGGCCGAGATTGAGCACCGTGTCCATCATGCCGGGCATCGAGACCCTTGAGCCCGAACGCACCGACAGAAGCAGCGGATGCTTGCTGCGCCCGAAGAGCCTGCCGGTCGCCCGTTCGACCTTCGCCAAACCTTCCGAGACCTCGTCCTTCAGTCCGTCCGGAAAGGTCTTGCCGTGCTCGTAGAAATAACGGCAGACGTCGGAGACCACGGTCAGTCCGGGGGGCACGGGCAATCCCATGCGCGCCATCTCGGCGAGGCTCGCGCCCTTGCCGCCCAGTCGATCCCGGTCAATCTCGTGTTCTTCCGCCTCGCTGAAACCGAAACCGTAAACCCAGTTCGCCATTCGTCCGCCCGGTTGCCGGGCAAGCTGCCCGTCTTCACTCTGTCTTTTGCCGGACGTTAGAGCATCGCAGCCGAAATGAGAATTGGACAAAAGAGAAAAAACCCCGAGGCGGATGCCGGCCGGGTCGCGGTCAGACTTCCTCCACCAATCTCTCCGCCGTCCTGAGGTCGACAGAGACCAGTTGCGAGACCCCCTGTTCGGCCATTGTCACCCCGAAAAGCCGGTCCATGCGCGCCATGGTGATCGGATTGTGGGTGATTACGACGAAGCGGGTCTCGGTGGTCGCAGCCATTTCGTCGAGCAGGTTGCAGTAGCGCTCGACATTGTGGTCGTCGAGCGGCGCGTCGACCTCGTCCAGCACGCAGATCGGCGCCGGATTGGTGAGAAATACGGCGAAGATCAGCGCCATCGCCGTCAGGGCCTGCTCGCCGCCCGAGAGAAGCGTCATCGTCTGCGGCTTCTTGCCCGGCGGGCGGGCGAGGATTTCAAGCCCGGCCTCCAGCGGATCATCCGATTCGATCAGCTGCAATTCCGCCATGCCGCCGCCGAACAGATGCACGAACAGCCGCTGGAACTGCTCGTTGACCTCGTCAAAGGCGGCGAGCAGCCGTTCGCGGCCCTCGCGGTTGAGGTTCTGGATGGCGCCGCGGAGCTTGCGGATGGCATCGAGAATATCGTCGCGCTCGCGCACCAGTTCCTCGAGCTTGCCGGAAAGCTCCGCCTGCTCCTCCTCGGCGCGCAGATTGACCGCACCAAGCCGTTCGCGCTCGACCTTGAGGCGCTCCAGCGCCCGTTCCACGGCGAGCGGGTCCGGCAGGTCGGCGTCCGGCGCCAGGCCCGTCAAGCGGAAAGCCTCGTGCGGCGCGACTTCCAGCACTTCGCGGATACGCGCCTCGGACGCCTCGCGCCGTTCGCGCGCGGAAACCAGCCGCTCTTCGGCGCGGCCGCGCTTTTCGCGCGCTTCGGCAAGATCGGCGAGCGCCTTGGCGGCATGGCGATCGGCCTCGCGCTGGGCCTCCTCGGCCTCGGCGAGGCGGTCTGCGGCTGATTTTCGCGCCTCCTCGGCCGCCTCGAGCTCGCGGATCAACTGACGGCGCTTGTCTTCGAGTTCTTCCGGCGCTTCTTCCAGTTCCTCCAGTTCGTCGCGGGCCTCGTCCTCGCGCGCCCTCAGCGTCGCGATCTGGGCCTCCGCGCCTTTCGCCCGGTTCTGCCAGCTCGCCCGCTCCTGACCGATCGCCACGATGCGGCGCTTGCGGGCATCGTTCTCGCGCATCAGCCCGTCATGGCGGGCGCGGGCCTCGGCCAGTTCGCCGCGCAGCCGCGCGACTTCCGCCCCCTGTGCGGCAAGACGTTGCTCCAGCGCGGAAAAATCAGGCGCCTTGGCTAGCTGCGTTTCCGCCTCCTCCGCCCGCACCGCAACATCCTCAAGCTGGGCGGCAAGCTGGCTGCGGGTCTCGGCCACCACGTCACGGCGGCGCACCAGTTCGCCCGACGCCCGCTCGGCCTCGCCAAGGGCAGCGCGGGCGTCAGCGACCAGACGCCCGGCCATGCGAACCTTCTCGCGCGCGGCGGCAAGCCCCGTCTCGGCGTTTCGAACCGCCTCGCCCGCCTGCTGCTGGCGCTGCTCGGCATCTTCCAGCCTGACCTCCGCTTCGCGCCGTTCGTCTTCAAGTGTCGCCAGCCGGTTCTTCTGGGAAAGGCGGAGGGCCGCAGCGCTCGGCGCATCCGCGCCCTTCACGTGCCCGTCCCAGCGGAACACGGCGCCGGCGCGGGTGACCAGTTCCTGCCCCTGTACAAGCGACGCCATCATCGCCTCGCCCTCGCCCTCTTCCACCAGGCCGACCTGCCTGAGACGCCGCATCACCGCATCAGGCGCCTCGACCAGTTCGCTGATCGGCCGGCAGCCGGACGGCAGCGGCGGATCGTCCGCGCCGTCGCCATTGCCGTGCCAATGAGCCGGGGCCTCGGCCTCAAGGGGCGTTTCCAGATCGTCGCCCAGCACGGCGCCAAGCGCCGTCTCAAACCCCCGTTCGATGCTGAGAAGATCGGCAAGCGGGGTGAAGTCGCCGGCGGCCGCACTGGCTGACAGCATCTTCGAAATCGTGCGCGCCTCTGTTTCGATCTCGGAGAGCTGGGCCTTGGCCTGCTCCACCGGTTGGCGGGTCAACGCCTCGTTGCGGCGCGCCTCGGCAAGGTGTTCCTCGGCCGTTTCCTCGCCGCCATGGGCCTCCTCCTCGCTCATCTCGGCGGCTTCCAAGGCCTCGCGCTTTTCCGCCGGATCCGGCAAAGCGGATATCCTGGCGGATATGCCGTCAAGCTCGCTGTCGGCCTCGCTGACCTGCCTTTCAAGCCGTTCCCGACGGGAGGCAAGATCGGCAATGGCGCGCTCAAGCTGGGCGCGCGTGGCTGCGGCTTCGGCCCGCTCGGCCGTCAGCGCGGCGAAAACGCTTTCGTTCTCCGAAAGCTTGGCAGCAGCTTCCTCCATGGTCTCGCGCGCCGCCGCCACGTCCTCGCCGGAAAAGTCGAGCAGTTCGGTCAACTCGGCCTCTTCGGCATCCAGCCGCTCCAGGATCGCGCTGTTGTCTTCGATCATCGCCTCTTCGCGGCGGATGTCCTCGGCAAGCTGCAACAGGCGGCGGGAAAGCTCGTCGCGGCGACGCATCATCCGCGCGGCATCATCGTCGAGCTGGCGACGGGCGATCTGCAGGCGCTGCAGCGTCGCCGCCGCCTTGACCTCGGCATCGCGCAGCTCCGGCGTCTTCAGGCCGGCGACGGCCTGGGTCTTCGCCGCCTCCATCTGCTGATTGGCCCGCTCGGCGACGACGGAGGTCAACTGGTTGAGCGCGCTCGTTGCCTCGGCCTCGGTATTTTTCGCCTCGACCCAACGCAGATGCAGAAGGATGGCGTCGTGAGCGCGGATATCGGCGGAGAGCGACTTGTAGCGGGTCGCCTGCCGCGTTTGCCGTTTCAGGCTTTCGATCTGGCTTGAAAGCTGCGCGGTGACATCCTCTAGCCGTTCCAGATTGGTCTCGGCGGCGCGCAACCTGAGTTCAGCCTCGTGGCGGCGCGAATAGAGCCCGGAAATCCCGGCTGCCTCTTCCAGCAATTGCCGGCGGGCCTGGGGCTTTGCCTGGATCAACTCGCCGATCCGACCCTGCCCGACCATCGAGGGCGAGCGCGCGCCGGTGGAGGCATCGGCGAAAAGGAGCTGCACGTCCTTGGCGCGCGCCTCCTTGCCGTTGATGCGGTAGAGCGACCCCTGCTCGCGCGTGATTCGCCGCGAGACCTGGATTTCGTCGCTGTCGTTGAAGGCCGCCGGCGCGGTGCGGTCGGCATTATCGATGTGCAGGCCGACCTCAGCGGAATTGCGGGCGGGACGGCTGCCGGAGCCGGAAAAGATCACGTCGTCCATGCCGGAAGCGCGCATGTTCTTGTAGGAATTCTCGCCCATCACCCAGCGCAGGGCTTCGACAAGGTTGGACTTGCCGCAGCCATTGGGTCCGACGACGCCCGTCAGACCGGGCGCGATGACGAAATCGCTCGCCTCGACGAAGGACTTGAAACCGACAAGACGCAGGCGCTCGAACTTCATCAGCCGGCATCCCGCGGGCGACACCCAGGCACAAAAAAGCGCGCACCTTTGCCGGCGCGCGCCAAGAAATCAGCGAACGGTATTTCAGAGCATGCTGTCGATAAGGGCCGACATAGTGTCAACCGACATGTCCCCCGAATATTTCTTGCCGTTGATCAGGAAGGTCGGCGTCGCGCTGATGCCGAATTCTTCCGCCCCGCGTTCTCTAACCGAATTTATCTCATCGAGCAGCTTCTGGTCCGTCAAGCAGGCCTGGAAGCTTTCCTGTGTAAAACCGGCGAGTTTCGCCATCTGCAGCATCGCGGCGCTGCCATCCTCGGCGGTGGCCCAGGTTCTCAGCTGCGACAGCATCATATCCATGAAGGGCACATATTTGCCGTTCGGCGCGCAGCGAGCCAGCATGAAAGCGGCCATGGCGCGCGGATCGAAGGGGAATTCGCGGAAGATGTAATAGACCTTGCCGGTATCGATATAGTTTTCCTTGATCGCCGGGAAGGTGTTTTCCTGGTAGTTGGCGCAGTGCGGGCAGGTCATCGACAGATATTCGATAATCTTGACCGGCGCGTTTTCCTCGCCCATGGCAATTTCCGGAAGCGGGCCGGGTTCCAGCGCCTTTTCCATGTCGACATTGCCCTGGCTTGCTGGCACGTTGCCGCTCTGGGCAAAGGCGGAGGGGGCAAGGCACAGTCCTGCCAGCGCGCCGCCGGCGGCAGCGCCGCGCAAAAGGGTCCGCTTTGTGATCTCGAATTCAGCCATTTTCGGTTACTCTCATCTGGTTTCCCGTCTCATCTTCACTAGCGACCGGGGCAAGGTTGTACAAGCCGTCAGCCCGTCCTTCAAACAGATGTGACCGCCGCGTGTTGCCTCATCCCTTGCCGCGGCCGCCGGCCTGTTCCTTCCTGCGTTTCTCGCTCATCACGCCCGCGCCGAGTCGCATGATCGCCGCGCGCAGCTTTTCCGACTCGATACCCTGAAGGCGCGCCTCCAGGTCGCGCGCTTCGGCGGGGGAAAGCTCCGGCGGCCTTCTTCGGCGCCCGCCCGGCGGCTGCACAGGCTTTTGCACCACCTTGATGCGATCGATCGCCGAAAAGCCGAAAAAGCCGTTGACCCGGTGGACGAGTTCGCCCTGGGCATGGGTGAGGAACAGAACGCGCGCGCCCTCGCAGGCAACCGTCAGACAACCGGGCCGGAAACCGCCATCCTCGCTCTCGGAGGCGCGCTTCGGCCAGGTGATCTTTTCCGGCCGCGAGAATTCGGCATAGGCCTCGCCGGCAATTTCCTCCCAGGCGCTCAGAAGCGCGGTAGAAATGCCGGCGCGGCGCGCAAGGATCGGATCGATGAGGCTGTTGGCCACATCGGCGATCTGGCTGGCGTTTCGCGGGCGGGACGGGCGCATGATTTCCAAACCTTCGCAGGACCGGCCGCTTCATGCGGCTGAAGGTGGAAGGACAATAGAGAATTTGCTCCGCAATGAACAGGGAGTAGCAAAAAAGCGCAGGCGATTCCGCACCGAGAACTTGCCCGGCATCGGCCTTCCGCGATAAGCCGTGAAAGCCCCGCATGCATCTTGACGTCAGGACCCATGGATCATTTCGCCCGCAAGCTTCTTGCCTGGTACGACCGCCACCACCGGGACCTTCCCTGGCGCGTCGGCCCCGCCGACAAGGCTGAAGGCGTCGTGCCGGATCCCTACCACGTCTGGCTTTCCGAGATCATGCTGCAGCAGACAACGGTGCAGGCGGTGAAACCCTATTTCGACAAGTTCCTTGCCCGCTGGCCGCGCGTGGACGATCTTGCCGCAGCCGATACGGACGCCGTCATGGCGGCATGGGCGGGGCTCGGCTATTACGCCCGCGCCCGCAATCTGAAGAAATGCGCCGAAGTGCTGGCAAGCCACCATGGCGGGCGGTTCCCCGATACGTTCGATGGCCTGAAGGCCCTGCCCGGCATCGGCGACTACACGGCGGCGGCGATCGCCGCCATCGCCTTCGACCGGCCGGAAGCCGTGGTCGACGGCAATGTGGAACGTGTGGTCACCCGGCTTTTCGCAATCGAGACGCCTCTGCCCTCGGCCAAACCGGAAATCCGCTCCCGCACGAAGGAGATGACGCCGGAAGAACGCCCCGGCGACTTCGCCCAGGCGATGATGGATCTCGGCGCGACGCTCTGCACGCCGAAGCGACCGGCCTGCGTGCTCTGTCCGCTGAACGCCGACTGCACCGCGCTTGCCGATGACGACCCGCAGCGTTTTCCCCTGAAGATGCCGAAGGCGGCGCGGCCCGTGAGACGCGGCGCGGCCTTCGTTGCCGAGACGGCCGATCGCAAGATCCTGCTCAGAACCCGCACGGAGAAGGGCCTCCTCGGCGGCATGGCGGAGGTTCCGACGACCGGCTGGACCGCCAGGGCCGACGGCGAGACCGGAACGGATGCCGCCCCCTTTGCCGCCGACTGGACGGCAAAGGGCGAGGTTGTCCACGTCTTCACCCATTTCGAACTCAGGCTTGCCGTCTTTCACGCCGAACGTGCCGAAGGCCCGGTATCGGGAGGACGCTGGACGGCGATCGCAGCCCTTGGTGAAGAAGCGCTGCCCAGTGTAATGAAAAAGGCAATCACGCAGGCTATACCCGATGCATTCAAGGCCAGCAGGGAGAGACCATGACCACTGAAATCCGCCACATCGTCTACGACATCGGCCATGTGCTGGTGCATTACGACCCGCTCGTGCCGTTTTCGCGCATCATCCCGGACGCCGAAAAGCGCGCCCGCTTCTTTGCCGAGGTCTGCACCGACGCCTGGAACCACGAGCAGGACCGGGGTCGCCCCTGGCCCGAGGCCGAGGCCGAAGCGATTGCCCGTCATCCGGAAGAGGCCGAGAATATCCGTGCCTTCCGCGCCCACTGGGACGAGATGATCCCCTACGCCTACGAGGATTCCGTCGCGCTCTACCAGTCCCTGATCGCCGCCGGCCATGACGTGACGCTTCTGACCAATTTCGCGCCCGACACGTTCCGCATCTGCCGCACGCGCTATCCGTTTCTGGAAGAAGGACGCGGCATCACCGTCTCCGGCGAGGTCGGCATGGCAAAGCCCGACCGCGACATTTTCGATCGCCATGTCGAGACGTTCGGCCTTGCGCCGGAGGCAACGCTGTTCATCGATGACAAGGCCGTCAATGTGGAAGGGGCGAAGGCCGCTGGCTGGCAGGCGGTGCGCTTTACCGGCGCGGATGCGCTGAAGACCGATCTCGCCGGCTTCGGCATCACCGTTTAGCGCCCCAAAACAAAACCGGGCCCGGCGGATGCCAGGCCCGGAAATTGCCGCGTGTCGTTCGGAGGTCGCGAACCGCTACGCCGCTGCAGGGAACAACTCAACCAATAAACGAAATTGGTAAACAATCTCTATATATGGTTGACAAAGTACTAATATAAGAGGCTACGCAATCAGGTGCCGGCCATGGCGGCGCGGATACGCCCGCGCAACCGGTCGATCGGGTAGCGCTCTCCGTCTTCCTCATAATGCCAGAAGGTCCAGCCATTGCAGGCCTCCGCCCCCTGAATTCGGGCGCCGAGCCGGTGGATCGAACCGCTGTCCGTGCCGCTCGCAAGCGTGCCGTCGGCCCTTACATGCGCCGCGAGGTCGCCCTTTGGCGAGGTCAGCCGGTCGCCGGCCGAAAGAAGTCCGCTTTCGATCAGCGACAGAAAAGCCACGCGCGGCAGAGATTTCTTGCTCGGTGTCGGCGCCAGCATCTCGTCGGAGAGCGGCTCGACTTCGGCGATGCGGGCGGTTGCCGCATCGATATAGGCCTGCTCGCGCTCCACGCCGACGAAATGGCGGCCGAGGCGCTTGGCGACGGCGGCCGTGGTGCCGGAGCCGAGGAAGGGATCGAGCACGACGTCTCCGGGCTTCGTCGATGACAGGATGATGCGCGACAGAAGCGCCTCGGGCTTCTGGGTCGGATGCACCTTCTTGCCGTCCTCGCCCTTCAGCCGTTCGCCGCCCGAGCAGATCGGAAACAGCCAGTCGGAGCGCATCTGCACATCATCATTGGCCGCCTTCATGGCGTCGTAGTTGAAGGTATAGCCGCGCGCATCGGCATCCGGGCTCGCCCAGATCATCGTCTCGTGCGCGTTCTGGAACCGCCTGCCCTTGAAGTTCGGCATCGGATTGGTCTTGCGCCAGACGATGTCGTTGAGGATCCAGAATCCGAGATCCTGCATCTTTGCGCCGACGCGGAAGATATTGTGATAGGAGCCGATGACCCAGATCGTGCCGCTTGGTTTCAGCACGCGGCGGCAGGCGAGCAACCAGGCCGTGGTGAAGGCGTCATAGGCCTCGAAGGAGGCGAACCGGTCCCATTCATCATCGACGGCATCGACCTTCGACTGGTCCGGCCGGTGGAGAACGCCGCCAAGCTGGAGATTATAGGGGGGATCGGCGAAGATCGCGTCGACCGAATGGTCCGGAAGCGCTTCGAGAGCGGCTACGCAATCGCCCTTGATGATGGTGTCAATCCATGACGCGCGCGCTGGCGACGCCGCCTTCGACTTAAGGGCAGTGACCGGAACCATGTGTTACTCGCTTAAACAGGTACTCAACAACTGGTGACTGTCCGGATTCTCGCCTGTTTTGGTTACCAAAGCGTTGAAGAAGGCTGACAAAGCGAACTTGGCGGGTCGATCAGCCCCGACCGAACGCGCCGGCGCGGGCATACCATCCCTCGGCGTCACGGCTGCCCTGCCAGACACCTGAAAATCCAGCGAACAGGCTAAACGCCGCGCGCCGGAGATACAAAAAAGGCAACGGCGCGTCCTGTCGCGTCCCGGCGGCGGCGCAGTCGGCCGCCTCGGAACCCTCGCGGGGCTCCGACGAGCCGGGCAGGAAGCCTGGGGAACAGCGGCCAGCCAAGCCCCGAAACGAGCACTGTCACGTGGCGAGGCGCAGAATTGCCTGTTCCAGCGTGACCGGCGTGACCGCAGAGCGGAAATTGCCGATATAGGGAGCGCTGTCGCAGGCGGTCTGCGCGATGATCGCGGCATCTTCTCTTCCGGCGCCGAGGGCGGCAAGAGAGGTCGGCAGCCCGATGCCGGCATAAAGCGCCGCCAGCCTGGCGAGCAGCTCCTCCTGCCCGCCCTGCAGCACAAGCTGAACGAGAAGGCCGAAGGCCACCTGTTCGCCGTGAAGCCTGTCCGCCAGCGCGGGAACGGCGGAAAGCCCCCTTGTCAGCGAATGGGCGATCGAAAGCCCGCCATTCTCGAAGGCAAGCCCGCTCATCAGCACGACGGCTTCCACAACATCCTCGAGTTCCGGGGTCACCCTGTTTTCCTCCACGGCCTTGGCCGCGCCGGGCCCGTGGGTGATCAGGATCTCGAAACACGTCTCCGCGAGTCGCTGGACCAGCAGGGTCTGCCGGCCCCCGAAAAAATTGCTCGCCCCCGCCCGGACCGCCTCTTCCACCTCGAACCTCTTTGAAAGCGCATCGCCGAGGCCCGCGACGAAAAACCGGACCGGAGCGCTGGCGATGATTTGCGTGTCGACGATAACGGCTTCCGGATTCCGCGGCATCATGCGCACCGAGTCGATCACGTGCTCCGCAGTGTAGAGCACGGAAAGACGCGATGTCGGACTGTCGTTGGATGCGATCGACGGCACGATGACCACCGGAAGGCCGCATAGCGAGGCGGCTCCCTTGGCAACATCGATCGCTTTGCCGCCGCCCATCCCGATGACGACGTCGGCGCCTTTCGACCTGACTTCCGTTGCGACCTTGTCGATCTCCTCCGCGGTGCACTCGCCCGAAAATTCCGCGAAGCTGACGTCGGAACCGAGCAATGCCGCAATCCGTTCCCGGAACAATCCAAGGACGACGCCATCGGCGACGAGAAGCGGGATCCTGCCGCTTTGTTCGACAACGGCCGGGAGTTCGTCAAGGGCGCCTGCCCCCTGTACATAAAGATGCGGAGACCCGAATTTGCGCAGTGTCATGAGATCGCTCCTCCCGGAAGGCGTATGGACGTCATGTTAAGTGAAAACGCCGGCATCAGCCCGGGGCCAGGCCCCGGAGTTCGGCGAGTCTGTGGTTTATGGGGGCGAGCGCCTTCTGGATATCGCAATAGGTCCTGAAACCCTCGGCATAATAGGCTGCCCGTGAGGGTTCCGGCATGATCGTATCCCTGACGCCGATCACCTGCGCGGCGGAATAGGGGTCCGGGAAGACGCCGACGCCGATGCCCGCGATCAAAGCCGCGCCGAAAGACGCGTCGCCGTTGGCCGGCAACTCGATCCTGATGTTCAGCACATCCGCGACGATCTGCGACCACAGCCGGCTTTTCGCGCCCCCGCCGATAAGACGCGCGGCCTTCATGTTCAGGCCGAGCGCGCAAAAGGCGTTCAGGCAATCCCGCAGGGAATAGGCAACCCCTTCGTAAAGCGCGCGGACCAGAGCCCCGCGCGAATGGTTGAAGCCGAGACCGACAAAATCGGCCCTCAGGAGCGGGTCCCAATGCGGGCTGCGCTCGCCGTTGAGATAGGGGTGAAAAAAAAGACCCTCCGCGCCCGCCGGCACGCTGGCCGCTTCCCTGTCCAGATCGCCGAAGCCACTCCCCTCGCCCCCCGATCGCTGATCGGTCAAAATCCGCCGAAGCCAGTCATGGGCCGAGGCGCACGAATTGGTGCCGGCGATCGTATAATATGCCTCGGGGACGATATGCGGATAGTTGATCACGGTTGCCTCGGGCCGGGGGCGGCGCGACAGCAGGCTGACGGTCGCGGCGGTGGCAAGCTTGACGACGCCCAGCCCCTCCTCGAGCATTCCGGCGCCATACGTTTCCGCAGCGGTGTCGGAGGCCCCGCAAACAACGGGGGTTCCGGGCTTCAGGCCCGTGAGGGAGGCCGCCTGCACGGTCACGCATCCGCAAACGCTGAGCGTCGGCCGGATCGGGGGCAAGGTATGCAGCGGCCAGCCGATCATGTCGCAAAGCTCGGCGGACCAGGATTTTCCGTCCGCGGATGCCATCAACGTGCCCACGGCGTCGATCGGGTCCGTCTCCCATGTGCCCGTGAGATTCTTTCTCAGCCAGTCCTTCGCAAGGTATAGCCTGGAGAAGCGCGTGAACGCATCGGGCTCGTTGCGCTTCAGCCAGAGCATCTGCGGCAATGTCCAGGTCGGGTTCACGCTGTTTCCGGCGATGCGAAGAATATCCGCTCCGGCCTGCCGGCGAAGCTCCTCCGTCTCGGCCCCGGCGCGCTGGTCGTTCCAGAGAATGGCGGGGCGAATCACGTTGCCGCCGGCGTCTTCCAGCACCTGCGTGTGGGCGCCGGCGGTGATCGCGACACCGCCGATTTCCGCATTTCCGGCCTGGCCCACGATTTCCCGCGTGGTTCTGGCGAGAGCCTCCATCCATTCGCCCGGGGCCTGTTCGCTCCACCCTGGACGGGGCGACATTGTTCTGATCGGCGCGCTGCTTTCGGCAAGGACGGCGCCATCCAGCCCGATCAGGGTCGATTTCAGGGAGCCCGCACCGAGATCGATGCCCAGAAGGCCGAAAGCGGATGCGCCCGGGGAGCGGTCAGCCATGGGGCACACTCACGGCGCCGTCGGGCGCCTTCATGCCGACCTTCCCCGGATTCATAAGATTGTCGGGGTCGATCGCCGCCTTCAGCGACTGCAGCAGCTTCAGGCCTCCGCCGAGTTCGCGTTCCAGCCACGCATTGCGGAAGATGCCGACGCCGTGATGGTGCGAAATGGTTCCGCCATAGTCCAGCGCCAGCGTTTCGGCACACTCCCAGAGCCGTGCATGAATGCGCATTGCCTCGCCGGAAGGCATTGGCGGCAGGCGCATCGTCATGTATTGGCAGGCGCCCTCGGGATAGATGTGGGACCAGTGGGCGCCGAAATAGGTCGACGGATATATCTCCTTCACCTTCGCCCTGATCGCCTCGTACAATGACGGCAGGACGGACCATCTGGCGGCGATCTCTATCGTGTCGTTGTAATAGCCCTTGGCTTGCCAGACCTGGGAATAGACGAAGAAGCGGTTCTTCTTCCAATGACGGTAAGGCTCATTGTCGGCAATGATCGCGCCATGCCTCCTGGCGATGGCCAATGCCATTTCCTCCTCGGCGCCGGCCAGAGGCGCCTGTCCGCAAAAGGCATAGATCGCAAGAATCGGATGATCGTCGAAACCGGACAGGCCTTCCATCCGTTCGCTGCTCTCGGCCTCGTCGTAAATTCGGGCGATCTGCGGACGGATTTCCGTCTGCATGATCTCCCGGGCGCAATCAAGCGCCGCCGCCAGCGTCGGAAAAGCAAGGGTCACGCCGCTCTCGATCTCGGGTTTCCTGTAGATCCGCAGGGTAACGGTGTCGACAATTCCAAACCCTCCCTCCCCGCCGATCAGGATGTCCGCGACGGAGGGACCGGCCGCGCGCCGCGGCACCGGACGCACCACGAGAGGCGAACCATCGGGCATGACGGCGGAAAGGCCGATCACGATATCCTCGATCTTGCCGTAGCGGCTCGAGGCCTGACCGCCTCCCCGGCATGCGACCCAGCCACCGACGGTGGAAATTTCCATGGATTGCGGATAGTGGCCGCAGGTATAGCCCTTCTCGTTGAGTGCATGCTCAAACGCCGCACCGTTCATGCCGGCCTCGACCGTGACCATCGCATCCTCGGCATCGAAAGACAAAATCCGGTCGAGACGACGCAGATCAATCGTCATCTCCCGGCTTATCGGAATGGCTCCCCCAAGCACGCCGGAACCGTTCCCGAACGGGATGATCTGCACCTTGTTCTCGAAGGCGAATTTGACGATCTCCGCCAGTTCCGTCCGCGTGCCGGGCCTGACGACCAGGCGCGGCAGCACGCCGGCCAGCCGGCCCTCCCGCGCACAGAAATTGGCATATGGCAGACGGTCATGGGCGTAGTCCCGACGGGCCGCCTCGTCGGTCAAGACATGCTCCCTCCCGACGATTCGCGCCATCGCCGGGACAATTGCATCCCGTTCATCCCCGCCTAGATTCCTGCTCATAAATCCCCCCCTCCGCCGCCAGCTTCCTCTTGCCGACGGGCCAATATCCTCACGAACAATCGTTTGTTCAACGCGATACTAGCGACACCCCCCGCTGCTGTCAATCACATCCGGCCGCAAGGCGACAATTTCAGATTGTTTCGCGCACGAAAGCCCGAGGGCGTCGCCTTTACGTTGTCCGCGCGCCAGCCATCTTGCCGGACGAAAGCGCGCCGGATGCCGGTCCGGTTGATTTCCTCAGCTTGATGTCACCGGGAGGCAAAGGCGCAACGTCGGCCTGTTCGTCTCCGGAGAGACGCCTGATCAGCAGCGTCGCGGCAATGCGGCCAAGCTCGACCGTCGGCATCGGCACCGTGGTGAGTTCGGGGGTCAGCAACTCGGCAAAAACATCGTCATGCAGGGATATGACGGACACGTCTTCGGGAATCCGCTTGCCCGCGCCTTGCAGGACTTTCATGGCGCCGCCGGCCGAAACCAGCGTCGCGGCAAAGACGGCGGTCATATCCTGGTCGAGCAGCCGCCGCATCGCCTCCTTCCCGCCCTCCACGGTGTAGCCGGCTTCCGAAACCAGAGCGGGGTCGAATTCGATGCCCGCTTCTGCCAGCGCCTCCTTGTATCCTTCGATGCGCTGCCGCGCATTCATGCCGCCGGCGCGGCCGCTCAGATGGGCTATTCTCCTGTGGCCGAGCGCAATGAGATGCTGGACGGCGGACTTTGCGGCAGCGCAGCCGTCAAAGATAACGCTTGGCGATACGCCATCGAGCGACTTGTTCATCAGGACAACCGGCACATCCGCTTCAAGAAGCTCGGCCTTCAGTTTCGTGTCGTCTTCGAAGCTCGCGACCAACAGGCCGTCAACCCTGTTCATCTGCGACAGGTGGGATACGGATTTGCCGGCCCGGCCAAGCTCCCGGTGAGAAATAATCAGCGAATAGCCGTTCTGCGCACAGACCTCTTCCGCGCCATAGATCATCGCAGAAAACACCGGATTTTCGAGCTGGGGAACCACGAGCCCGATCGTCGAGCTCTTCGATGTTCTCAGTCCGCGCGCAAGCGCGTTTGGCCGGTATTTGAGCCGGGCGGCGGCATCAAGAACGCGTTTCTTGGTATCATCGCGGACGCGCTGGCTCTCGTCGCCGCGCAAGATCCTCGACACGGTCGAAACATCCACCTGTGCAAGCGTGGCAACATCACCCAGCGTAACCGATCTTTTTGCCACGTTTTCAAGCGCTCCCCTGCAGCAAGACTTACCCGGCAGTATGTTAGCCGAACCCGGAGAGCGAATTCCAGTATCCGCGATGAAACTTTGTCATTATCGCGGATCGCAGCCCAAAAAATGCGGCGACGCGCATCCTCCCCGTCATGCCGCTGTCTCCCCGCTCGTCCCTTTGCTGCGTTTGTGCACGATCTTTCTGCGCATGCGCGAATAGCCGCGCCAGACATTCAGCGCGAGAAACAGCAGGCAGATCAGAAGCACGACGCCGCTGATCGGGCGGTGCAGGAAGGTCATCGGGTCCCCGCGCGAAAGAAGCAGGCTGCGCCGCAGTTCCTCCTCCATCAGCGGCCCCAGAATGAAACCCAGCAACATCGGCGCCGGCTCGAAACGAAGCAGCGACAGCGCGTAGCCCAGGGCGCCGGCAGCGGCCAGGAGAAAGATGTCGCCGGTATTGCTGTTGACGCTGTAGGCGCCGAGGATCATGAACACGACGATCGCCGGGAACAAGAGGCTTTGGGGAATGCGCAGCAGGGCGACCCACATGCCGATAAGCGGCAGATTGAGGATAACGAGCAGAATGTTGCCGTTAATAAAGCTGGCGATCAGCCCCCAGAACAGGGCGGGCTGCTCGGAAAGCATCAGCGGCCCGGGCTGGACACCGTTGATGATCAGCGCGCCGAGAACCAGCGCCATGACCGGGTCTCCGGGAATTCCGAGCGACAGGGTCGGGATGAATGCCGTCTGCACTGCGGCGTTGTTGGCGGATTCCGGACCTGACAATCCTTCGATGGCCCCGTGACCGAACCGTTCCGGCGTGCGTGAAACCTTCTTTTCCAGCGCGTAGGCCATGAAGGAGGCGATCGTCGATCCGACGCCCGGCAGGGCTCCGAGAAAGCCGCCCAAGCCCGCGCCGCGCCCCATGGCCGGCAGCGACCGGCGCCAGTCCTGCTTCGTGGGCAGCATCGAGCGCAGCGAAACGCTTTGGACCTCCCGTCGCCCCTCTCGCCCGTGAACCCCGCCGATAATCTCGGCCAGGCCGAACACCCCCATCGCCAGCACGACAAGGCCAAAGCCTTCCATCAGCAGCGATATGCCAAAGCCGTAGCGGATGACGCCCGAGGTCACATCGGTGCCGATCGTGCCGAGCAACACGCCGAACGCCACCATGCACAGCCCCTTCAAAGCGCCGTTGATGGCCAGAGAACTGGCGGCCACCAGCCCGAGCAGCATGACGGCAAAATATTCCTGCGGCCCGAACATGAGGCCGAAGGACGAAATCACCGGCGTGAAGGCCGCGAGCAGAACGAGCCCCGACATCGCCCCGAAAAACGAGGCGATCGTGGTGATGAACAGGGCGACGCCGGCCCGCCCCTGCTTTGTCATCGGGTGACCGTCGAGACAGCTGACGACGGAAGACGGGGTGCCGGGCAGGTTGAGAAGAATGGATGCCGTCGAACCGCCATAGGCAGAGCCGTTATAAACGCCGGCGATCATCACGATTGCGTAAAGCGGCTCGAGATAGAAGGTCAGCGGCAGCAGAAGCGAGATCGTGGTCAGGGCGCCGATGCCGGGCAAGACCCCGATGAGCGTTCCGAGAAAGACGCCGACAAAGCAGTAAAGCAGCCCTGTCAGGCTGAAGGCCATATGAAAGCCAAGCGACAGATTGGAAAAGAGTTCCACCTCAGCCTCCATTGATGAGGAACGCCGGCCAGAGCGGGAGATAGACGCCGAGCCCTCCCACGAAAATGGCCATGCTGAAGAGCGTGATCGCAACACTTGCCAGGAGACGGCCAGCCAGGGTCAGGTTCCGGCTCATAAAGGTCAGCAGGAACAGGCACAGCAGCAATGTGAGCACCAGGCCCGCCCGGTCCAGCATCAGGCCGAACAGCACCACGACGCCGAGGACCAGCGCGGGCGGGAACAGGGCAGGCTTCAGCCCCTCGCCGCCGCGGATGACCGCCTGTATCGCGATCGCCGCCCCAAGCGCGGCCATCAGCCAGCCGACGATCACCGGAAAATAGCCGGGCCCCATTTGTCTGGCAGATCCGAAATCATAATGGCGGGCGTAAAGTGCGGCGAAGACGCCGATGCCCGCCATGAGAAGTCCGCCTATGAAATCAGCTTGATCCGGCCGCTGCATCATGTTCCTCCCGAGACATATTCCCCCCTGGCACGGCTTGCCTTGCGACGCATGCCTGTCTTCAGGCATCAGGCCGCCGGCACGGCCGCCTGATGCTCCTCTCGTTCAACCGGTGCGCTAGCGCATCGGCCCGAAAATCGGGTCTGATTTTCGGAAAGCACGATGCGTAGATAAAATAGGCTAGAGCGTCCTTTGTGCGTCCGAATGGACGCACGGCGCTCTAGCCCGTGATCTCGGCCTCCTCCGGGATATAACTGGCGAGCGGGAGCCTGGCCCTCGCCTTCGTGGGATCCTCGCCGTAAACCGGCCCGCCGCCGCGCACGAACCGCACATCGTCGTCCGGCCGGACCTTCCAGTTCCAGCTTACCGGCGCTCGTCGCGCCTTCGTGGCCGTATGGATCAAACGTCGGCGCTCCTGGCTGAGCAGCACGCGTTGTGCGATGACGTCCGGATCATACCCGCCGTGCTCCGAAAGCGATAACAGACGGGCAAGAATGTCCTCGGCGTCCTTGTCGGCGCTGCGGTCGCGCAGCTCCTCTGGGTCTTCCTCGATATTGAAGAGGAGATTGGCGAGGGTCCCGATCCGGATCAGTTTCCAGGCGCCCTCCTTCACCATCCTGACCGGCGCCGGAGAGCCGCCGGCATTGAAGTCGGAGATCACCAGATCGGGCCAGTTCGCATCGGCGCCGCTCTGCAGGAAACGGAGCAGGGAACGGCCGTCAAGGGTCTCCTCGCACGGCAGCGGCTCTTCATGTTTGCCGCGGGCAAAATCGATGAATGTCGGCAGAAGGTCCACAAGCGACACGTTCTGCCGGATCCGGCGCGGCGCAAAGCGTTCCGGCCACGACACAAACAACGGCACCCGCTCGGCATATTCGAACATGCACATCTTGAACCACATGCCGCGTTCGCCCAGCATCTCGCCGTGATCCGAGGTGAAGACGATGACCGTGTCGTCGCCGAAGCCGGCGTCTTCAAGCGTGTCGAGCAGCCTTCCGATGCGCTCGTCGATCCAGGTGACCATGCCGTAATAAGCCCGCCTGGCGGCGATCACATTCTCCTCGGCAACGGGCATCTCATGGCGGCGATGATTGTAGTAGAGTTGCAGGCTCAACGGATCCATCCTGTCCGGGTCGATCGGCCCGACGCGCGGAAGATCGATCTCCGCATCCTCATACATGTCCCAGTATGGTTGCGGCGCATCGAAAGGCGGATGGGGATGGGTGTATGAAACGGTCAGGAAGAAGGGACGCTTGTCCTTCCGGTCACGCGCCTTGTCCCAGATATACTGCTCGGCCAGCAGTTGAACCTCTTCGTCATAATCGATCTGAAGATTGCGCTTGCATGGTCCGGCATCAAGTATGGGACGCATGCTCACGCCGGCAATGTTGGGCGCCGTCCTGGGCATTTTCGCATTGGCGGTCCAGCTGAAATCCGAGGGATAGATGTCCGTGGTAAGCCGATTTTCATAGCCATGCAGCTGGTCCGGGCCGATGAAATGCATCTTGCCGACAAGCGTCGTGTCATAGCCGAGATTGCCGAGAAAATGCGGAATGCAGGGGACATCGCAACCGAGCGGCGTGGAATTGTCCCAGGCCTCGATCGCGGGCGCAAGGCGTCCCGACATCATGGAGGCGCGGCTCGGGCAGCATATGGGCGAGTTTGCGTAGGCCGCGTCGAAGACCACGCTGCGCTCGGCCAGGCGGGTCAGGTTCGGGGCCTTGACGACCTTGTGGCCGTATGTCGGCAGGATATCGGCCGTCAGTTCATCGACGACGACAAATAGGATATTCGGAGCTTCGCTCATGGTGTCACAACCTGTCTGAAACCGTGGATGGGGCCCGCCGCCGGATTTCGGCCGCAGGGTCTGGGATCATCAGGCGGATAAGACGAACCGCCTGATGATCCGGCTTTGCCCTTCGGCGCGTCCGGCAATCGGAGAACAGCGACGTTCATCCGCCGACGCGCCCGGACGCGGATGACGGTCATCCGCCTGCGCGCGGGTTACTTGAGGCCTGCGGCCTTGATGATCGGCGCCCATTTTGTGGTTTCGGTCGCGATCATCTCACCGAAGCCCTCAGCCGTGGTCGGCCATATCGCCATACCCTGCCGGGTAAGCGTGGCGACAACGTTCTCATCGGTCAGGGCGATCTGGGCCGCGGCATTCAACCGCTCGACAATCTCCCCCGGCGTTCCGGCGGGAACGACCAGGCCGAAGAACGTCAATGCCTCGAAATCCTTCACGCCGGCCTCGGAGAAGGTCGGCACGCCCGGCGCGAACGCGGATTCCTTCATCTGTCCGATGGCCAGCCCGACGACCTCGCCGGCCTTCAGCGGCTCCACCTCGCTGGGCAGAATATTCATCATCAGCGGCACGTGACCGCCCATCAGTGCGGTCTGGGCCGGCGCGCCCCCGTTGAACGGAATATGGATCAGGTCGATACCCGCCTGCGCCTCGAGCAACTCGATGGCGAGATGACTGGGCGTTCCGATGCCGTAGGACGCGACCGGGATGACGCCCGGATCCGCCTTGGCAGCCTCGATCACCTCCCCGAGCGTCGTGAAACCGGACTCTTTCGAGGAGACAAGGATGACGGGATTGGCGCTGAGCAGGGATACCGGCTCGAAATCGGCAATCGGGTCGTAGCCGACATTATCCAGAATGATCGGATTGGTGATCAGATTGGCCGCCACCGCCACAAGCACCGTATATCCGTCCGGCGCCGCTTCCGCGACGCTTTTCGCCGCGATGGTCGCGCCCCCGCCCGCCTTGTTGACGACGACGATGTTCTGGCCGACATCCCTTGCCATCGCCTCCGCGATGACGCGAACGGCAACATCGGTCGCTCCGCCTGCCGCGTAGGGAACCACGAATGTGATCGGGCGGGTCGGATAGTCGCTCTGCGCCAGCGCGCCGCCTCCCGCCAAGGCCATAGCGGCCGCCGCGAGACAGCCGACAAGCTTGCTTGTCCATTTCAACATTGTTTTCCTCCCTTTTTCAAACGCGTCAAGCCGGGTCACCGTCAACGGAGACCCTGCCGCATGCTCGAAACCGGCAATCCGATTCCCCTCCAGAGCTGTTATTACGGCCTAGACAATCGTTTGTTCAATGTTGAAAACAGGCTTTTCCATTTGTCAAGCGCGAGGCCTGCCGGGCAAAGCTCCCGCCTGTCGTCGGTCGATCTCCACAACGCCGTCTCGCGCGGCGCGCCTTGTCGAAACCGCTGCGACGCAGACGTCGGCCTTCGCTGGCACAGGCCGGACGGAAGGGCAAGAATGCCACAATGCCGCGATCATGTCAGAAAAAACACGCCTTGGATGCAATCATCGCTCGCGCGCGTTTTGTCGCGCCGAAGCCGCTCAGTCGGCCGCCTCGTTCTCCCAATAGGCGTTGGCAACGCCCGGCCATCTGACCATGCCGGCGACAAGCGTATCAATCTCGGAGTGGATGACGGCGGTGCGCACAAGGGTGGCGCCGATCTCGACCAGACCATCCTCGCGCTCCTCGATCTCGATGTCGCGCACCGGATAGCGCGCGCGGTCGAGTTCCTCGAAGAGCTGGCGGCGCACGGCGGAGATCCTGTCCTGGCTGGTGACGACGCGCACGACGAACATGGCTTCGCCGGCGTTCGGGTTGAGCGGCAGGCGGTTGATGCGGTCGGCGACCGGGTGAAGCAGGGTATTGGCGGCGAGCACCACGATCGTAACGAGCACCGCTTCCGCCAGCATGTCGGAGCCCGCACAGGCGCCGGCGGCGGCCGAGCACCAGAGCGTAGCGGCCGTGTTGAGACCGCGCACATTATAGCCCTCCTTCATGATCACGCCGGCGCCGAGAAAGCCGATGCCGGAGACCACGTAGGAGATGACGCGAACCGCCTCGACATCTCCCGCCACCCGCTGGCCGAGATCGACGAAGGCCGCCGCACCGATGGCGACCAGCGCATTGGTGCGCACGCCGGCGCTGCGCTGGCGATACTGCCGTTCCGCGCCGATCGCCGTGCCGCAGATGAAGCCGATGATCAGGCTGAGCGCGCTGTCGAGGATCGGAAAAAGCTGAAACGTATTGAGGAAGTTCATGCCGTGCTGGTCCCGCTTTCGTCCTGCCGGCGACTGTCAGGCAGGCTGTCGCCCCGGCGAAAGCGCTTTATTCAGTACGAATATGACATGCGCATTATGCCGCGGGTGCTAAAGCCAGAAGTCCGGAACGGTTTCGGAAAGCCTCGGGCCGAGGCGAAGCGGCGCAATCTTCTCGGCGAGGCCGGTCCTGTCAGAAATGTCGACCCCGACGCCGCAGATGGTCGCCGGGCCGGTCGCCGCCTCGAAGCGGGACTTGTTCATCTTGGAGACAAACCGGGAAAGCGGTTCCTCCTTGTCCATGCCGAGCGAGGAATCGTAATCGCCGCACATGCCCGCATCCGACATATAGGCGGTTCCGCCGTTGAGGATCTGGCAGTCGGCGGTCGGCACATGGGTGTGGGTGCCGACAACGAGACTGGCGCGACCATCGACGAAATGGCCGAAAGCTTGCTTCTCGCTGGTGGCTTCGGCGTGGAAATCGAAGACGATGGCGTCCACCTGGTCCTTGAGCTGGCAGGCGCCGAGAATGTCCTCGCCCGCCTTGAAGGGGTCATCAAGCTCGGGATGCATGAACACGCGGCCCATGATGTTGGCGACGAGCACGCGCGCGCCGTTGCGGGCGTAATGGATGCTCGAGCCCCTGCCCGGCGTTCCGGCCGGATAGTTCGCGGGCCTCAGGAACTGCTCGTGCCGGTCGGCGAAGATGATCGCGTCCTTCTGGTCCCAGACGTGGTTGCCGGTGGTGACCACATCGGCGCCGGCATTGATGGTTTCCTGGAAGATGGTCTCGGTGATGCCGAAGCCGCCGGCGGCATTCTCGCCGTTGACGATCACGAAATCGAGCCTCAGATCGCTGATGAGGCCCGGCAGGCGGTCCCACACCGCCTTGCGCCCCGTCTTGCCGACCATGTCCCCGAGAAAAAGCAAACGCATGAAAAATCCAATCTGTCCCGTACGGCGCATGCCGGAACCCTCGGCGCTCCGGCACTCGTGCAGACAGGCTCTAACGCCCCAAGGCTTTCATGCAAATGGTTTTTGTCGAAAACACGCCGGAAAGGACGGTTCAGGCCCGGTTTTCCGTCCGCCGGAAACCGCTTTCGGTGATGATCGCGTCGAGCGGCACATCATGGGGTTCGGCGGGAACAGCAGGGACTTCCTGAAGATCGAAGGCGATGCCGACGAGAAGCGGTCTTCTGCCGCGCCCGGCAAGGCGCGCAATCGCCCGGTCGTAATGGCCGGCGCCATAGCCGATGCGGTTGCCGGTCTCGTCAAAGACGGAAAGCGGCACCAGCAGGATATCGGGATCGACTTCGGCTGCCTGCTCGCCCGGCGCGCGGGTGCCGAAGCCGCCGGCAACGAGCGCCTCGCCCGAACGAAAGCTGCGAAAGACGATGGTCTCGCGATCGATCACGGCGGGAAGCGCCAGCGCCGCGCCGGCCTTTTCCAGCAACGCCATGAGCAGGCCGACATCGACCTCGGAGCGGATGGGGTGATAACCGGCGACGCGTTTTCCGGAAATCTCGGGAGCAAGCGCCTCAGCACCGTGCGTGGCGATCGCCAGGCTTTTCGCGCGGCGCTCTTCCGCCGTCAGCGCATCCCGGCGTCTGAGGCTGCGGTTGCGCATGTCCGGCTTGCTGTCTGGCACGTCGTTCACACGCATGTCCTGCCTGCGTCACATAAAAACAGTCGGTCCACGGCGACCGATGGAATCGGTTGGATCCTGGGCGCCTACAGAAGTAGGTGGGCGCCATATAACCAAGCCCACGAGCGAGGTCAGGGACAGCTCCCTTAGGATCGAGTAAGGCCCCGGGGATTCGTTGATTCCTGTCGAGAAGCGCAGACCGTACCCCTTATATAAGGCTCTGGCCTTCCGCCTGCCAGAGGGAAAAGAAGCCGCAGCCATGATTTTTCCGAAGTCGCCGGAAGCGTCGCCGGACCTCCGGAGAACCGGCTATTTGTCGGCGCCAGAAACCTTTCGGGAAAGGCCCGTCAGTCGATCGGCGAGATTTTCGAGCACGGCCGCCATCTCGTCGTCATGGGCGGCGCGGGCGCTGTCCGCGGACCCCGCCTTGGCCCGCAGGTCCTCAAGCTCGGCTGCATTGGCATCGACGAGGGCTTGCAGGTCGTGCAACTCGTCCATGATCATGATGCCCGCCATCACCGTCAGCCGCAGGTCGCCGATCTCGCCGAACTGGCCGCGCAGATTGCCGATATAGGAATCGAACCGGGCGGCGAGATCGACCAGGTGGTCCTCCTGCCCCGCCTCGCAGGCCATGCGATAGGCCTTGCCATCAATATTGACGGTGACTTGCGCCATCTCTTCCTCTTTTCCGGCCTATCTTTCGTGGTCGAGAACGGAGCGGATCGTCTCCATGGCCGTGACCAGCCTGCGGGAGACTTCGCGGTTGACTTCCTCCAGCCGGTTTGCCCGAAACTGCGCCTGGTCCAGTTCGCGCGCAAGACCTGCGCGGTCCTCATGCACGATCCGCACCTCGTTTTCGAGGTCTTCACGGTTCTGGAGCTTTTCCGTGCGGGCGTCGACGGCGCTCTCCAGGCCCGAAAGCGCCTTCTCAAGCGCTTCAAGCGCGTTTTGCAGCCGCTTTGTTTCCGCCACCATTGCCTTTCCTCTAAAAAGAGAGACGCGCATAGCATGAACACCCCGAAAGACCGCCACCACAGGGTGAAAATACGGCCTTCCGAATCGCCAAGATGCCCGAAATTTCATCGTGATCTTAGGGAGAGTTAACAGCCGAGGTCAACTGAGGTCCATGATTGTCAAGTGGAAACTTGACGCAGGGCCGACCGCTCGCAAAGGCCGCTGGCCTTAATGGCGAAAGGGACGCATTTGTGAGCGCGCGACAGGCCGAGGATTTGTCATAAAACAATGAAACAGGGACAGAACTCGTTTATCAATCGATTTAGAAGCGCGAAACCGGCTGAACGGAGGCAAGTCATGCACCATATTGCAGCGAGGCTGGTTAAGCTGTGGCAGGCCAAAATGAAATGGTGTAGTGTCCTCGCGTTTTCGGGCTCGAGGTCCAGCGAGGCGCTTTCGGATTTGCCGCCTTGATTGCTTCGGGCAACACTGTAGTTTAGCCGGCAGCACTGCCGACCGGCCGGATGGCCGGGCTCCCAATGATCAACGCAATCTCTCAAGAATCAAGAAAAGCGAAGAACACATGACTTCTCTTGAAAAACACAACCGGATGGCCAACGCGATCCGTTTCCTCTCCATGGACGCCGTGCAGAAGGCCAATTCGGGACATCCCGGATTGCCGATGGGCGCGGCCGATGTCGCGACGGTGCTGTTCACCAAGTTCATGCGGTTCGATCCCAAGAACCCGAACTGGCCGAACCGCGACCGCTTCGTGCTGTCTGCGGGCCATGGGTCCATGCTGCTCTACTCGCTGCTCTATCTCCTCGGCTATGAGGACATGACGCTCGAGGACCTGAAGAATTTCCGTCAGCTCGGCTCCAAGACCGCCGGCCACCCGGAATATGGCCACGCCTCCGGGATCGAGACGACCACCGGCCCGCTCGGCCAGGGCATTGCCAATGCCGTCGGCATGGCGATTGCGGAACGGAAGCTTGCCGACGAGTTCGGCGACGCGCTGATGGATCACTACACCTATGCGCTGTGTGGTGACGGTTGCCTGATGGAAGGCATCAGCCAGGAAGCGATCACGCTTGCCGGCCACCTGAAGCTTTCCAAGCTGATCCTCTTCTGGGACAACAACTCGATCACCATCGACGGCGCCGTATCGCTCGCCGATTCGACCGACCAGCACGCTCGCTTCCGCGCGGCCAACTGGCACACGATTGACATCGACGGCCACAATCCGGACGAGGTTGCCGCGGCAATCGAGGAAGCCCAGAAATCCGACAAGCCGACCATGATCGCCTGCAAGACGACCATCGGTTACGGCGCGCCGAAAAAGGCCGGCACAAACAAGGCCCACGGCTCCCCGCTCGGCGACGACGAGATCGCCGAAACCCGCAAGGCGCTCGGCTGGGAATACGCTCCCTTCGAACTGCCGGAAGACATTCTCGACGCATGGCGCGTCGCCGGCCTGCGCTCGACCAAGTCGCGCGTGGAATGGGAAGAGCGGCTCGAGGGCACCAAGGCCGAGATCAAGGCCGAGTTCAACCGCCGCTTCTCCGGCGCGCTGCCCGGCTCCTTCGACCGTACGGTGCAGAAATACAAGCAGAAGCTGGCCGACGAAAAGCCGACGCTTGCCTCGCGCAAATCCTCGCAGAATGCGCTGGAAGTCATCAACGGCGCGATCCCGGAAACGATCGGCGGCTCCGCCGACCTGACCGGCTCGAACAACACCAACACCAGCCAGACGCCGTCGATCACGCCCGACGACTTCTCCGGTCGCTTCATTCACTGGGGCATCCGCGAGCATGCCATGGCGGCTGCCATGAACGGCATCGCGCTCCATGGCGGGCTGATCCCCTATTCCGGCGGCTTCCTGATCTTCTCGGACTATTGCCGCACTTCGGTGCGTCTTGCCGCTTTGATGGGCATCCGCGTCATCCACGTGTGGACGCATGATTCGATCGGCGTCGGCGAAGACGGCCCGACCCATGAACCGGTCGAGCAGATGGCGTCGCTGCGTGCGATCCCGAACTTGCTGATGTTCCGCCCGGCGGACGCCATGGAAACCGCGGAATGCTGGCAGCTCGCGCTGGAAAGCCAGCACGCGCCGTCCGGCATCGCGCTCACCCGCCAGAACCTGCCGGCCGTGCGTCTCGATTATTCCGAGAAGAATCTCTGCGCCACGGGCGCCTATGATCTGATCCCGGCCAATGAAGCCGAAGTCACCATCTTCGCCTCCGGTTCGGAAGTCGGTCTCGCCGTCGAAGCCCAGAAGGTTCTTGACGGCAAGGGCATTGCCACCCGCGTCGTTTCCGTGCCCTGCATGGAACTGTTCTTCGAACAGCCGGAAGACTACCAGAAGGCCATCATCGGCAATTCGCCGATCAAGGTCGGCGTCGAAGCCGCGATCCGCATGGGCTGGGACGCCTTCATCGGCACAGACGGCATCTTCATCGGCATGGACGGCTACGGCGCCTCCGGAAAGGGCTCTGACCTCTTCAAGCACTTCGGCATCACCGCCGAGGCGATTGTCGAGGCGGTCGAAAAGAAGCGCGCATAAGCGACTTCAAAGGATTGAATTGCACAGCCCGGCCCAAACCGGGCTGTGTCTTGCCGAAAATGACGTCATCCTGCCTGTTTAAGGCTGATTTTCCGGCAAAAAACGCTTATATCGGGGCAGCCGGCTTGCCGGCGCGCGATGGCCGTTTTCGTTCCGGCGGTCTCAGGAGAGAACGCCCGCCCCTCGGGGCGCCATCCGGCGGCTTTGAGCTTTGTAAAATATATCTACTCGCGAATAGGGAGTCCCTACCATGACAGTTAAAGTTGCCATCAACGGCTTCGGCCGCATCGGCCGCAACGTTCTGCGCGCCATCGTCGAATCGGGCCGCAAGGACATCGAAGTCGTCGCCATCAACGATCTGGGCCCGGTTGAAACCAACGCTCATCTGCTGAAATATGATTCGGTGCACGGCCGCTTCCCGCACGAGGTCACCGTCAACGGCGACACGATCGATGCCGGCCTCGGCCCGATGCGCGTCACCGCCATCCGCGACCCGAAGGAACTGCCCTGGAGCGACGTCGATATCGCGCTGGAATGCACCGGCATCTTCACCGCCAAGGAAAAGGCCGAGATGCTGCTGGCCTCCGGCGCCAAGCGCGTTCTGGTTTCCGCTCCCTCCAAGGGCGCCGACAAGACCATCGTCTACGGCGTGAACCACAACACGCTGACCAAGGACGACCTGATCGTCTCCAACGGCTCGTGCACCACCAACTGCCTGGCGCCGGTCGCCTATGTGCTCAACAAGGCCTTCGGCATCGAGCGCGGCTACATGACCACGATCCACTCCTATACGGGTGACCAGCCGACGCTCGACACCATGCACAAGGACCTCTACCGCGCCCGCGCGGCAGCGCTCTCCATGATCCCGACCTCCACCGGCGCTGCCAAGGCCGTCGGCCTCGTCCTGCCGGAACTTGCCGGCAAGCTCGATGGTTCGGCCATCCGCGTGCCGACCCCGAACGTCTCGGTCGTCGACCTGAAGTTCGTTCCGGCCAAGGATGTTACCGCCGAGGAAGTCAACGCCGCGATCAAGGAAGCCGCCGAAGGCGAACTCAAGGGCATCCTCGAATATTCCGACGAGCCGCTCGTCTCGCGCGACTTCAACCACGACCCGGCCTCCTCGATCTTCGCTGCCCAGCAGACCAAGGTTCTGGAAGGCAAGCTCGTGCGCGTGCTCTCCTGGTACGACAATGAATGGGGCTTCTCCAACCGCATGGCCGACAACGCCGTCGTCATGGGCAAGCTTCTCTAAGCCTGCAAGGCTTCTGGCGCCGTCCTCCGCTGCTTGGGCAGCGGGGCGGCACAGACATCAAAAAGGCCCGCCGATCCGTTCGGCGGGCCTTTTTCATTTCCGACGCACCCGAACGAGCGCCTGCGTCCGCCAACAAAAAAACCCGGCCACAAGGACCGGGTTTCCGAAAATCCGTGATCTGATCGAAAATCAGATGCCGAGGCCGCCGAAGCGCTTGTTGAACTTGGAGACGCGGCCGCCGCGGTCGAGCAGCTGCTGCGAACCGCCGGTCCATGCCGGGTGTGAGGTCGGGTCGATGTCGAGGTTCAGCACATCGCCTTCCTTGCCCCAGGTGGAGCGGGTCTCGTATTCCGTGCCGTCCGTCATGACGACCTTGATCATGTGATAGTCGGGATGAATATCAGCCTTCATAACTCTCGTTCCTGCAAGTTCGTTACCAGGCCGGCTGCCATTGCGCCCGCCGGGCCTATTGAATAAACAAAGCCGTGCGACCTTAAAAAAGCCCACGGCTGTCGATGAGGTTGCGGTCGCTATACAGGAACGTGGGCCGAATAACAAGAGCCGCCCGACGCAATATCGGGCGGGCGCAAGAGTGAAGGAAATTCCCGTGAGCAGCAATGCCAAGACGAAGGGCGGCAGGGCCGAAGAGCTCCGCCCGCTGACAGCGATCCTGCCCTATATCGCCGCCTATCGCGGCCTCGTTGCCGGCGCTCTGGTGTTCCTTCTCACGGCGTCGCTCGTCACACTTGCCCTGCCGGTTGCCGTGCGCCGGGTGATCGACCATGGCTTTTCGGCCGATGACGCACAGCTCATCAACAATTATTTCCTGGTGCTCGGCCTGATGGCGCTGGCGCTCGGCGTTTCCAGCGCGCTTCGCTATTTCTTCGTGATGATCCTCGGCGAACGCGTCGTCACCGATCTGAGGCGCGACGTCTTCGCCCACGTCATCCGACTGTCGCCCGCCTTCTTCGACATCAACCAGTCCGGCGAGATCGTCTCCCGTCTGACGGCCGACACGGTGCAGATCAAGTCCGCCTTCGGCGCGAGCGCCTCGATCGCGCTGCGCAACCTGATCATGGGGCTCGGCGCGCTGGCGATGATGATCTACACCTCGCCGCGCCTCTCCGTGCTGGTGATCGTGGCGATCCCGCTGGTGGTCCTGCCGCTGATCGCCGCCGGGCGCAATGTGCGCACCCGCTCGCGCGCCGCCCAGGACCAGCTTGCCGACGCCACCGCCTATTCCAGCGAGGCGATCGGCGCGACCCGCACGCTTCAGGCCTTCACCGCGGAAGCCATGGCCGCCGAACGCTATGGCCGCGGCGTGGAGAATGCCTTCTCCGCCGTCCGCGCCGCGCTGAAGGCGCGCGCCGGACTGACGGCTGTGGCGATCTCCATGGTGTTCTGCTCGATCACCGCGATCCTCTGGTTCGGCGCGCAATCCGTGCTCTCCGGCACGATGAGCGGCGGCACGCTCGGCCAGTTCCTGCTCTATTCGGTGCTCGCGGCCGGCGCGCTCGGCCAGCTTTCGGAGGTATGGGGCGAGCTGTCGCTGGCCGCCGGCGCGGCCGAGCGCCTGAGCGAGCTTCTCATGGAACCGTCCGCCATCAAGGCGCCGGCCAAACCCGTTGCCTTGCCCCTGCCCTCGCGCGGGGCGCTTGACGTGGACAATGTCTCCTTCCGCTACCCGACCGGCGGCGCCAAGGCCGGCGCGCTCAACGGTCTGTCGCTTTCCGTGAAGGCCGGCGAAACGGTCGCCGTGGTCGGGCCGTCCGGCGCGGGCAAGAGCACGCTGTTCTCGCTTCTGCTGCGCTTCTACGACCCTGATCAGGGCGAAGTCCGGCTGGACGGCGTCGACCTGCGCGAAGCCGATCCGGACGCCGTGCGCGCCCGCTTCGCACTCGTGCCGCAGGATGTCGCGATCTTTGCCGCCAGCATTCACGACAATATCGCGCTCGGCAAACCGGATGCGACCCGCGACGAGGTGCGCGCGGCTGCCATCGCCGCCCAGGCCGAGGGTTTCATCGAAGGGCTTGAGGATGGCTACGACACCATGGCGGGCGAACGCGGCATCACCCTTTCCGGCGGCCAGCGCCAGCGCATCGCCATTGCCCGAGCCGTATTGCGCGACGCGCCGGTCCTGCTGCTCGACGAGGCGACCTCCGCGCTTGACGCGGAAAGCGAGACGCTGGTGCAGCAGGCGCTTGGCGGGCTGATGCAGGGCCGCACGACACTGGTGATCGCCCATCGTCTGGCGACGGTGCTTTCCGCCGACCGGATCCTGGTGATGGATGAGGGCCATATCGTCGAGGAAGGAACGCATGAGGAACTCGTCGCCAGAAACGGGCTTTATGCCCGCCTGGCGCGCCTGCAGTTTTCCACCGAGGAAAGCGCCTGATCCTCAGGGTTTAGGTTTGCGCCCCGTCGGCATGAAGGTGGCGGCGAAAATCAGCGCGATGCCGGCCCAGACGATCGGCTGCGGCCATTCGCCGAAGACGACCAGCCCCATCATCACCGCAAGCGGCAACGCCATGTGCAGGGCGGGCGTCAGCACCACGGCATCAGCCATGGAAAAGGCCCTCAGCATGCAATAATTGCTGGCATTGACCAGCGTTGCCGACAGGAGCAGCAGCCCAAGATCGCCAAGCCCGATCGGCGACCAGAAGAACATCGCCGGAATGGCCGCGATCGCCGCCATCAAGGCATACATCCAGAACAGCGCCGGCAGGAAAGCCTCGTTCATCGCCAGCATTTTCAGGACGATATTCTTCGCAGCAAGCGCGATTGCCGCCGCGATCGCCACGAGCCCGGCAAGCTGAAAGGCCTCGCTGCCCGGCCTGAGGATCAGGAAGGCGCCGGAAAGGCCGAGCGCAACGGCCAGCCAGCGGCGCCAGTCCGCCTTCTCTTTCAGCAGCACGATCGCCAGCGGAATGACGAAGAAGGTCTCGAGTTGGAACAGCGAGGAAGCCACCGTGAAGGGCAGCAGCGACAGCGAGGTGAAGATCAGGAAGCTGACCAGAACGCCGAGCGCCGAGCGGATCAACAGCAGGCGCGGCGACTTGATGGTGAAACCCGCCCTGCCCTTCGAAGCCGCGATGGGCAGCACCATTGCCGCAGCCAGTCCGGATTGCACGAAGACAAGCATGACCGGCTCGTGCCGGGACGTCAGTATTTTCGTCAGCGTATCGACAAAAGTGAAGGCGGCAACGCCGCCGATCATCAGAAAGATCGCGACAAGACGGCTATCGGGCCGCCAGCGCGCAGCCCGTGCGGGCAGAACGAAGGTCATTTCTCACTCCTGAACAAGCATCTGTTCGTCTTTGGATGCTTCCTGGAGGAACCCTCGTCCGCTTGTCAGGAAGAACAGCGCTCAAAAGCGCGGCGGTTGGGCGACTTGCGCCGTGCCGCCCTTGCGGAGTTCGCAGAATAGAAAAGAGAGCGCCTGAAGGCAAGCCCGGCGCGCCAATGGCGCGGCCGCTGCCTCAGCGTTCGGTCAGCTTGAACTCGATGCGGCGGTTCTGGGCGCGCGCTTCCGCCGTATCGCCCGGCGCGATCGGCTGGTATTCGGCAAAACCCGCCGCCACAAGACGGGTCGCCGGCACGCCCTGCGAGATGAGATAACGGACCACCGAGTTCGCGCGCGCGGTCGAAAGCTCCCAGTTGTCGGAGAACTGGCCGCCGGGGCGGATCGGCACGTCATCGGTGTGGCCGTCGACGCGCAGAACCCAGTTGATGTCCTCCGGAATTTCCGGCGCGATTTCCAGCAGCGCCGTCGCCAGCTTGGAAAGCTCGGCCCGGCCGTCATCATTCAGTTCATCGGAGCCGGAAGGAAACAGCACCTCCGACTGGAACACGAAGCGGTCGCCGACAACGCGGATATTTTCGCGATCCGAAAGGATCTGCCGCAGCCTGCCGAAGAAATCCGACCGGTAGCGGTTGAGCTCCTGCACCTTCTGCGCAAGCGCGGTGTTCAGCCGGCGGCCGAGATCGGCGATACGCGCCTGGGAGGCCTCGTCCTTGGCCTCGGAAATCTCCAGCGCCTCTTCCACGGCGGCAAGCTGGGCGCGAAGCGCGGAAATCTGCTGGTTGAGCAGCGCGAGCTGGCTTTGCGCCTTGGCCGTCAGCTGCCGCTCGGCCTCCAGGTCCTCGGAAAGCGAGGAAATGCGCGCATCGGCGGCATCGCTGGCGCCGGCCCCCTCACTCAGGAGAGCCTGCAGGCGCGACCGTTCGGCCTGGGCCGAGGCAAGCGAAGCCTGCAGCGCGGCGATCGTGTCGCTCGCATCCTGATTGTTGCTTTTCTCCAGCGCCAGAAGCTGCGTCAGTTCGGCGATCTGGCTGTTCAACCGGTTCAACACCTCGTCCTTGCCGGAGATCTCGCGGGTCAGGATAAACTGGCCGATCACGAAGACGGTCAGCAGGAACATGATTGCCAGCAGCAGCGTCGACAACGCGTCGACGAAACCGGGCCAGTAGTCGACGCTGCGGTTGGATCGGCGGTTGCGGGCAAGCGCCATGGCTACCGGTCCCCGAGCTTGTCGGTAAGGCGTTGCAGCGTGCGCCGCATCTCCTGCGATTCCTCATGCTGCGCCTCGATCCAGTCGCGCAGCATCTGCTGCTCGTTGCGCATGTTCTTGACGACGCCCTGGATGCCCTCGGCAAGCTGCGCCATGGCGGGAACGGAGCTTGCGCCCGCGCCGTTCGCCTCGGCAATACGCCTCAGTTCCTCGGCAAGGATTTCGAACTGTTCGGACGAGCCGCTGGCAACGCCTTCAAGCGCCGGCGTCAGGTCCGAGGTGACGTCGGTCATGGTCGAAAGCCAGTTCTCCAGTTCCATGTAGAAACGATTCTGGGCGCGCCCCGCCTGCAGGTCGAGGAAGCCGAGCACCAGCGAGCCGGAAAGGCCGAGGAGGGAGGAGGAAAACGCCGTGCCCATACCCGACAGCGGACCGGCCAGCCCTTCCTTCAGGGCGTCCAGCACATCGGCGCTGTCGCCGGAATTCGGATCGAGGCTCTGGATGATATCGCCGATGGAGCCGATCGTTCCAAGCAGGCCCCAGAAGGTTCCGAGCAGTCCGAGGAAGACGAGCAGACCGACCAGATAGCGTGATGTATCGCGCTGTTCATCGAGCCGCGTGGCGATGGAATCGAGGATGGAGCGCAGGGAAGAGGTCGAAAGCGCCATGGTCTGGCGGCTGCCGATCAGGGCGCGCATCGGCGCAAGCAGCTTGGGGTCGCGACCGACTCGATCCGCACTTCCCGCAGCGCGGAAGGAATTGAGCCAGGTCACCTCCCGGCGAAGCGCCAGCACCTGCGAGAACACCATCAGCACGCCGATCAGCAGGACGCCGAGGATCAGGCCGTTCAGCCCGGGATTGGTCATGAAATAGGCGTGAGCCTGACGGTAGAGGATGGCGACGAGAAAGCCGACCAGAATCAGGAAGATGACCATGGTCCAGACGAAGGTCATCGGGCTCGACATCTTCTGGGCGTAACCGCGCGGCCGGGATTGGCGGCGATCGTCCTGTTCGAGTTCGAAATCCGACATTGCGTCCTGTCCTCCGCTCATCGCTGGCAGCGGCCCGGCATTGCTGCACGGCCGAACGGGCCCGAAGCACGCCTCCGGTCCGGTATCAAAGCTCTATTCGAAAAAGCCGGCGATTTGAAGAGCGATGCGACGAAAACAGGTCTCGGTCCACCGGAAGCGCCGCGCCTTATTTTTCAAGCCGGCGCTGCAACTGGTCGTAAAGCGCAATCCGGATCATTTCGTTGCCGGCAACGACGCTGCCGGTTTCAAGGCATTGCTGCCCGCCCTTGCCGTCGGAAACGAAGCCGCCCGCCTCGCGCACCAGGATCAGGCCGGCAGCCATGTCCCAGGCCGAAAGCCCCTCTTCCCAGTAGCCGTCCAGGCGACCGGCGGCCACATAGGCGAGATCGAGCGAGGCAGCGCCGAGACGGCGTATGCCGGCAACCTCGCCCATCACATGGCGAAGCTCCACCAGGAACTTGCCGTGCTGGCCGCGCCCGAGATGGGGAACGCCACAGCCGATCACCGCATCGGCAAGGTTACGCCGGGCCGAGACGCGGATGCGCCGGTCGTTGCAGAACGCGCCGCCGCCCTTTTCGGCAACGTAGAGTTCGTCAAGGATCGGATTGAAGATCACGCCCGCAACCACTTCGCCGGAACGCTCCAGCGCGATGGAAACGGCGAACTGGGGAATGCCGTGCAGGAAATTGGTGGTGCCGTCGAGCGGGTCGACGATCCAACGGTGCTGGCCGTCGGTTCCGCTCTCCTCGCCGCCTTCCTCTCCGAGAAAGCCGTAGGTCGGGCGGGCGCGCATGAGCTCCGTGCGGACGATCTTTTCGGCCTTCACGTCCGCCTGGGAGACGAAATCGGCGGGTCCCTTGATAGAGACCTGCAGGTTCTGCACCTCGCCGAAATCGCGGGTCAGCGACCGTCCCGCTTTGAGCGCGGCCTGAACCATGACATTAAGAAGGGCTGAACGGGCCATGACCGGAAATCCTCGTTTATTGCGCCGGCGCGGGATTACCCGCCGGCAAACAGGCTGTTGGCGGGTTCATGACCACAGAACGGTGCGGAATTCAAGGCCTGTCAGGCATTTGCCCGCACGGGAGCCGCTTGGGAAACGGGTACCGACAGTGTTTCGGTGCGGTTACGCCCGGCATTCTTTGCCCGGTAGAGCGCGCGATCGGCATAATCGAACGCCTCTTCCAGCTTCGTCTCCCCCACCGTGAAAGCGGCGATCCCGGCACTGACGGTGACCGTGAAGGTCTCCCCCTCATGCGTAAAGACCAGTTTCTCGACGAGCGCGCGGATATGCTCGGCGATCCGGTAGGCATCATCGACAGAGGTCGAGAGCAGAACCACGGCGATCTCTTCGCCGCCGAAACGGACCACGAAGTCGGAACGGCGCATGCGGCTCGTCACGGTCGCCGCAACCCTTTGCAACACCTCATCGCCCCGGGCATGGCCGAAGCGGTCATTGACGGACTTGAACCGGTCGATGTCAAACAGGACGACGCAGCCATGCAGTTTGTCGGGCGAGACCGACTGGCCGAGGCTGCCTTCGAACTGACCGAGCGCCCGACGATTGTAAAGCCCTGTCAGCGGGTCTCGCTCGGCGTTGAACTCCACGTCGCGCAGATAGTCGGCGCTGCGCTTGGTGGCCTCGAGCGCAGATCCGAGAAGGACGATGCCGAGAATATTCACGAGCGTCAGCGTGAAGCCAATGCTCTCCATCAGCGCCAGCGCTGTGCGAAACTCGAGCATGAACAGCGAGAGCACCATCAAAGCGGCAAGACAGCCAAGCAGCAGAAAACCGGCCGGCGTGCGCTTGTTGGGAAAAAGCCAGTTGAAGATGATTCCGGCGCCGGCCGCGATGATGATCCCGGTGACGCCCGCCGTCACGCCGTCGCCGCCGATCATGATCCGCGGCAGGACCGTGCAGGCGGCGACGAGGACCGCTCCGCCCGGGCCTGCGAAAGGCCCTGCGAGCGCAATGAACACGGCACGCGCATCGAAGATATAACCGGACTCGAGCACGATCGGGTTGGTCATTGCGGCCAGGGCGCCGCAGGCGAGAACGACAGCGCTAGCATAGTCCTCATACCATTTCCCGCTAAAGTGGCGCAGAACCAGGCCGTATCCCATAACGATAAGGGCGCCCAGTCCCAGGCTGCCAATCATCTGTCCGACAAAGCTAAGCTGCAACAAGCAGTCATTCCCCCAGCACGCCCGCCACCGGCACGGGACAGTCGCATTTCATGCTCTCCGATTTTCTATAACGTACACGTTAATTGGCGAGGATAACATAGAAAACGAAATGAATTGCACCGCCTCGACCCGTATTAGTATCGCAACGCAATGGCCCGGGACCTGAGCCTTGCCCGCTCCAGGGCCTCCGGAGAAAGCGAGGCGAGCATGTCCTCCATCGCGTCATCCCGCAGACCGACCGTTCGCGCGCTGAGGTAGAAAACGGCGGCAGATTGTTCGTCGACGGGCGTGCCGATGCCGTTGAGATATAGATAGGCAAGCCGGCTGGCGGCGGCGGGATTGCCCGCAAGCGCGGCGCGGTGCATCCATTCGGCCCCCTCGGAGATATCGCGCGGCATCTCGGTCCCGTTTATGAGATCGAGCGCCAGTTCGAGCTGGGCTGTGTCATGTTCGCCATTGGCCGCACGGCGCAGCCAGTAACGCCAGAGAGCGCGCTTTTCGGCAGGCAGTCCGTCAAGCGCGCGGTAGATCTGGGAGAGCGCATACTGCGCGTCGGCGACGTCGGCCTCGGCCGCCTGTTCAAACCACGGCAGGGCAAGTTCCAGCCCTTCGGCCCCCGGCGTTTCCTGCACAAGGAGTGTCGCATGGTTGAAGGCGGCAATCGGATCGCCAGCCTCGGCCGCCTGCCGGACAAGGTCCCGTCCCTTTCCTTGTTCGACCTCATCGTCAGAGCCGAGCAGGTACATGCCGTAGCGGTTGAGGGCAAACGGAGCCTGGCTATCGGCGGCCATCCGGTACCAGTCACCGGGCTCGCCCGCCCGGCCCTCCGCGATCAACTTGCGCTCGACAAGCTCGGCAATCAGCGTTTCGGCGCGCGGATCACCACGCCCGGCGCGCGCCATCGCCGCCTCATAGGCCGCATCGACGAGACCGCGCTGATAGGCGCCATAGGCATCGTCCACCGGCCCGTCGTAAGGCGGCTGCGGCGGCGCGGGCGTCTCGTCCTCCATCGCCGGCGTCAGTTGCGCAAATTCGAAATTGTAGGCGTCGGCCGGCCCGTCAGCCTCCATCCCGGGCGGCAACAGCGTTCCGCCGCGCCCCGGATCGCCAGCAGCGCCCGCGACCAGGTTCGCATCGGTCGCGAATTCCCGTGCCGAAATCGCCAGTGCGGCGCCGGGAACCGCCAATGCGAGGATCAGAGCGGCGAGCGTGATGCGGATGCGGTCGGTCATGACCTCTTCAATAATCAAACCGTGGCGCTTTTTCGTCGAGCGCGGCATTGATCTGGGCAACCATGCCCGCCGGGCCGCCGGGCGCAGAAAAGACGGCTTTGCCCACGGCGACGAATTCCGCCCAGGTCAGCGCGGCCTCGATCACGCTTGCCGGCTCGCTGCCGGCCATGACGATACAGGGGATTTCGACCATGGACGCCCACCATTCGCCAAGCTCGAGATTCCTCGGGTGCGTCTGGGGATGCGTGTCGCCGTCCAGCTTGCCGAAGAACACGTAGTCGGGGTTCAACTCGCCGAGCTCGAGCGCATGGTGACGGTCCTTGGGGCCGCTGCCGCCGACGATCATGCGCGGCGAAAACCGATCCATGGCATCGGCAAGCGCCTCGACCCCGCCTTCGACATGGATGCCGTCGGCCTTCGCCCGCCCGGCCACCCGCGTATCCCCGGCGATGATGGCGGCGGCTTCATAGTTCTGAATCATCGGCACGATCAGTTCGGCGCGTTTCTGAAAGGCTTCTGCCGTCTCGCCATATTGCGGGAGAATGACCGAGGCCACGTCCCCGCCGCGCAGCGCATCGGCGATGGCCTTCTCCTGCGTCTTCATATCGGCGATCTCCGGCGCGATCAGCACCAGCCGGCAACGATCCTGTTCCGTATCCATATTCCTCAATCCCTTCCCGCGCGTCGGAGGCGGTGCGCCCCTCTCGCTATTTCCGGATAAATCCGTTAGAGCGGAGTTTCAACAGGTGCTTTGATTTCATGCTTCCCGATCCGATTTTTTATGCGGCGGCGATCCCCGCCGTTCTTCTCGTCGGCCTGACGAAAGGCGGCATGGGCGGCGCGCTGGCGCTGCTCGGCGTACCGATCCTGACCTTCGTCGTCGAGCCGGCGACGGCAGCGGCCATCATGCTGCCGATCCTGATCGTCATGGATGCGGTCGCACTGTGGACATGGCGACGCCATGGACACTGGCCGACCCTCAAGGCCCTTTTGCCCGGCGCCCTCATCGGCACGGTGCTCGGCTGGTATACCTTCTCGACCGTGCCCTTCGAGCTAACACGCATGCTCGTCGGGCTTGCCACCGTCGCCTTCGCCGGGAAATATTTCTACGACCGCTGGAAGCCGGGCGAGAAGATCGAGAAGCCGGCGAAAGGCCAGAGGCCGGTCGCGGCCACTTTCTGGGGCGCCATCGCCGGCTATACCAGCTTCATCTCGCATTCGGGCGGGCCGCCCTACCAGATCTACACGCTTCCGCTGAAGCTCGATCCGAAGTCCTACACGGGCGCCAGCGTCCGCTTCTTCGCCATCGTCAACGTGATCAAGCTCGGCCCCTATTATGCGCTGGGCGAGCTCGGCGCGCCGAACCTTGCGGCATCGGCAAGCCTTCTGCCCTTCGCCGTCATCGCCACCATCGCCGGCGCGATGGTGGTCAAGCGCATGCGCATGGAGGTATTCTATCCCTTCATGTACGCCATGGCCTTCCTCGCGGGGCTCAAGCTCGTCCTCGACGGGTCTTGAAGGGACATTGCGGCCGCTGCAAGAACGGCCGCGCCTTCTCGTCTGAGGACTATTCGTCCTCGGGGGCGCGAATCATGCCGAGCGCGATCATATAGGTATCGAGCACGGCCTCTTCTTCCATACGCTCCTGTTCGTCCTTCTTACGCAGGGCGATGATCTTGCGCAGGGCCTTGGTATCGAAGCCCGTTCCCTTGGCCTCGGCATAAACATCCTTGATATCGTCGGCGATCGTCTTCTTTTCTTCCTCGAGACGTTCGATGCGTTCGATGATCGAGCGCAGCTGATCGCGCGCAATGCCGTGTGCGTCGTCGGCCATGGTCAACTCCTTGTGCCGCTGAAAATTGTGTCGCTGAAAATGCGTGGGCTCCTGCCTGCCGAAAACCGGCGGCAAGGTCAAGTTCGTTCTTCGCCGCCGCCCCTTATTCCTTCGGCCTGCTCCGTTCGAATGCCGCCTTCTGCTCCGCGCCCGCCTCGCGCTGATGGAGCTTCTTCCATTCCTCATACGGCATGCCGTAGATGATTTCGCGGGCGTCTTCCTTGGACAGCAGGAGATCCCGCTCCTCGGCGGCCTCGCGATACCAATTGGACAGGCAATTGCGGCAGAAACCGGCAAGGTTCATCAGATCGATGTTCTGAACGTCGGTGCGTTCGCGCAGATGGGCGACGAGCCGGCGAAAGGCCGCGGCCTCCAGATCGCGTTGCTGCTCGTCGCTCGGTCGGGTCATCATCTCTGCCTCCTTTTCTTCCGCGTCATGCGCGCGAGGGAAAATGCCGGCGCGCATGCAGTGTCTCGTCTTGCGCGAGATCCGCAAGGATGGGGGCGAGACGGTCCGCCCACAATGCGACACCGGCGTCATCGGCAATCAGGTCCTGACGGATCTCGATAAGCGCATGGGCGATGCCCTTGGACATGCAGTGCCGGTTCATCGTATCGCCCTTAAGGGCGCCGTCATAGGGCTCGTTGTCGCCGACGATCACGCCCTCGATCGCCGAAAGCGCGGCAAGCAGCGGACGCGCGGCGCGCGGATCGCCATCCCAGAGCACGCCCGCGTGCCAGGGACGTGCAGTTTCTTTCCAGAAAGGCGTGAAGGAATGAAGCGAGATGACCAGCGGCGGCCTTCCGCAGGCCGCCTCCGCCTCCCCGATCGCCCGCTCGACCGCCTCGTGATAGGGACGATGGAAAAGCGCAAGCCGCTTTTCGCGTTCTCCCGGGGCGAGCGGATGATTGCCGGGAATGATTGCCCCGTCTGATATCCGCATGATCAGCGTCGGGTCATCCTCGCCGCGATTGGGATCGACCAGCAGGCGCGAAAAGGTCGACAGCACCGCCGGCGCCGAAAGTCGCGCGGCAAGCGCCCTGGTCAGGGCCTCGACGCCGATATCATAGGCCACGTGGCGAGCGAAAACGCTGCGCTGAAGGCCGAGAGCGCCATAGTCCCCGGGCACGTCCGCCATGGCATGATCGGCCAGCAGAACCAAACCCGTGTCATATTTACCCGCTATTCTCGCGTAGGCGTTGATCTTCGGCATGGATATCGGCTGCAGAATTAACAATAATGCGGGTGATGGCATAGAGTCGGCATATCGGCAAGCCGCAACCGCGCCATTTGCCTCGCCTGCAGCGGGGCTTTATGATAAGGGCTGCAAATCGATTGAATGCGCCTTCCGCACGGTGACGCAAAACGAGATCTGGCACATGCGACTGAAACCGAATCATCTCACCTTCGGCGCCTCGCCTCATGCACCCAAGAGCATGACGCGGCACCTGCCCCTCCTCGCCCTCTTTTTCGGCGGACTTTTCCTGGCTACGCTCTGGCCGAGCGACCAGGCCCGTGCCGAATTCAGGGTCTGCAACGACACCGCCAATCTCGTGGGCGTTGCGGTCGGCTATCGGGGTGAGGAAGGATGGATTTCGGAGGGATGGTGGCAACTCCCGGCCACCACCTGCGCAACCGTCGTGCCCGGCCCCTTGCAATCGCGCTATTACTATCTCTACGCCGAGGACGCGTCCGGCAGCGGACGTTGGACCGGTTACACCAACATGTGTGTCGCAGAAGAGGAGTTCGAGATTACCGGAGTCCAGGACTGTTTCACGCGGGGTTATCAGCAGATGGGATTTAGCGAATACGACACAGGGCGGGAGGAGAGCTGGACCGTTCAGCTTTCCTCAAGGCCCAGCACCCAAGAAAGTCAGAACTGATGAGACGAAACAGAAAAGTTAAAATCCTCGCCACGCTCGGCCCCGCCTCGTCTGAAGAAGAGCAGATCCAGAAACTCCACGAAGCCGGAGCAGACCTCTTCCGCATCAATATGAGCCATGCCAGCCATGACCTGATGCGCACGCTGATCAAGCGTATCCGCAATGTCGAGGCCCGCATCGGTCGTCCGATCGGCATTCTCTGCGACCTGCAGGGCCCGAAGCTGCGCGTCGGCAAGTTCCTCGACGGCAAGGTCGAACTCGAGATCGGCCAGACGTTCACCCTCGACGACAAGGATGAGCCGGGCAACGAGAAGCGCGTCTTCCTGCCGCATCCGGAGATCCTGCAGTCCGTCGAGCCCGGCCACCGCCTGCTGATCGACGACGGCAAGTTGCAATTGCGCGCGGAGAAATGCGACGGCAAGAGCATCGAATGCACGGTGATCGCCGGAACGATGATCTCCGACCGCAAGGGCGTTTCCCTTCCCGACACGCTTCTGGGTGTCGGCGCCCTGACGGACAAGGACCGCGCCGATCTTGACGCCGTTCTGGAAACCGGCGACGCCGACTGGGTCGCCCTCTCCTTCGTCCAGCGTCCCGACGATCTTGCCGAGGTGCGCAAGATCGCACGTGGCCAGGTTGGCCTGATGTCCAAGATCGAAAAGCCGCAGGCCATTGAGCGAATCGAGGAAATCATCGAGATGAGCGACGCGCTGATGGTTGCGCGTGGCGACCTCGGCGTGGAAATGCCGCTGGAAACCGTTCCCGGCCTGCAGAAGAAGCTCATCCGTCTCTGCCGCTCCGCCGGCAAGCCGGTGGTGGTCGCCACGCAGATGCTGGAATCGATGATCAGTTCTCCGGTTCCCACCCGCGCGGAAGTCTCCGACGTTGCCACCGCCGTCTTCGAAGGCGCGGACGCCGTCATGCTGTCGGCTGAATCGGCTGCCGGCCAGTATCCGGTCGAAGCCGTGTCCACCATGGCCTCCGTCGCCCGCACCATCGAGCGCGAGCAGCTTTACCCGCAGATCCTCTATGCCCAGCGCCCGCAGCCGGAAGCGACCGGCGCCGACGCCATCTCGCTCGCCTCGCGCGAGATCGCCGAGACGCTGAAGCTGACGGCGATGGTCTGCTACACGGCATCCGGCACGACAGGCCTGCGCGCCGCCCGCGAGCGGCCGAATGTGCCGATCATCGCGCTCTCTCCGGTGGTCAAGACCGCGCGCCGGCTTTCCGTCGTCTGGGGCCTGCACTGCGTGGTGGCCGACGAGCCGACCGATCTCGACACCATGGTCGACGGCGCCTGCCGCATCGTGGTTGATGAGGGTATCGGCAAGCCCGGCGACCGGATCATCATCTCCGCCGGCGTGCCGCTCGGCACCCCCGGCGCCACCAACATGCTGCGCATCGCCTATATCGGCATGGACGGCCGCTCCGGCGTCTGAACCCGCGCAAAAAGGTGAAGAACAAGCAAGGCCGGGCGTGAAAGCGCCCGGCCTTTTTTGGTAAAGGCCACAATTCCCTCACTCGTCATGCTCGGGCCTGTCCCGAGCATCTAAACACGCGTCGCCGCGACAAGCGTTTCGAATGAAAACAGGCGTGAAGTGAGCCAGTTGCCAAGCAGATGCTCCGCTCATGCAGTGACGTGGTTAGCTCCTCGGCACAAGGCCGAGGATGACGTGGTAGAATGGATAGGTTCGTCAACAAACCGAAGGCCGCGTGCCAGAATGCCTGACCTTTCTGCAAGCTCCCTTCCCGTTTTTCCATTGCAGAACCGTTCCTTTAGCCGGGTTTTGCAAATCAGATGATTAATTCCTAAGTGTGGAACAACGCTCATTTTCCGGAACAGGATTGTCCGATGACTGCATTTTCCATTCTCGACCTCTGCCCCGTCGTCGAAGGCGGCACGGTTTCACAAGCGCTTGACGCCACGCGGCAGATGGCCAGACAGGCCGAGGCCTCCGGCTTCACCCGTTTCTGGCTCGCCGAGCACCACGGCATGACCGGCATCGCCAGCGCCGCGACGTCTTTGGTCATCTCCGAGGCGGCGCGGGCAACCGAAACGCTGCGCGTCGGCTCCGGCGGCATCATGCTGCCCAATCATTCACCGCTGGTGATCACCGAACAGTTCGGCACGCTGGAAGCGCTCTATCCGGGCCGTATCGACCTCGGTCTCGGCCGCGCGCCGGGCACGGACATGAACACCGCCCGCGCGCTGCGCCGCAATCTGGAGGCCGGGGCACAGACCTTCCCCAATGACATTGTCGAGCTGCAGAAGCTGATGGATGATCCTGAAGAGGGCCAGCGGCTGATCGCCAATCCCGGGGCCGGCGCGAAGGTGCCGCTCTATATTCTCGGCTCATCGACCTACAGCGCGCATCTGGCGGCGGCCCTTGGCTTGCCTTATGCCTTTGCCTCGCATTTCGCCCCCGACATGCTGTTCGACGCGCTCCATATCTACCGCTCCAATTTCAAGCCCTCGGCCCAGTGCGAAAAGCCCTATGTGATCGTCGGCGTGATGGGGGCGATGGCGGATACGGATGAGGAGGCCGACTACCACTTCACCTCCGCGCTGCAGAGCTTCGTGGCGCTGCGCCGCAATGCCCGCGGCAAGACGCCGAGACCGGTGAAAAGCATGGATGGCCTCTGGACCGAAATGGAGAAATTCTCGATCGAGCACACCTTCCAGTTCGCCGTCGTCGGCGGGCCGGAAAAGGCGAAGGCGAAAATGCAGGGCTTCATTGCCGACACCAGGCCCGACGAAGTGATCATTTCCGTGCCTGTGCATTCGGTCGAGGCGCGGCTGAAATCCGTCGCCATGTTCGGTGAATTGCGCGAGAGCCTGGCCAGGGCTGCGGCCTGACGCGAAAAAGCCGCCGGCGCTTGCCCGGCGGCTTTTTCGCAAATCCAGTCTTGAAGGCTCAGGCCGAAAGTCTGGCCATGACTTCGTCATCGACCTCGAAATTCGAATAGACGTTCTGCACGTCGTCATCATCTTCGAGGTTCTCGATGAGGCGCATCAGCGACGTGGCGCGCTCTTCGTCCACCGGAATGGTGTTCTGCGGCTTCCAGATGGCCTTGACGCTGTCGGCTTCGCCCAGCGTTTCCTGCAGCGCGGAGGAGACCTCGTTGATGTCCTCGAAGGCGCAGTAGATCGTGTGGCCGTCTTCGTCGGAAACCACGTCCTCGGCGCCCGCCTCGATGGCAGCTTCCATGATTGCGTCCGCGTCGCCGGCGTCCGGCTTGTAGACGATCTCGCCGACATGGTCGAAGGAGAAGGCGACAGAGCCGGTTTCGCCGAGCGCGCCGCCGGCCTTGGTGAAGATCGAACGGACATTCGACGCCGTGCGGTTGCGGTTATCCGAAAGCGCTTCGACGATGACGGCGACGCCGCCCGGACCATAGCCCTCATAGCGCACTTCGTCATAGTTTTCGGCGTCGCCGCCGGCGGCCTTCTTGATCGCGCGTTCGATATTGTCCTTCGGCATGGACTGCGCCTTGGCGTTCTGGATCGCCAGACGAAGACGCGGGTTCATGTCCGGATCGGGCGCGCCCATCTTGGCGGCGACGGTGATCTCGCGCGCCAGCTTGGAGAACATTTTCGAACGCACCGCATCCTGCCGGCCCTTGCGATGCATGATGTTTTTGAACTGTGAATGGCCCGCCATGAGCTCCGCCCTGCCTTGATCTTATCAACGATGGAATGGGCGCCTTATAAGGGCGCAGCGGTTTTGGTTCAAGCCCAGGCGCGCTTGAGGGGCGAAGAGCGGCACGGTTCCACAGAACCTACCACACGCCTTCCAGAAGGATGATTTTCGGCGGGCTGGAGAGCGTCCTGAGCGAGACCGTCAGCGAGCGGCTGTCGGAATAGACGACCTCGAACCCCTCGCCCATCATTTCGGCAAAACTCCTGACGCGCGGGCCGGTGCGGTGCATCGGCAGAACGATCGAGGAATAGAGCCGCTCGATGACGTTGCGCATGCTCTCCGCCCCGAGCGTCAACCCGCCGTCCACGGGCACCATGACCACATCAAGCCGGCCGATCTCCATGATATGGCTGTCGGTCAGTTCATGATGCAAATGGCCAAGGTGCCCGATGCACAGGCCCGCCACCTCGAAAATGAAGATGGAATTGCCGTCCTCCTCGAAACTGCCCCAGGCGCGGATATCCGTCGTGACGTTGCGGATATAGGTATCCCCGACGACAAGATCGTGATCAGCCGCCTCGCCCGGCACGTCGCCCCAGCCGTGGAGCACCATGCCGATGCCGGGATCGGGGCTCAGCGTGAAATGGCTCTCATGCGCCTTGTTCATCGTCGCCACGTCCGGCGGGCCGCCGGGAAGCAGGAAGCCGGAATAATCGGTCGCGATCCTCACCCCCTCCGGCGTCTCGATCAGATAGGTGGAATGGCCGATGAAGGTGATCGTCACCTCCGGCGCCTCATAGGCAACGGGCATGAAGCTTGCGAATTTCACATCCGGCAGGCGTTCGGCAATCGCCTGGCACTGGCTGACCGGCGGGCGCGATTGCGCTGCCGCGCTCGCCGCCGCGAGCATCAGGGCTGCAGGAACGAGCATCGCAAGGTGACGAAGCATGGCCATTCCCCCGTTTTTGAGGATGGCATCAGTGTGCGGGAGAACCGCGGAAAGGTCCATGTAAGGCCCTGGCAATGACGTTCACACATTCGTGAAGTCTTCGGGTCGCGCGCAACTGCCGATGGGCGAGCGGCGCTCTTGCTTTATTGCGGGCCTTCCCCCATCTCGTTTGCCGAAACGAGGCGTGCGGAGAACGAGACAAGATGCGTGACAGGGTGCTGGCTTTGACGACATCCCGGCCTTGGGAAGCCTTTATCCTGACGGTCATCATCATCAATGCGATCACGCTCGGTTTCGAGACCTCCGAGACGGTGATGCAGAGCTTTGCCGGGCCGGCGCTGCTGTTTTTCGACCGGCTCGTGCTGGCCATCTTCGTCATCGAGATCGCCTTGCGCCTTTATGCCCACCGGCTGCGCTTCTTCCGCGACCCCTGGAGCCTCTTCGACCTGACGATCGTGGGAATCAGCCTCCTGCCCGCAAGCGGCCCGCTTCAGGTGTTGCGCGCGCTGCGCATCCTGCGCGCCTTGCGGCTGCTGTCGATGATCCCGTCGCTCAGGCGCGTGATCGGCGGGCTCGTGGCCGCCCTTCCCGGCATGGGCTCGATCATCGTCCTGATGGCGCTGGTCTTCTACATCTTCGCCGTGATCGCCACGAAGCTTTACGGCGAGGCCTTTCCCGAATGGTTCGGCTCGCTCGGCGCATCGGTCTATTCACTGTTCCAGATCATGACGCTGGAAAGCTGGTCGATGGGCATCGTCCGCCCGGTCATGGATGTCTATCCCAATGCCTGGCTGTTCTTCGTGCCCTTCATCCTCTCCACCGCCTTCACCGTGCTCAACCTCTTCATCGGCATCATCGTCTCGGCCATGCAGAAGGAGCACGAGCAGGAACTGCTGGAAGAAAACCGCCAGGCGCGGGAGCCGGAAATGCAGATGATCCTGTCGGAGCTGAAGGCGCTTCGGCGGGAAGTGGCATCGATGAGGAAGACGCAGGAAACCGAGCGACGCTGAAACGCCTGCCTCGAAAGCGCGAGGCGGACCAGATAGCCGGCTCAGTTTGTTGACAAAGCCTCCCTGCTCTCCGCCGTCATGCTCGGCCTTGTGCCGAGCATCTAAGCACGCGTCTACCCGACAAGCGTCTCCCAGAAAACGGCCCAAATAAGATCCAATGGGAAACGCCAACGCCGCGCCGGCCGAGCCGTGGTTAGAACCTCGGCACAAGGCCGAGGATGACGTCCGTAATAAGGGTAGGCTTGTCAGAACCTGTGCCGGCCTGACGGCCAGCGCTAAACCGTCGCAATACCCAGATTCTTGCCGGTGAGCTTGGAAAGCTGCTGCATGCGGCCTTCGACGCGTTCGCCGATGAAATCGGCATATTGGGCCGGCACCACCAGTTCGAGGTCGACGTCGCTGTCCTTGCCGGGCAGGAAGTCGAGAGCGCCGACAATCCCCGGCATCGAGGCGGAGAACAGGTAGGCGACGCGCAGCAGGCCGCCCAGCAGTTTGGCGCGCTCGATCAGTTCCGGCGTGGCGATGGAACCAAGGCCATCGGTGTGGTCGTCATCGCGCAGGCCCTCGAAGCGGTAATAATTCGCAAGCGCGATGAAGGCGCGGCCGGGATGGGTGATGCCTGTCAGCGAGGAATGGGCGATCACGTTCAGCGATTGCGGTCCGCGAAAATCGGGGTGCGCGCGCCAGCTGATATCGGCAAGAAGACAGGCGGCCTGACGGTAGCGCGCTTCCTCCGGCGTTTCCTCCACGCCGAAACGGCGCAGCATCAGACCGGTCCAGGCGGCAATTTCGGCTGCATGTTTGGGCGAGCGGGCGCGCAGAAGCGCCAGCTGACGGGCTGCGACCAGAAGCGGGTCCTGCTGTTGATCGTCGGCGCTGAGGAGCGAATAGAGCAATCCCTCGCGCACGCCTTGCGCGGAAAAACAGATGGATTTCGGCTCCATGATGCTCAGCACCTCGCGCATGGCGATGGCGCCGAAGGGGAGAAGCATGCGACGATTCTTGGAGACGGCCTGCCAGGCCGGGTCCTTCTGTTCCTCGTCCTCGCCGATCCGGTCGAGGAAGCTCATCATTTCCTCATAGCCGATCTCGTAGCCCTGCATCATGGTCAGTGGATAACCGGTCATCTCCATGTGCAGGCGGGCGATGTTACGCCAGGTGCCGCCGACGGCGTAAAAGGTGCGGCCGCGTCCCTTTTCGAGGAAGCCGACCTTCTTCACCTGCTTCTTGGCGAAATTGCGCGCCTTGGTCAGCGAACCTTCGGAGAGTTCGGACAGACGGATGCCGCCGAGCGGCAGGGTGATGCCATCGCCATAGGTCTTGTCCTTGATGTCGATGAGCTCGAGCGAGCCACCGCCGAGGTCGCCGGCGATGCCATCGGGCTGATAGAAGCCGCTGATGATGCCGTAGGCGGAATAAAGCGCCTCTTCGCGCCCCGTCAGCACGCGGATTTCCTGGCCGAGGATTTCTTCGGCCGCGGCGATGAAGGCCGGACCGTTCTCGGCCTCGCGGGCCGCCGCCGTCGCCAGCACATGCATGGTGACGGAACGGGCCTGCACGGCAAGGGCCTTGAAGCGCTTGAGCGCGCGGAGCGCGCGCTCGACCCCTTCCTCGTTCATCTTGCCGGTTGCAGCGATGCCGCGCCCAAGGCCGCAGAGAACCTTCTCGTTGAAAAGCACCGTCGGCGCACGCGACAGGCCCTCATAGATGACGATGCGAACCGAGTTTGACCCGATATCGACCACGGAGACAGGGTTTATGCCCGGAAGGCGCCCCTGTGCTTCTGATTCGACCATAAACTACCGGCTTATTTATTGTGGCCGGACAACAGCCCGGCGATGAGCTTCGGCGCACTTGATTTCAAGGCTTCACCGCGGCCCGAAAGGCTCGGATTGGTCATGAAGTACTCCTGCGCGTTGAACGGTTCCTCGCCCTCGCGCGGCTCCACACGTCGCGAGGTTCCGTCGGGCAGTATCTCGTAGCTCTGCTGGTTGTCAATGATATTGCCCAGCATGATCTGCGAAAGCACCTGCTCATGCACAGTCGGGTTGGTCAGCGGCACGATGGTCTCCACGCGCCGGTCAAGATTGCGCGGCATCAGGTCGGCAGAACCGACATAGACATGCGCGTTTTCCGAAGGCAGGCCGTGACCATTGCCGAAGCAGTAGATGCGGGAATGTTCGAGGAAGCGACCGACGATCGACTTGACGCGGATATTTTCCGAAAGCCCCGGCACTTGCGGGCGCAGGCAGCAGATGCCACGCACCACGAGGTCGATCTGCACGCCCTCGCCGCTTGCCCGATAGAGCGCGTCGATGATCTTCGGGTCGACGAGCGAGTTCATCTTCATCCAGATCGCGCCCGGCAGGCCGTTCCTGACATGCTCGATCTCCTCCTCGATATGCTGGAGGATGCGCGGGCGCATGGTCTTTGGCGAAACGGCAAGCTTCATGTTCTGCTCGAGTTCGCCATAACCGGTGATGAAGTTGAAAACCTCCGCCACGTCCTGGGCGATCTTCGGATCGCAGGTGAAGTAGGACAGGTCGGTATAGATCTTCGCCGTGATCGGGTGGTAGTTGCCTGTGCCGATATGACAATAGGTCCTGAGATTGCCGTCCTCGCGACGCACCACCATGGAAAGCTTGGCATGGGTCTTCAGCTCGATGAAGCCGAAGACCACCTGCACGCCGGCGCGCTCAAGGTCGCGCGCCCAGCGGATATTGGCTTCCTCGTCGAAGCGCGCCTTCAGCTCCACCAGTGCGGTCACCGACTTGCCGGCCTCCGCAGCGTCGATCAGCGCGCGCACGATCGGGCTGTCGTTCGAGGTGCGGTAGAGCGTCTGCTTGATGGCGAGCACGTTTGGGTCGCGGGCCGCCTGGATCAGGAACTGGACGACGACATCGAAGGATTCGTAAGGGTGATGAACCACGAAATCCTTCTCGCGGATCGCGGCGAAGCTGTCGCCGACATGCTCGCGCACGCGCTCGGGAAAACGCGGATTGAAGGATTTGAACAGGAGGTCCGGACGCGGCGCCTTGGTGATCTCCGACAACGTGTTGAGCGCCAGCAGCCCCGGCAGCACGGCAACGCGATCTTCTGGAACGCCAAGCTCATGGATGACGAAATGGCGCAGCGATGCAGGCATTTCCGAGTCGGTCTCGATGCGGATCACCGAGCCGCGACGGCGTTGCTTCAGCGCCGTCTCGAAATAGCGCACCAGATCCTCGGCCTCTTCTTCGAGCTCGATATCGCTGTCGCGGATGACGCGGAAGGTGCCGTGGCCCTGCACTTCGTAGCCCGGATAAAGCCGGTGGATGAACATGCCGATCACATCCTCCAGCGTGATGTAGCGGATCGCGCCGTCGAGATCCGGCATGCGCACGAAGCGGTTCATGGACGGCGGCAGGCGCAGGAGCGCGTTCATCGGCTCTCGGCCGTGGCGGCTGACCAGCTGCAGGCCCATGGAAAAGCCGAGATTGGGGATAAAGGGGAAGGGATGGGCCGGGTCGATCGAAAGCGGCGTCAGAACCGGGAAGATACCCTGCTCGAATTCGTTGGTCAGCCAGGCGCGATCCTCGTCCATCAAGACCGAAGGGCGGACAATCACGACGCCTTCATTGGTCATGTATTGCTGCAGCACGGCCAGAGCCGCCTGCTGTTCCATCTGCAGATTATCAACCTCTCGCAGGATATCCGAAAGCTGCTCGGCCGGCGTCTTGCCATCGGCGGACAGCATGGTCACGCCCTGGCGCACCTGGCCCTCGAGGCCGGCGACGCGCACCATGAAGAACTCGTCGAGATTGGCCGCCGAAATCGACAGGAAGCGCACGCGCTCCAGCAGCGGATGCGCCGGGTTGAGCGTTTCTTCAAGCACCCGTCGGTTGAACTGGAGCCAGGAAAACTCACGGTTGACGAACCGCGCCGGACTCCGGCTCAGATCCTCGGCACCGTCGAGATCGCTCACACCATCAACGCGCGACGACAGATTTTCCATGATTTCAGCTCTTCCCTCTCATAGACCCGGACATAGGGCTTGGCGCAGCGCAGCGACGTCGCCGCTCTTCCTGCCGGACTATCCGAATTTGGCAACGAAACTGTGACAGACGGCAAGACTTGCGCAGTTTATGGGCGCTTGCAAGCGCGCGCTCGTGTTTTTCGCAGGCGTAAAGGGGATAGGATCACATTGTTGTATTTTCACGCAGGGAGAGAACCTCCGCCGCCAAAGCGCGCGTGATCCGGCGTCCGCGCGAAAGCGCGAGCCTGTCGATCTCATCAACGATCCGGCAGGCGCTGTCGAGCGACCGCTCCATGCGCGAAACGAGGTAGGTCACGACGCGTCGATCCACCTCAAGCTGCCTGTCGGAAAACAGCTTGAAGATAACCTGCTCGAGGAGCTCGTCATCCGGCGCGCCGATCTCGACCACGGTTGCCGCATGCAGCCGCGAGCGCAGGTCGGCGAGCGTAACGGGCCAGAGGCCGGGCAGATCACGCGCGGTGATCAGCAGGCTGCCGCCGTTCTGGCGGACCGTGTTGATGAGATGGAAGAGCGCGGTCTCGTCGAAGCCCGCACGGTCGGCGTCCTCGAACAGGAACGCGCCCTGACGATAGGGCACAGGACGTCCGCCGCGCAGATTGTCCGTCACGTCGCGCGCCTGGCTCACCCCTTTCCAGATGGCGGCGAGATGGCTCTTGCCGGAGCCCGGCGGTCCGACAAGCACCACCGGCGCGCGCCAGTCCGGCCAGCGGTCGACAAGATCGACCGCTGGCGCGATCGAGGCGGAGACCAGGAGGTGCTCCCGATCCGCGACCGGATCATGGCCGAGGGCCAGCGGCAGCTGCACGGTTTCGCTCTTCCTGGCCACGGCTCAGCCTTCTTCTTCCTTCACCGGCGTTGGCTCGTCGGCATGGTGCTCGATCCCGTCCCAGTAAAGATCGCTGGTGAGATAACGGTCGATGGCAAAGCGCACCAGCACGCCGACGGCGGCGGCCACCGGCACGGCGACGAGCAGGCCGACGAAGCCGAACAGCACGCTGAAGGCAAAAAGGGCGAACATCAGCCAGACGGGATGAAGCCGCACGCTGCCGCCGACAAGCTTCGGCTGCAGCACGTTTCCCTCCAGGAACTGGCCGAACAGATAGATGCCGAAGACCAGCGCGATCATCCAGAAATCCGGCCAGAACTGGAACATCGCGACCCCCATGGACAGCACGAGGCCGGATGTGGAGCCGAGATAGGGGATGAAGCTGATGAAGCCGGCGAAAAGACCGATCAACGCGCCGAAATTGAGCCCGGCAAGGCTAAGCGCCACGGCGTAGTAGACGCCGAGGATCAGGCAGAGCGACCCCTGTCCGCGCACGAAACCGGAAATCACGCTGTTGATCTCGCGGGCGAGATACCGCACGTCGTCGACCTGGCCGCGCGGAATCCACTGGTCGACCTTGGCAACCATCCGGTCCCAGTCGAGCAGGAGGTAGAACGCGATCACCGGCGCCAGCACCACGAAGGAGACGACGTTGACGACGGCCATCGACGAACTCCAGATGCTGCCGAACAGCGAACCGGCGATGGAAGCGCCGCTTGACAGCATCTTGCCGACATTCTCGCTGAGATCGGTCAGCTGGCCGTTCGCCCAGTCGACCAGCTTGCTCAATTGGGTGGTCTGCACATAGTGCTCGAGCGCCGCGATGTATTTCGGGAATTGCTGGACCACCTCGGAGGCCTGCGAGACGAGAAGCGGAATGATGAGCAGCAGGACCGCGATCACGACGATCAGGAAGGTCAGCATGATCGTGGTCGTCGCCCACAGCCTGTTCATCCCGATTTTTTCCAGCCGGTCGGCGACAGGATCGAGGAAATAGGCGAGCGCCATGCCCGCCACGAACGGCAGCAGGATACTGCGGAACACATAAAGAAAGAGCGCCACGAAGGCGGCGAACAGAAGCCAGAAAATGACCTGTCGCCTGAGGCCCGCGCCGCTGATGCGTCTCGTCATCCACCACACTCCGTCGCAGGCAATGCTTGGTCCTTGAAAAAGCAATTGCCGTTCTTGTTGATAAACCCGGTCGTGCCTCTCTCCGGAAGAAGCAACCGGCGCGCTCTGTTTGTTGGGCATTGCGACCTCAGCGTCAAGGCCGAAGAATGGCGGGAAACGGCCCCTCCCCGATATCCACCGGCGGAAAACACTAGGAAGAGCTTGCATTGGGACCTCAACAACCGGCTTTATTGTGATATCCGGAGGGGCGTCCGGCCTTGCCGCTTGCATCGGGCAACGACCCGTGCAATGCCCTCGTTTCGAATTGGCATGAGGACTGGCCCCATGAGCGACCCCCGAAAGACGAGCGAAACCCGCAAGAACGGACTGACCTATTCCGATGCCGGCGTCGATATCGATGCGGGCAACCTTCTGGTCGAGATGATCAAGCCCGCGGTCAAGTCGACGCGCCGGCCCGGCGCCGACAGCGAGATCGGCGGCTTCGGCGGACTGTTCGACCTGAAGGCCGCCGGTTTTTCCGATCCGGTCCTGGTTGCCGCCAATGACGGCGTCGGCACCAAGCTGAAGATCGCGATCGAGGCGGGCAAGCATGATACGGTCGGCATCGACCTCGTCGCCATGTGCGTCAACGATCTGGTTGTCCAGGGCGCAGAACCGCTGTTCTTCCTCGATTATTTCGCCACTGGCGCGCTCGATCCGGAAGAAGGCGCGACCATCGTCGAGGGGATCGCCGAGGGCTGCCGTCAGGCCGGCTGCGCGCTGATCGGCGGCGAGACGGCCGAGATGCCGGGCATGTATTCCAAAGGCGACTACGATCTCGCCGGTTTTGCCGTGGGCGCGGCCGAGCGCGGCGCGCTTCTGCCGGCGGCAAATCTCGAGGAAGGCGATGTGATCTTCGGCCTTGCCTCCTCGGGCGTACACTCCAACGGTTTTTCGCTGGTTCGCCGCGTTGCCGAGATGAACGGTCTCGGCTGGCAGGCTCCGGCCCCCTTCGCGCCGGGCAAGACGCTGGGCGAAGCGCTGCTTGAGCCCACACGCATCTACGTGAAGCCGCTTCTGGCCACCATCCGCGAGACGGGCGCGGTGAAGGCGCTGGCTCACATTACCGGCGGCGGTTTCCCGGAGAATATTCCGCGCGTCCTGCCAAAGACCTTGTCGGCGGAGATCGACCTCGAGGCGATCACCGTGCCGTCCGTCTTCTCCTGGCTGGCGCGCGCCGGCGGCGTCGCGCCGGCGGAGATGACGCGGACTTTCAACTGCGGCGTCGGAATGATTGGCGTGTGCAAGCCGGAAGACCTTGACGCAGTGCTCGAAGTTCTGACTCGCGAGGGCGAGACGGCCTTCGCGCTCGGCCGCATCATTGCTCGCGGAGACGACATGGCCGGCACGGTCTACCAGGGCATGATCAACCTATGACGAAGAAGCGCGTCGCCGTTTTCATCTCGGGAAGCGGCTCGAACATGGTGCGGCTCGCAGAGGCGGCGCAAGCGAATGACTTTCCCGCCGAGATCGTCGCCGTGATCTCCGACAAGCCGGACGCGAAAGGCCTGGAAAAGGCCCGCACGCTCGGCATTCCGGCCCATGCCCTCGCCCGCAAGGATTACGACAGCAAGGCCGCGCATGAGCGGGCCATGCTGGACCTGCTCGCCGAGGTGAAACCGGATTTCATCTGCCTTGCCGGATTCATGCGGTTGCTCTCGGCCGATTTCATCCGCGCCTATGAGGGCAGGATCATCAATATCCACCCCTCGCTGCTGCCGCTTTTTCCGGGCCTCAACACCCACCAGCGCGCCATCGAAGCCGGCATGCGGATCGCGGGTTGCACGGTCCACTTCGTCACCGAAGGCATGGATGAAGGCCCGATCATCGGACAGGCCGCCGTCCCGGTCCTGCCGGGAGACGACGCGGAAAGCCTCGCCGCCCGCATCCTGACCGTCGAGCATCGGCTTTATCCGGCGGCTCTGCGTCGGCTCGCCGAAGGCGGTGTGCGGATGGAGGCGGGCGAAGCCGTGTTTTCCGATGACGCCGGTTTCGAAACGGATCAGACGATCGTTGCAGGCTAGCAGGCCCTCTCAAAGCCCCTGAATGAACGGATTGGTGCGCCGTTCCTCGCCGATGCGCCCGCCGGGGCCGTGGCCGCAGATGAAGCCGACATCGTCTCCGAGCGGCAGAAGCTTGGTGCGGATCGAATTCAGCAATGTCTGATGATCGCCGCCCGGCAGGTCGGTCCGACCGATCGAGCCGTGAAACAGCACATCGCCCACATGGGCGAATTTCTGACGGCGATTGAAGAAGATCACATGCCCCGGCGAATGGCCGGGTGTGTGGAAGACCTCGAATTCATGCGCACCGAAACTGAGCACCTCCCCCTCCGTCAGAAACCGGTCGGGATAGGCATTGCGCACCATGCCGGCCATGCCGAAGCGCTCGGCGCTTTCCTCGATCGCCTCGAGGATCGGCTTGTCGTCCTCATGCGGGCCGATGATCTCCAGCCCAAGCTGTTCCTTCATGTCCATCGCGCCGCCGGCATGATCGAGATGGCCGTGGGTCAGCCAGATCGCCTGCAGCTTGATGCCGTTTTCCTCGATCGTCTGGATGATCACCTCGGCATCGCCGCCCGGATCGACCAGCACGCCTTCGCGGCTTTCCAGGTCGAACAGCACGGTGCAGTTCTGCTGCAAGGGTGTGACGGGAATGATCCCGGCCTGAAGCTGTGCCATGGTCTGAATGTCTCCCATCTGCCGATCGTCCGCCGCGTCTTCCATTTCGCGGTGAACCGCACTAAACCTATTGCAACACCTATGTCAGACTTGATTTGATTGCAAAACCCCGGGGCCGCCGGGAAATGCAAAACGGCGAAAGGACGCAGGGCTCCGTGCCGAAGAGCGAAGCGATAAGAAACGAAGAACCGGCTGTCCGCGATGACGGCGAGGCCGCGTTCGAGATCGTAGAGCTTCTGTTTTTCGCCTACCGCGATTTCACGTCCGATCCGGACGCGATTCTGGGCGAAATCGGCTTCGGGCGGGCTCACCATCGCGTGGTCCATTTCGTCGGCAGCCGACCGGGCATGAGCGTCGCCGACCTTCTGGAGACGCTGAGCATTACCAAACAGAGCCTCGCGCGGGTTCTCAAGCAGCTGATCGATGCGGGCTATGTGCGCCAGACGACGGGGCCGGAAGACCGCCGCCAGCGCCGCCTGTTCCTTTCTGCAAGAGGCGAAAGCCTGCGTCAGGAACTGCTCGCGCCGCAGCTCGAACGCATCAGCAAAGCCTTCGGCGGACTCGATGCCTCCGAGCGGGATGCCGTGAAGACCTTCCTGTCGCGGATGTGCAATGACGATCCCGCGGCTTTGTGCGGCGCCTTGCTCTCCTCCAATGACGGAAAGCGACCATGACCAGGGACATCGCAGACGACGCCCCCCACCTATTGATCGTCGACGACGACACCCGTATCCGCACGCTTCTGAAACGCTATCTCGGCGAACAGGGCTACAGGGTTTCAACGGCCGGAGATGCGGCCGAGGCGCGGCGCAAGCTCGAGGGCCTCGATTTCGACCTTCTAGTGCTCGACGTGATGATGCCGGGCGAGGACGGCGTTTCGCTCACGCGCGACCTGAGCAGGCTCCGTCCGATCCCCGTGCTGCTCTTGACCGCCAGGGCCGAGGCCGATGCCAGGATCGAGGGGCTTGAGGCGGGCGCGGACGACTATCTCCCCAAGCCCTTCGAGCCGCGCGAGCTTCTGCTGAGGATCAGCAACATCCTGCGCCGGGCGCAGGCGCCGAAGACGCCGGCGATCGAGCAGATCATGTTCGGGCCCTACACGTTTTCGCTCGGCCGCCGCGAATTGAAGAAGGGCGCGACGCCGATACGGCTTACCGAGCGGGAACAGGACATCATGTCGATGCTGGCGCAAAAGGCCGGCGAGACCGTCGCGCGCTATGATCTCGTCAGCTCGGACGCCGAGATCAACGAGCGCACGATCGACGTTCAGATCAACCGGCTGCGGCGCAAGATCGAGAGTGATCCGGCAAACCCGCGCTACCTGCAGACGGTGCGCGGCATCGGCTATCGTCTGAACCGGGAATAACAGGTCTTGAGACAACTCAGCCAAAGCCTGAAGGATGCGTGCGGGAAACTTGCCGACAGACTTCACACGGCCTATCGCGCCCTTGTCCGGCTGCCGGGCCTCCGGCATCTCTACTACGCCTACAAGACAGTGGCCCGCTGGACCCATCACCGCCTGCCGCGCGGCCTCTTTGCCCGTTCGCTGCTGATCATCATCATGCCGATGCTGCTGCTTCAGGCCGTCGTCGCCACCGTCTTTATGGAACGGCACTGGCAGATGGTCACCCACCGCCTCGCCGACGCGGTGACGGGCGATATCGCCGCCATCATCGATCTCATCGAAACCACCGATCCCGACTATCAGGACGAGATTGTCGCGATCGCCGACAGCGACATGGGGCTGAGGGTCGCCATCGAACCAGACGGCAAGCTGCCCCCTCCCCTGCCGAAGCCCTTTTTCGGCCTGCTCGACCAGGTTTTGGCGGAATTGATCTCCGCCAAGATCGGCCGCCCCTTCTGGATCGATACGCTCGGCGATTCACGTTTCGTGGAGATCCGCATCAAGCTCGACGACGGCATACTGCGGATCTTCGCCCGTCGCTCGATGACCTATGCCTCGAACACGCATATTTTCATCCTGTGGATGGTCGGCACCTCGCTGGTGCTGATCGGGATCGCAACGCTGTTCCTGCGCGGCCAGATCCGCCCGATCCTCAGACTCACCCAGGCGGCGGAGGACTTCGGCAAGGGCCACCGCTCCTCGCGCCCTTTTACCCCGCGCGGGGCGATCGAGATCCGACGCGCCGGCCTTGCTTTCATCCTGATGCGCGAGCGCATCGAGCGGCAGATCGAGCAGCGCACCACCATGCTGAACGGCGTCAGCCACGACCTGCGCACCATTCTGACGCGGTTCAAGCTGCAGCTCGCCCTGATCGGCGACAGCCCCGAGGTCGAGGCCCTCAATCTCGATATCGAGGAAATGCAGAAAATGCTCGAGGGCTATATCGACTTTGCCCGCGGCGACGCCGAGGAGGTCACCGGAACGGCCAGCCTTTCTGCCCTCTTCAAGCGCCAGAAGGAGGATTTCGAACTGTCGGGAAAGTCGCTGGACTACGTCATCGTCGGCGATGATGCGGTGACGGTGCGGCCCAATGCCTTCGCGCGCCTCGTCGCAAACCTTGCCTCCAATGCCAAGCGCCATGCCAACCGGCTCGAAATCACCGCCGAGCACGGCGAGAAATGGCTGACGATCTCCTTTGACGATGACGGGCCGGGCATCGCCCCGGACATGAGGGAGGAAGTCTTCAAGCCGTTTCTGCGGCTCGACAATGCCCGCAACCTCGATTCCTCGGGCACCGGCCTTGGCCTTGCCATTGCCCGCGACATCGCGCGCGGACACGGCGGCAATGTGGTGCTCTCGGAAAGCCCGCTCGGCGGGCTCAGGGCAACCATCCATATTCCGTGCTGAATTGTTCAGTGAAGCTTCGCGCCGTTTTCGACCGGCTTGTCGATTGCCGCCAGCACGATGTCGCCATTGGCATCGGCCATGCCCAGCGTCAGCACTTCCGAGCGGAAGGGCCCGATCTGGCGGGGCGGGAAATTGACCACCGCCATCACCTGCCGGCCGACAAGGGATTCGGGCGTATAATGCACGGTGATCTGCGCGGACGATTTCCTCACGCCGATATCGGGGCCGAAATCGATCTTCAGCTTGTAGGCCGGCTTGCGGGCCTCCGGAAAGACCTCCGCCTCGATGATTGTGCCGGCGCGGATATCGACCTTCAGGAAATCGTCAAAGGTGATCTCGTCCGTCATTCAGCCCGCCAGTTCGCGCGATCGGTTGCAGGCGGCCTCCAGCGCCCGGTCAAAGACCGGCTGCAGGCCGTCCTCGGCCATCAGGTGCTCAAGCGCCGCCGCCGTCGTGCCGCCGGGCGAGGTGACATTCTTGCGCAGCGTTCCGGCGTCGTCTTTCGAGCCGTCCATCAGCGCGCCCGCGCCGATCACCGTGCCGCGCGCAAGCCGCATGGCAAGGTCCTCGTCAAGCCCGAGCTTGCGGCCGGCCTCGGCCATGCACTCGACCAGGTAGAAGGCATAGGCCGGGCCGCTGCCGGAAATCGCGGTGACGGCGTCGATATCGGCTTCCTTTTCCACCCACTCGACCTGGCCGACGGCGGCAAGAAGCGTATCCGCCTTTTCGCGTCCGGCCTCGGTGACGAGGCCATTGGCAAAGGCGCCGATGACGCCGCGACCGACCATGGACGGCGTGTTGGGAATGGTGCGGATCATCGCCAGCTTTCCGAGCCGCTCCTCGAAATAGGAGAGCGTCTTTCCGGCGGCGACCGAGATGATCAGCGTATTCTCGTCTATCACCGGGGCCAGCGTGTCGAGCACGGCGTACATGACCTGCGGCTTGACGGCGAGAACCAGGATCTTTGCCTTGATATTGTCCGGCGGCGCCACGTGGTGGCGGATGCCGCTGCGATCGAGCAGGCTCTTGATGCTGTTGGAAGGATTCGGATCGATCACCGTGATCGCCTCGCGACGCACCCCGCCCGCGACCCAGCCCGAAAGCAAAGCGCCACCCATATTGCCTGCGCCGACCAGCACCAGCCCTTCGATTTCGCCGAGGTCTGCCATATCAGGCCTCTCCAACCGTTTCGAACATCACCGCCTTCATAGCGTCCTCGGCAGACATGCCGGACCAGACGACGAACTGGAAGGCCTGGAAGTAATTCTCGCACGCATCAAGCCCGTTGGAAAGCGTGCCCTCGACCTGCTGGTTGGTGGGTTCCGCGCCGCCCGCCAGAAGCAGCGAATGGCGGAAGACCACCACGTTCTCATGCGGCCAGAAATCGAAATGGCCCATCAGAACCTGGGAATTGACGCGCGAAAGCAGACGCACCAGTTCGGTTGCGCGATGATCGGGCACACGCAGGTCGAAGGCGCAGGCAAGGTGCAGCGCCTCATGCTGGCTCATCCACGAGAAAGAGACGTGATAATCGGCCCAGCGCCCGCCGACCGTCATCGCGATCTCATCCTCGCCCGAACGCTCGAAACTCCAGTCATTCGTGGATGCCACGAACTCGATCATGTCGACCGGATTGTTCAAACGTTCAATTTCCAAAAGACCAAGACCCATGAACCACCTTTTCCGGTTGCCCGCTTCCGGCTCCGGCCAGTTTCCTGACCGGCCTCCCCGCGATGCGCCCACCGGCTTAATTTCGAATCATCTATTAAAATCAGTGTATAACGCGCAAACGCCAACACCAGCCCCCAGGCCGAGGCTTTGCCGTCATCCGCCACTTTCGCGTTCGGAAAATGATTCAGGGGCAGGGCCTAAATGATTCAGTGAATTGCCTTTTTTAACCATGTCCACAGGCCGGATTTTTTTTGGGGGAAGTCGCTGAAAGAATGCGCAAACACCGTTTCCGGGCTTGGGGACGCCCAGTTCCGATGACAGCGCTGGCTTGCAGGCGTTGAAAAGAAGGCCTGCGCAGGGCCTGCCGAAACGGCCGATGCGCCCGCCTTCAATGCCGGCGCGTCCATGGAATGCGTGAAGGCCGCCCCTGGAGGCGGCCTTTTTTGCTGCTTTGTCCGGATTGCCGTAATCAGGCGACGTCCTGCAAACGCCCGGAGAGCGTGAACAGCAACCGGTCGGAGCCCGCATCGACCTTGACGTGAGCGCCGTCGGCGATCTCGCCGGCAAGGATCTTCTCGGCCAGCGGATCCTGGACCGCGGTCTGGATCACGCGCTTCAAGGGGCGCGCGCCATAGGCCGGGTCATAGCCCTTCTCGGCGAGCCAGTCGCGGGCTTCCGGCGTCAGCTCGATCTCGATCTTGCGATCCGACAACAGCTTTTCGAGCCTGCCGAGCTGAATATCGACGATCGCGCCCATATCCTCGCGATGCAGCCTGTGGAACAGGATGATGTCGTCGACGCGGTTCAGGAACTCCGGCCGGAACGATCCCCGGACGACCTCCATCACCTGTTCGCGCGCGGCCGAACTGTCCTCATTTTCGCCGAGCTGGGTCAGGAACTCCGAGCCCAGATTGGATGTCATGATGATGATCGTGTTGCGGAAGTCGACCGTGCGGCCCTGGCCGTCAGTCAACCGACCATCGTCAAGAACCTGCAGCAGCACGTTGAAGACATCCGGATGGGCCTTTTCGATCTCGTCGAACAGGACCACCTGGTACGGCCTGCGGCGCACCGCCTCGGTCAACATGCCACCCTCGTCGTAACCGACATAGCCGGGAGGGGCGCCGATCAGGCGGGCAACGGAGTGTTTCTCCATATATTCCGACATGTCCATGCGCACCATCGCCGTCTCGTCGTCGAAGAGGAAGCGGGCGAGCGATTTCGTCAGCTCCGTCTTGCCGACGCCGGTGGGGCCTAAGAACATGAACGAGCCGATCGGCCGGTTCGGATCCTGCAGGCCTGCGCGGGCACGGCGAACGGAACGCGAGACCGCCTGCACGGCGTCGCCCTGACCGACAACCCAGCGGGCCAGTTCGTCCTCCATCCGGAGCAGCTTCTCGCGCTCGCCTTCCAGCATCTTGTCGACCGGGATACCGGTCCAGCGGGAGACGACCTGCGCGATATTGTCCGGCGTGACGACTTCCTGAAGGATGGAATCGGTGACCGTATTGTCCTCGGATTCGGCCTCGGCCAGTTCCTTTTCCAGCTTCGGGATCGTGCCATAGGCAAGCTCGCCGGCCTTCTGGTACTCGCCGCCGCGCTGGGCGATCGCAAGCTCGTTGCGGGCCGCGTCAAGCTGCTTCTTCAGATCGGCAGCCTTGTTGAGCTTGTTCTTTTCCGACTGCCAGCGCGCCGTCAGCGTGTCGGCTTCCTCCTCCAGAGAGGCGAGTTCGCCCTCCAGCTTGGAAAGCCGGTCCTTCGACGCGGTGTCCGTTTCCTTCTTCAGCGCCTCGCGCTCGATCTTCAGCTGGATGATCCGGCGATCGAGTTCGTCGAGTTCTTCCGGCTTGGAATCCACCTGCATGCGCACGCGGCTTGATGCCTCGTCCATCAGGTCGATGGCCTTGTCCGGCAGGAAGCGATCGGTGATGTAGCGGTTCGAAAGCGTCGCGGCGGCCACAAGCGCACTGTCGGAGATGCGCACCTGATGGTGCTGCTCGTATTTCTCCTTCAGGCCGCGCAGGATCGAGATCGTGTCCTCGACCGTCGGCTCGGCAACCATCACCGGCTGGAACCGTCGGGCAAGAGCCGCGTCCTTTTCAACATGCTTGCGGTATTCATCAAGCGTGGTCGCGCCGACGCAATGCAGCTCGCCGCGGGCAAGCGCGGGTTTCAGCAGGTTGGACGCATCCATGGCGCCATCGGCCTTCCCGGCGCCCACCAGGGTGTGCATCTCGTCGATGAAAAGGATGATCTTGCCAGCTTCGGCCTGAACCTCGTTCAAAACCGCCTTCAGCCGTTCCTCGAACTCGCCGCGATATTTCGCGCCCGCAATCAGCGCGCCCATGTCGAGCGCCATCAGCTTCTTGTCCTTCAGGCTTTCCGGCACGTCGCCATCGACAATGCGCAAGGCAAGGCCTTCCGTGATCGCCGTCTTGCCGACGCCGGGCTCACCGATCAGAACCGGATTGTTCTTGGTTCGGCGCGAGAGCACCTGGATCGTGCGACGGATTTCGTCGTCGCGGCCAATCACCGGGTCGAGCTTTCCGTCGCGGGCGTCCGCCGTCAGGTCGCGCGCATATTTCTTCAGCGCGTCATAGCCTTCCTCGGCGCTGGCGCTGTCGGCGGTGCGGCCCTTGCGGATCTCGTTGATGGCGTCGTTCAGCCCGTTCGGCGTCACGCCGGCGCCCTCCAGCGTCTTCGCGGTCGAGGCGGATTTCTCGATCGCAAGCGCCAGAAGCAACCGCTCGACGGTGACGAAACTGTCGCCGGCCTTCTTTGCCGCTTCTTCGGCGGTGTTGAAAACCTTCGCCAGCGGCTGGGAGAGATAAATCTGTCCGTTCCCGCCGGAAACCTTGGGGATCCGGGCGAGCGCCGCGTCATTGGCGAGGCGCGCCTTCTTGGCATCGCCCCCTGCCCGCTCGATCAGCGAGGCGGCCATGCCCTGTTCGTCGTCGAGCAGCACCTTCAAGAGGTGCTCGGCGCCGAACTGCTGATGGCCTTCGCCGAGAGCGAATGTCTGCGCGGACTGCAGAAAGCCGCGCACGCGTTCGGAATATTTCTCGATATTCATGTCCTTGCCTCCATTCCTCGCCCGGCCCTTTTGAAGCGACAGGACGATGACCTAGAAAACCCCCTCAGAGAGGCGGGCCTGATTATGCGGCGCAAACGCCGCTCAAGGTCTGATATGGGTGCAGGCCAGGAGGCTTTAAAGAGGACCGGCGGAGAATTTGTTGCGGATATGCAACACCGGTTAACCTCTTCAGCTATGGGCGAAAATGTCGGTTTCCTCCCACCCCAGAAGGTCGAGCTTGGCCCTGGTCGGCAGGAAATCGAAGCAGGCGCCGGCAAGCGCCATGCGGTCCTCGCGCATCAGCCGTTCCATCAGCTTGTCGCGCAGGCGGTGGAGATAGAGAACGTCGGAGGCGGCATAGGCGAGTTGCGCCTCGGAGAGCGTTTCCGCCGCCCAGTCGGAGGATTGCTGCGCCTTGGATACATCGACCTCGAGCATCTCCTTCAGATTGTCCTTCAGGCCATGCCGGTCCGTATAGGTCCGCGTCAGGCGCGAGGCGATCTTGGTGCAGAACACGTTCTCGGTCGTCACGCCGAATGTGTAATAGAGGACGGCGATATCGAAACGACCGAAATGAAAGATCTTCTGGCGCGAGCCATCGGCGAGCATGGCGCAAAGGTTCGGCGCTTCCTTTTGGCCCGCGTCAATCTGGATAACGTCCGCCGTCCCGTCGCCCGGCGAGATCTGCACCACGCACAGCCGGTCACGACGCGGCACCAGCCCGAGCGTTTCCGTGTCGATGGCGATCGCCCCGTGGTAGCGGGCGGCATCCTCGGCCGGAATGTCGTTTCTGTGGACGCGGATCTCTTCGTTCATCCATTCTTCTCCGTGGGCTTTCGTGCTTCAACGTCATGGGGTCATAGCGGATCGCCGGACAAGACGATAGAAGAAAAGCCCGTATCGAGCGCAATCGGCGGCCGCCGGCGGGCGTTGTGCACGCGCCCCGGAATGGCTATCTGGGGACACTTCTGAGAAAAGCGAAAGGCAATGACGATGACTGGCAGGAGGATGATAGCGCCACTCTCTGCGCTCTGGAGGCGTCACCGGGGCCTCTGCGTCGCATTCGTCTTGACCGGCTTCATCACGCTCGTCTTTGCCCTGCAGTTCGTCCTTTCCGTCTTTTACTGGCGCAATCCCGAAAACCGGAACCTTGAACTCAAGGGCTGGATGACGCTTGGCCATGTCGCCATCGTCTATGACATCCCGGCGGAAGAACTTGCTGAAGAGCTGGACCTCGTCCCCGACAGTCGCAGCCGGCGGATGATGCTCCGCCAGATCGCCCGCATCAAGGGCATCTCGCTTGAAGAACTGGAGGACGAGATCGCCCACGCCCTCGATGACTATGAGGACGAAAAGGCCGAGCGCGATGAGTGAGCAGCTTCTGGCGCTGCTGCCGGTCTACGGCGTGCCCGTGATCGGCTTTGCCGTGTTTCTGGCCTGTTGCGGCATTCCGCTGCCGACGGCCGTGATCATGCTGTTCGGCGGCTCGCTTGTTTCAACGGGCGACCTGACCTTCTGGGCGGTCTACGCGGTCTGCGTCGCGGCGGCCTGCAGCGGCGACCAGGTCGGTTACTGGGCCGGACGGATCGGCGGCACCGGCTATGTCGAGCGTTTTGCCGCGCGCGGGCCGAAGCGCCAGCGCCTCGTCGACCGCGCCCGCGACTATCTGGAACGCCGGGGCGTCATCGCGATCTTCATCACGCGCTGGCTTCTGGCGATGATCGGCCCCTACATGAACCCGGTCGCGGGAGCGGCGGGCATGCGCTGGAAACTGTTCATTGCCGCCGCCATTCCCGGGCAGATGCTCTATGTGCTGATCTACACGCTGCTCGGCCTGGTCTTCTCCCACAACATCATCGCCGTGGCCCAGATCGTCGGCAATGCCAGCGGCTTCCTGGCGGCGGGCGTGGTCACGCTCGCACTCTTCTGGTACATGACCCGCGTCCTGCATTTCTCCTGGAAACGGCGACGCCGGCGCTATCTGAAGCCGCGCGGCCGGCGCAACCGGCATTGAGACCGAGGCGCCTTTCCGCAATGCTTCAGGGCGTCATCAAAACGCAGTCAAAACGTCATCGAGATGTAATGCCGCGGGACTATCGCGGATGCGCAGCTATCTTCACACACTCTTTACCAAGAGGTTTCCATGCGCGCACGTCTCGCACTTCTCGCAGCCGCGACCTGCCTTGCCGGCACGGCCCAGGCCGCCACGATCTATCCCCTCGACCGCGCCACCATCCTGGTCGGCTCGCCCTTCGATTTCAAGGTCGAACTCGATTCGGTCTATGACGCGGGCGACGTCGAAGTCACCGTCAACGGCGAAGCCTACGCGGACGTCTTCGGCGCTGACGCCGAATTCGTCTCCGACGAAAAGGGCAAGAACGACGAAAGCCTCGGCTCCGCCCTGATCCTGCGCGAGCTCACCCTCGGCGAGGCCGGCGACTACACCGTTTCCGTCAAGGCCGGCGACGAGACGAAGGACGTCACCTGGACCGTCTATGATACGCCGGAAACGCCGAAGGCCAAGAACATCATCTTCTTCGTCGCCGACGGCATGTCCATGGGCCACCGTTCGGCTGCCCGAATCATGTCCAAGGGCATGACCGAGGGCAAGGCCGACGGCCGCCTCAGCATGGACGACCTCGACCGCATGGCAACGATCGGCACGTCCTCGACCCATTCGGTCGCGACCGACAGCGCCAACACCATGTCGGCCTACATGACCGGCCACAAGACCCGCGTCAACGCGCTCGGCGTCTATGCCGACCGCACGCCCGACAGCCTGGACGACCCCAAGGTCGAGACCATTGCCGAGGCGCTGCGCCGCCAGACCGGCAAGTCGATCGGCGTTGTCTCCACCGCCGAAATCGAAGACGCGACGCCGGCCGCCGTCGTTGCCCACACCCGCCTTCGCGCCGACAAGGCCGATATCGTTGGCATGTTCTATGACGTGAAGCCGGAAGTCGTCCTCGGCGGCGGTTCCGCCTACTTCCTGAAGTCGGACGTCCCCGGCTCCAAGCGCAAGGACGACAACGACTATGTCGCCATGTTCCGGGATGCCGGCTACACGGTCGTCACCTCCGCCGACGAACTGGCTTCCGCCGAAAAGTCGGAAAACGGCAAGCTGCTCGGCCTGTTCCACACCGGCAACATGGATTCGACGCTTGACCGCAAGTTCCTGAAGACCGGCAGCGTCGACAAGTTCCCGAACCAGCCCGGCCTTGTGGACATGACCACGGCGGCGATCGACCAGCTTTCCAAGAACCCGGAAGGCTTCTTCCTGATGGTCGAGGCCGCCAATGTCGACAAGATGTCGCATCCGCTCGACTGGGACCGCGCCGTCATCGACATGATCGAATTCGACCAGGCCGTCGGCGCCGCCATGGAGTGGATGAACGCCAATCCGGACACGCTGATCGTCGTCACCGGCGACCACACCCACGGCTTCTCGGTGATCGGCACCATTGACGATGAAGTCGAATCGGACGAGATGCGCAACAAGGTCATGACCTATGACGACGCCGGCTTCCCGAACTATACGGACGAAAACGGCGACGGCTATCCGGACAAGGTCGACGTCTCGCGTCGCCTCGCCATGTTCGCCAACAATTTCCCCGACTATTACGAGACCTTCCGCCCGAAAATGGACGGTCCGTTCGAGCCGGCCGTGAAGGACGAGAACGGCCGCTACGTCGCCAACGAGGCCTACAAGGATATTCCCGGCGCGGTTCTGCGCACCGGCAACCTGCCCTACGACGCCTCGACCGGCGTTCACGCCGTCGATGACGTTCTCCTGCAGGCAACCGGCCCCGGCGCCGAAGGCTTCAAGGGCTATATGGAACAGTCCGACGTCTATGAAGTGCTGGCCGATGCCTTCGCGCTCGGCAACAGCCAGAAGCAGTAGACGTCACGTTCGAGACGGGACCGGGCGGACGACGCCCGGTCCTCAGACTACCGATGAACCTATTCTTTCTACGGGCGTCATCCTCGGGCTTGTTCCGAGGATCTAACCACGGTTCCGCACGGGCGGAGTAGCGTTTTGGAAGAAGTTGTATTTCAAATGACTTCTCGTCCGAGACGTCTGTCGAGTAGAGGCGTGCTTAGGTGCTCGGGACAAGCCCGAACATGACGGCAGAGATTGGAGCAGGCTTTGTCAACCAGCTGGGGTCCGGGCGGACGTCGCCCGGTCCTTTCCTGTCAGGAGAACTGATCCGATGACCACTCTGCCCTTTTCCCGCCGCAGACTGCTTGCAACCCTCGGCGCGCTCGGCATCGGCCTGGCCTCCCGCCCCGGGCTTGCCGCCACGGCCGAGTTGAATTTCGACGAGCTCTACGGCTCCTTCAGCCCGCTCGGCCTCGAATTTTCCGACAAGGTCAAGGACCTCACCGGCGAAAAGGTCTCCATACGAGGCTTCATGGCGCCGCCGCTGAAGGCCGAGGCGCAATTCTTCGTGCTCTCCGAAATTCCGATGGCGCTCTGCCCCTTCTGCTCTTCGGATGCCGACTGGCCGGAAAACATCGTCGTCGTCTATCTCAACAGAAAACAGACCTTCGTCCAGCCGAACCAGATGATCGAGGTGACCGGCACGCTTGATCGCGGCTCCTGGGTGGATCCCGAAACCGGCTTCGTCAGCCAGCTGCGCCTCAGGGACGCGCGCTACAAGACCGTCTGACCCTGCGCCCCGCAACTCCGAAAGCCGCCGCCCATGTTGCCCCTTCGCCTCGAAGATGTCGCCGTTTCCTTTCCCGGTCTCTCCGCGCCGGTGCTCAGCATCCCCGTCCTCGAAATCGCCCCCGGCGAGCGCGTGGCCGTCACCGGCCCCTCGGGCTCCGGCAAGAGCACGTTCGTCAACATCATCACCGGGCTGGAAAAGCTGAAGACCGGCCATGCAAGCTGGGGCGACACCGATCTCGCCGCTCTTCCCGAAGGCAGGCGCGACCGCTGGCGCGGCGAGAATATCGGCATCGTGATGCAGGACTTTCATCTCTTTCCCGGCCTCTCCGCCTTTGACAACGTGCTTCTGCCCGCCCGCCTCGCCCATGCCGC